>REEE01000288.1 GCA_007695245.1 Candidatus Competibacteraceae bacterium | reverse complement strand
CCGGCAAGAAAAAACTGATCCTGTCCGGCTTCCACGAAGCCGCCCTGGCCGCCTTTGCCGTGCAGAAATACCTGCACCCCGAACAGCGCCAGTTCCTGCAGTACACCACCACCTCGCCGATCATGCACAAGCGGCTGGGGGTCGACGGCAAGACGGCCTGAAAAAAACGCGGCCCAATGTGGCCGGGTTCCCGGAGTTTTTGCGAATAAAGGTAGTGAAGCGTCATTCCGGCGGGATTGGCGCCAGCAACGTCCTTTTTTCGGGAGACATCGGATATGCGTGGCATTGTTTCAGTCATTTTGCTTCTGGCGCTGGCGACCGGGCCGGCGCTGGCCAACCCCATCACCTACCAGGGCCAACTAGAGCAGTCGGGCGCGCCGTTTTCCGGCACCCAGGACATGCAGTTCCACCTGTTCGACGCGCCCATCGGCGGCAACGAGGTCGCGCCGGTGGCGATCGTCAACGATGTCCAGATATCGCAGGGTCAGTTCCAGGTCGAGTTGGACTTCGGGCCAGGCGTATTCGACGGTCAGCCGCGTTATCTGCAAATCCGCGTCGGCGGCAGTACCTTGAGCCCGCGCCAGCGCGTCGGCGCCAGCCCGGTGGCGCTGTTTGCCCTGGCCGGCAATGAGGGCCCGCCCGGCGATACCGGGCCAGAGGGACCGGAAGGACCGCAGGGACCACCAGGCGCGACCGGACCTGAGGGACCTGCCGGGCCGACTGGTGATACCGGGCCTCAGGGACCCGCCGGGCCGCAAGGTGAAACCGGCGCCGCAGGACCCGCCGGCCCGCAAGGACCAGTCGGGCCCCAGGGACCGGAAGGACCTCAGGGTCCACCGGGGGAGCCGGCCGCTGACGGCTGGCGCCTTGACGGCAATGCCGGCACCGATCCCAGGCGCGACTTCATCGGCACGGTTGACGCCGAAGCGCTGGAGGTACGTGTAGCCAATGCGCGCGCGCTGCGGATAGAGCCATCAGAAATCCTGTTCAATGGCCTGCCAATCACGGCCAACGTGGTCGCGGGTAGCCGTGCCAACCTCGTGACATCCGGAACCAAAGGAGCAACCATTGCGGGAGGGGGTGTGCCGGTTGGCGCTGACCCCGACATGCCTACGCCTTTTTCTGATCCTGCGCCCAATCGGGTTGTAGGCCATTTTGGTACGGTAAGCGGCGGCTGGGACAATCAGGCAGGTGCGGATGTTTCAAATGCGCTCGCATCTGTTGGTGGAGGAGGAAGCAACCTTGCTGCTGGCTATGCATCTGCCATTGGCGGCGGTGAAGGCAATATCGCGAGAGGGGTCAGAAGCGTAGTTGGTGGGGGACTAGAAAACTTGGCTCTCGGCTTAATCAGCACTGTCGGTGGCGGAGCGAGAAACTGCGCCGGTGGTTCGTACTCCTGGGCCGGGGGGCGAAGGGCTAAAGTGCGCCCACGTAGTCTCTTGGCTTTGCCTGACCAAGGGTGCATCGGCGTCAGCGACCCAACCAATGTCAACGGCGATCAGGGCACCTTCGTCTGGGCCGACAGCACCAACGCCGACTTCGTCTCCACCGGCTCCAACCAGTTCCTGATCCGTTCCCGTGGCGGCATGGGGATCAACACCAATGCACCGTCGGCCGCCCTGACCGTCCGGGCCAGCGCCGACCAAACCACCCCGCTGCGCGTCCAGGACAGCAGCGGGAACACGGTCATGAGCGTAAGCCCGACCAACACCATTCTTTCCGGCCGGCTGTTCGTCGGGGCTTTCGGCAGTGGCGTCACGACAGTTTGCAGGACCGCCGCCGGCGAGCTCAGCAATTGCTCATCCAGCGAGCGATACAAGTCGGACATCACGCCCCTGGGCTCGAGCAGCGAACTGATCGCCGCCCTCACCGCCGTGCGCTTTCGCTGGACCGATGAGGGCCAGACCGATATCGGCCTGGTGGCCGAAGAAGTGGCCGCCGTCCTGCCGGAGATCGTGACCTACAACAACGAAGGCCAGGTCGAGGGCGTGGAGTACAACCGCCTGGGTCCCCTGCTGATTGCCGGCTTCCAGGAACAAACCGCCGCCAACGCCGAACGCTTCGCCGCGCTGCAAAGCGATCACCAGCGTCTGGCCGCAGAAAACGCAGCGCTGAAGTCCGCCCAGCAAGACCTGGCCCAGGAAAACGCCGAGCTGCGCGCCGCAGTTGCCGTGCTGACGGTGAAGTCCGGCCAGGTGCGCGAACTGGAACGCCGCCTGGCGGTGATGGAGGAGCGTGAGCGTGAGAACGAAGGCCTCCGCGAGCGGCTGGCGGCGCTGGAGGCATTGCTCCTCGACTCGGCGCCCGCGGTCGCCGGCAGCGATCGATGACCGGTTTTCGGTCGGATTTCCGTTTTAAGAGTAAAGATGCCATGATGCTTGTGCCCGATTCGATCAGGAGAGTAGCCGTGAAGCTCAGCACCCGACACCTCGCCCCCGCTGCGCCGCTGGCGCTGGTCCTCGCGCTGGCCACAAGCCCGGTTAGCGCCGAATTCGAAATCACACAATGGGCCATCGCCAGCGGCGGCGTGATCGAGGCCACCGGCGGCGAATGGACCCTGTCCGGTACTATCGGCCAATGGGAAGCAACCGAAGCCCGCGCCCTGTCCGGCGGTCCGTGGCGGCTGACCGGCGGTTTCTGGG
>REEE01000156.1 GCA_007695245.1 Candidatus Competibacteraceae bacterium | reverse complement strand
ACGCTGTAGACCAGCCCGCACGGCAGCCACCCCCAGACCAGCCCGATGCCCAGCGCCCGAGCCGGGGTGCGCACCGGCAACAACCGGCGGCCCAAGGGCTCGATCCGCCGCCACAGGACGCCGCCGGCCTGCTCCACGCGATTGAGGATCAGCCACCAGCCGGCCAGATAGCCGCCCAGCAGGATCATGAACAGGCCAGCGAAGATTTGCAGCGCCAGTTGGGCCTGATGCACGGCCAGTAAATGCGCCGCCCACGCCCCCACGCCCCCGGCCAGCGCCCCGGCGACGACGTAGCTGGCGATGCGACCGACGTTATACGCCAGCAGATACGGCAGCCGGGTCCACAGCGGATGCCCCGGTCCCGATGGCAACCCCAGGGTCAAGGCGCCCACGATGCCGCCGCACATGCCGAAACAATGCACTCCGCCCGTCACCCCGATCAGGAAGGCGGTGAGCAAGAGGGTGGAGGAGGAATCCATGGCGTTCCAGGCAAATGGGAGAAGGTACGGTCTACCGCAGCACCACCGTCTTGGCACCGTCCAGAAACACCCGCCGCTCCAGGTAATAATGCATCGCCCGCGCCAGCACGATGTTCTCGATGTCGCGGCCCACCGCCGCCAACCGCTCCGGCGTATGCGCGTGGTCCACCCGCTCCACTTCCTGCTCGATGATCGGTCCTTCATCCAGATTCGCGGTCACGAAATGCGCGGTGGCACCGATCAGCTTCACCCCGCGGGTATGCGCCTGGTGATAGGGTTTCGCGCCCTTGAAGCCGGGCAGGAAGGAATGGTGAATGTTGATCGCCCGCCCGGCCAGCGCCTGGCACAATTCCGGCGACAGAATTTGCATGTAGCGGGCCAGCACCACCAGCTCGGTCCCGGTCCGCTCGACCAGCTCCAGAATTTGCCGCTCCTGTTCTGGCTTGGTCGCCGCCGTCACCGGCAGATGGTGGTAGGGAATCGCATGCCACTCCGCCAGATGCGCCAGTTCGCGATGATTGGATACGATGGCGGTAATCGTCATCGGCAACGCCCCGGTGCGGTGCCGGTACAGCAGATCGTTCAGACAGTGATCGGCCTTGGAGACCAGGATCAGCACCCGGAGCAACGAACGCGGGTCGTACAGATGCCAGTCCATCTCGAACTGGCGCGCCAGGGGCGCGAAATGTTCCAGCAGCGCCGGCTGACTGATTTCATCCAGGTCGAACACCAACCGCATAAAAAAACGGCCGGACTCGGTATCGCTGAACTGGCTGGATTCCACGATGTTACCGTGATGGACGGCCAGCGCGTTGGACACGGCCGCCACGATGCCGACCTGGTCCGGGCAAGCGATGGTCAGGATATAGCGAAGGGTGGGCATGAGAACTTGATAGTGAATGGCGTGGAAAGCGCGCATTGTAGGCGAAACGCCCGGCGTGCGGACGGGGGAGACGAGACCGGCGGGAAATTCGCAAAACGCCCGGGGCCGGCGGCGCTTGAAATCCAGCGCGCCAGCCCTATCTAAACAGCACCCATCCTCACTATTCCATGAGGCCAAGCCATGATCGATCCATGCCCTCGCGCCCCCTGGCGGCACCTGCACCAACTTGGAAATCGGTATTCCCAAACTGACGCGCACCGTGTCGCGGACCATTAAGATTGAGGGCTGAACGACCCCGGCCGGCGGTCGCCCCGCCGGTCGTCCTTCTTAACCGCCAGGAACCGGCATGAAATATCAGGATTACTATCAAATCCTCGGCGTCGCCCGCGATGCCTCGATGGAAGATATCAAGAAAGCCTATCGCCGGCTGGCGCGCAAGTATCACCCCGACGTCAGCAAGGAAGCTCAGGCCGAGGAGCGCTTCAAGGAACTGGCCGAAGCCTACGAGGTGCTGCGCGATCCCGAAAAGCGCGCCGCCTACGACCAGCTCGGCAAGAACTGGCAGGCCGGTCAGGAATTCCGTCCGCCGCCCGGCTGGCGCGGCCGCCCGGGCGGGCCGAGCGGGCCAGGTGGCTCGCCCTTCACGGAGGGTTTCAGCGGGCGCGACTTCAGCGACTTTTTCGAATCGCTGTTCGGCAATCTGGGCGGCGCGGGCGCGGGTCCCGGTTTCGGCGGTCGGCGGGGTTTTCAAAGCCCCGGCCAGAGTCAAACCGTGCCGTTGGAAATCAGCCTGGAAGAGGCTTATCAGGGCGGCAACCGCGCCCTGCAACTGCAAATCCCGGAGCGGGACGCCAACGGCCGGGTCACCACGCGCACCCGCACCCTAAACGTCAGGATTCCCGCCGGCGTCACCACCGGCCAGAAGATCCGACTGGCCGGGCAGGGCGGCGCCGGCGGCGGTGGCGGTCCCAGCGGCGATCTGTATCTGGAAGTGACGATCCGGCCGCATCCGCTGTATCAGCTCAAGAACCGCGATCTCACCCTGGAACTGCCGTTGACCCCCTGGGAAGCGGCGCTGGGCTGCAAGGTCGAGGTTCCAACGCCCGGCGGCGCGGTCGCGCTCAACATTCCGGCCAACGCCCGCAACGGCCAGCAACTGCGCTTGCGCGGTCGCGGCCTGCCCGGCCAACCGCCCGGCGATCAGTTCGTGGTGTTGCGGATCGTCAATCCGCCGGCCGACACCGAAGCAGCGCGCGAACTGTTCGAACACATGGCCCGGGAACTCCCCTTCGATCCACGCGCTCATTGGAAGTAAGGGAATTTAATTTCGGCACCCTCACTGGTCCGCATTTAGAAGAGGTTTTCCCCGCATCATGATCACCATTTCACGTTCACCTCTCGCTGCTTTATTGGCGCTCTGTCTCGCCGTCGCCGTGGCCTTCCCCGCCCAGGCCATCCTGCCCGCCGCCGTGGACGGCCAACCGCTGCCGACCCTGGCCCCCATGCTGGAACGCGCCACCCCGGCGGTGGTGAACATCGCGACCCAAAGCCGGGTGGCGCTGCGGCGCAACCCGCTGTTGGACGATCCCTTCTTCCGCCATTTCTTCAACATCCCCGACCAGCCGCGCGAGCGGCGGGCGCAGAGCGTCGGCTCCGGGGTGGTGGTGGACGCGCGCCGGGGTTTCGTCATCACCAACCACCATGTCGTCGACGGCGCCGACACCATCACGGTCACGTTGAACGACGGCCGCCGGCTCGAAGCCCAGGTGATCGGTTCCGATCCGGAAAGCGACGTGGCGGTGATCCGGGTTCCCGGCGAAAACCTGACCGCTCTGCCGCTGGCCGATTCCGACCGCCTGCGGGTCGGCGACTTCGTGGTCGCCATCGGCAACCCGTTCGGTTTGGGCCAGACCGTCACCTCCGGCATCGTCAGCGCCTTGGGCCGCACCGGGTTGGGCATTCAAGGTTATGAGGATTTCATTCAGACCGATGCGTCGATCAATCCCGGCAATTCCGGCGGAGCGCTGGTCAACCTGCGCGGCGAACTGGTCGGGATCAACACCGCGATCATCGCGCCCGGCGGCGGCAACGTCGGCATCGGTTTCGCCATTCCCAGCAACATGGTGTCGCGACTGATGGAACAGATCGTCGAGCACGGCGCGGTGCGGCGCGGCCAGTTGGGTGTATCGGTGCAGGATCTCACGCCGGAGCTGGCGAGCGCCTTCAACATTCCCGTGCAGCAGGGCGGCGCGGTCATCGCCCAGGTCATGCCCCGCTCCACCGCCGCCCGCGCCGGCCTGCGGGAAGGCGACGTCGTGCTGCGGGTCAATGATCGACCGATCCGCGACGGCAGCGCGTTGCGCAACGCCGTCGGACTCTTGGAGGTGGGCGCGTCGGTGCGCCTGGACATTCTGCGCGACGGCAAACCGCTGACGATCGACGCCAGGGTCGGCGAGTACGTCCCGGCCACGGCCGAAGGCGATGCGATCAACCCGCGTCTGGCCGGTGCCAGCTTTGAAGACATCGGTCCCGGTTCGCCGCTGGCGGGCCGGGTGCAGGGCGTGCGAGTCGCGCAGGTTGCCTCGGGCAGCCCGGCGGCCCGGGCGGGTCTGCGCCCGAACGATGTGATCACCGCCATCAATCACCGGGCGATTTCCAGCACCGCCGAGTTGCGCCGGGCCGCCGCCGGCCGCGATGCTCTGCTGCTCGGCATCGTGCGCGGTCGGGCGGAATTGAATCTGGTGTTGCGTTAAGTCCACACGAGATTCTTTGATACACAAGAGAGCCGACCGCGCCATGAAATTCCCCTACGGCCTCAGCGACTTCGCCACCCTGATCCAGGAGGGCTACTTCTACCAGGATCGCACCGACCGGATTCCGCGACTGGAGGACGCCGGCCGGCAACTGATCTTCATCCGCCCGCGCCGCTTCGGCAAAAGCCTGCTGCTGTCGATGCTGGAGCACTATTACGACGTCAACCGGACCGCGCAATTTGAGGCGCTGTTCGGTCGTCTCGCCATCGGTCGGAATCCCACGCCGCTGCGCAATCAATATTTCGTGATGAAGTGGGATTTCTCCCTGGTGAAAGCCCAGGGCGAATTGAAGGAGATCGAAGCGGCGCTGCATCAGCATCTCAACGACCGCATGGCCGAATTCGCCGCGAATTACGCCGCCGACCTCCCCTTGCCCATCGCCCTGCACCCCGATAACGCCCTCTCCTCGCTGGAGTCGGTCCTGATCGCCACCCGAGCGGCCGGTCGCAAGATCTACCTGCTGATCGACGAATACGACAACTTCGCCAACGACGTCCTGATGGCCGGACGCAAGCCGGCGTACTACGAGGCGCTGCTCTATGGCGAAGGACTGCTGAAAACCGTCTTCAAGGCGGTCAAGGCGGCGGCGGGCGGACGAGGGGTCGACCGGGTGTTCATCACCGGCGTCTCGCCGGTGGCTCTCAGCGATATCACCAGCGGCTATAACGTGGGCGAGAGCATCTACCTCAAGGCCGCATTCAACGATCTCTGTGGTTTTACGGAAGCGGAAATCGCGACGGTTCTGGAACGCCTGGCCGCCGAGGATGGCCCTTGGTCGGCGGCGGATGCCCTGGAGATCATGCGCACCTTCTATAACGGTTATTGCTTCAGGGAGGACGGTGGGGAACGTCTCTACAACCCGACCCTGAGTCTCTATTTTCTGAAAGCCTTGCAGACGGAGGGGGAGTATCCGCGCCGACTGTTGGACGAAAATCTGGCGATGGATCGCGGCAAACTGGCCTATATCGCCCAACTGCCGCATGGGGAAGACCTGCTGATTCAGGCGCTCGATGGCGAAGAAGGAATCACCATTCCCCAACTGGCCCAGCGCTTCGGCGTGGCGGACGTCCTGACCGCCGTCAAGGATCAACCGTTCATGGCCTCCCTGCTTTATTACTTTGGGGTGTTGACTCTGACCGGGCAGGGCGTCCTCGGCCGAGCGATCCTGAATATCCCGAACCTGGTTGCCCGATCGTTGTACGTGGAACGGTTGCGGGAGCTGTGGTTGCCCGCCTACGAAGACCGCGAAACCATCCGGCAGGTCGCTGAAACGGTCTATCTCAAGGGCGATTTGGCTCCCTTGTGCGCGTTCGTCGAACGGCACTATTTGCCGGTGCTCTCGAATCGGGATTACCGCTGGACCAACGAGCTCCTGGTCAAGATCGCCTTTCTGACCCTGTTGTTCGACGACCGGCTCTATATGATGGTCTCGGAAACCGAGGTCGATCATGGCTATGTGGACTTGAGCCTGATCGTGCGGCCGGACATGCGGCGGTTTCAGGCCCTCGATCTGTTGCTGGAGTTCAAGTATCTGAGCCTGAAAGACCTGGGGTTGACGGGAGAGCAGACGCGGGAAAAGACGCGAGAGGAGTTGATCGCCTTACCGGTGGTCGCGGCGAAATTGAACGAGGCCGAGGCGCAGGCCCGGCGCTATGGCGCGGCGTTACGGGAACGATATGGGTTGACCGACCTGCGCTCGTTCGCCGTGGTGGGCATGGGCTTGGAGCGCGTGGTCTGGCGGGTGGTGGCGTAGCCGCGCAATCCCCCTGACCTCGCTTTTCAAGGAAGGACCGCGCGGATACGGAATTCCACTCTCAGCGGCCCACCTCCCCGGCCTGCAACTCCACCCGGTTCTGCTTCTGGTTGTAGCCCATGCGGGCGATGAGTTCGTAATCCAGCTCCGCCTTGCCACCGGCGGGTACTTCGGTCTCGAACTGGACGGTCTGGAAATCGTGCAAGGTCGGATTCAAGCGGCTGCGGAAGACGATGTCGCCCGGAAATTCGCGGCGGATCTGCGCCTCGATCGGCTGGCGACCGTAGTTGCGAATCCGCTGCTGGTAGACCGTATGTTCGTCCCAGCCGGCCACCCGACTGTCCAGTTCCAGCCTCAGACCCCGGTCGCCCAGCTTGTGGTAGAGATCGCCGCCCCGGACCTGAAACCACAGGTTGTCGCGGTAAACCTGGCGCTTGACCAACTCGAACACCACCAGCGGATCGGGGCCGAGATTGAGTTCGATCTTGTCGCCGATGGGGACGTACTTGAGGGGCTGACGGGTCAGATAGCTCAACCCATTGCGGTCGTTGGCGCGGAAGATCTGGATCGTGCCGTCCGGCAGCGGCGTATCGCCCAGCGTGGACGCCGCGTCATTGCGTAGCAGGTAGAGCCGCACCAGTTGGTCGCCGTACTCGCGCGGCCGGTAACGGTACTCGACGGTCATCGGCACAGGGTCCGCCTCGAAGCTGCGCAGGCGCTTGGCCCAGCCGTTCGGCACGGTCTCGGTCCCTTCGATGGTATAGATGAAATACTCGCTCAAGCCTTCCTTGATCACTTCCTTGGGTGCGGCCACCTCCATCGCGCCCACCGCCAACAATTCATCCATCATCGCCGGCGCGGGCGGTGCCATCATCTGGCGAGCGGCGCGCTGACGCAGCTCCCGATAGTCCTCGCGCTTGAGTTCGTCCACCCGCCCGACCGGCAACCGGGCCAGTTCGGCGATTTTCTCCACCAGATTGATCGTGCCCACCACCAGTCGCACCTGAGCGTTCTCGTAATCCTCGCCGGACTGGTTGCGCACCCGCACGAAGCTTTCCAGCCGCAGCGTTTTCTCGTCGGACGCGGCGATGGCCAGATAATCCGCCTCCCAAGTGATGCCGGAGGTGAAGTAGCTGATTTCGATGACCGCCTCGCGGTCGGCGTCGCTCTGGACGTTCCAGAACAGGGTTTGCGGCCGGTCGTGCGGAAAGGTCGTGTCGAGCACGTGCAGCGCGACCCCGGGTTCGCGGAAGGTCAATTCCACCGAGGTCGGATCGATCAGAGTGTTGGCCCAGGAGAATTGCAATGGATTGACGCCCTGCTTGAAGCTCAGCACCCGGCTTTCCCGCACCAGGGTCAAATCCTCGGAGTTGTAGATGGTCAGTTGCACGGTTTGCCGCTCGGGCACGGTGGCCAGGTTCAGGTTGCTGGCCGCCAGCGCCAGCGGCAACAGCAGCAATCCCAGCCCGCAGCCCAGCCAGGCCATTCGCTTCAGGTTTTTGTTCGAGGCCATGGCGTTCACCATTCGTTATTCAGGGTCAGTCGCAGGGTGTGAATCTGCTTTGGCGCCGGACCGTCGACGGGACGGGCGGGCAACTCGACGCGAAACAGCAGCTTGTCGGCGTCGCTCTTCTCGGGATCGGGATCGCGCAAGGTGCCGTCGCCCAACTGCCATTCCGGGTCGCGACCGTTGTTGCCGCGAATCTGATCGCGGATCTGGCGGACGCTCTCGCTGATGTCCAACGTCACCGGCTCGTCCTTGAAATTCTCGATCTCGTATTTCAGCGTCACATCGTGGCGATAGAGATTGCCGGCGATGCGCTGACGGTCGTTACGATCCACGGTGCGCCGCACCGCGATGTCGCGGGCCAGACCGAGATAGAGCCTGAGTTCGTCGTCGGGCGGAGTGAACGCGCCGCGATCCTCGCCCAGAAACGCGGTGCCGCCCTGACCGTCGTCCTGGAAAATCCGCGCCTTGCCGGCTGGCAGCGGGTCCTGACCGAGATCGCCGCCGGCATTCTCGATCACGTAGTGCATCGGTACGTTGAGTTGGTCCTTGGCGCGGTCCAGATAGCCGAACGCCACCGGGTCGATGGTATAGGTCTTGCGCACCGGCACGGCGGCGAAGCGGTTCAAGGACACCTCTCGGGTTTCGCTCAAACCCAGCGACCGGGTGAAGCGCTCGCCGACCCCGGCCCAGAATTCGGCGCTGTCATACGCTTCGTTGGCGTGGTTGTTGACGCGCAGCAGTTGCGCCAGATTCAGAGTCTTCTCGGCACGGTCGGCCACCGCCCGGTAATGAAAATCCTTGCTCAGCCCACCCAGCACATAGCTGATGCGCACCCGCACCGCCCCGGACTCGGGCGCGGCGACCGCCCAGACCAAGGCGTTCTCGTTGGGCGGATAGCTGACCGACAAGACCTTGGCCTCCAACGGTTGCTCGGCGGGCGACGGGAGGATGCGCAGCACCAGGGTATCGGGGTCGATGCGGGTGTTGGCCCAGGAGAAATCCACCTGGTTGACGCCCTTAACGAGGGGTACGATGCGCTCTTCCTCGACCAGGGCGATCCGGGCATGATCGAGCTGGATCTCCACCCGCTCGCGCACCGGCAGAGTGGTCAGTTTGATGCGGGCCAACACTTCCAGCGGCGCGGCGAACAGCAGCAGGATGCCGAGCGAATACAGCCATCGGGTTCGGTTCATCGGTCACGACCTCACGGGGTTGAGAAAAAAAGCCGGAAACCATCCCGCTTTGATTCCATCAGAAAGACATGGTTTATAGTTCAGCACCGAACCGCGCGCCGAGCGAGAGGAAATCGGCCCGGCGACCGTTCAGTCCAATGCATAATATTCAAAGCCACGGGAGAACATGATGCACTTTGCCCCCCTGATCGGCCTCCTGCTATGGCTGGGCGCGACCGGCGGCGTCCTCGCCGATGAGTTCGCCGAGCGCCGTCAGCAGTTGAGCGCGGAAATCGCCGCCCTCGCCCGGCAGACCGCTGTCGAAACCGGCCGGCGCGAATTCGATCCCCAAGTGATGGCCGCGCTCGAGCGGACGCCGCGCCATCGCTTCGTGCCCGCCGCGCAGATTCCCCACGCCTACGCCAACCGACCCCTGCCGATCGGGCATGGCCAGACCATCTCTCAACCCTACATCGTCGCCCTGATGACCGATTTGATTCAGCCCCAACCGGAACACAAGGTTCTGGAGATCGGCACCGGTTCGGGTTATCAAGCGGCGGTGCTGGCCGAGTTGGTCGAGCAGGTCTACACCATCGAAATCATCGAACCGCTGGCGGTCCAGGCCACAAAGGTCCTGGAAGACTTGGATTACGCCAACGTCCAGACCCGGGTCGGCGACGGTTATTACGGCTGGGAAGACGCGGGACCCTTCGACGCCATCATGGTCACCGCCGCCGCCAGCCACGTCCCGCCGCCGCTGATCGCCCAACTCAAACCCGGCGGGCGCATGGTGATCCCGGTGGGCGCGCGGTTCCTCACCCAACACCTGCTGCTGGTGGAAAAACAAGAGGACGGAAGCCTCACCACCCAGCAGATTCTGCCGGTGCGCTTCGTGCCGTTGACCGGCGGACCGTCCTGAGCGTCGGGCGCGCCATGTCCGACTCAAACACTACACCGCTCCGACCGCCCTATCCGGCCATCGCCCTGCTGTCCGCCGCCGCCCTGGCTTACGAAATCCTGCTGATGCGGCTGTTTTCGATCATTCAGTGGCATCATTTCGCCTACATGATGATCAGCGTGGCGCTGTTGGGCTACGGGGCGGCCGGCGCGATGGTGACCCTGGCTCAGAATCCGCTGCGGGCGCACTTCACCGCCGCCTTCGCCACCGCCGCCGGCCTGTTCGGCGCGACGGCGCTGCTGGCGTTCCTGGCCGCCCAGCAGACCGGGTTCAACGCCTTGGAAATCCTCTGGGACCCCCGCCAACTGGGCCGGCTGGCCCTGATCTATCTGCTGTTGCTGGTCCCCTTTTTCTGCGCCGCCGTCGCCCTGTGTCTGAGTTTCACCCAGTTCCCTGCCCATATCCCCCGCCTCTACGCCGCCGACATCCTGGGCGCGGCGGCCGGCGGCCTGGGGGTGGTGATCCTGCTGCTGACGGTGCGGCCGGAAACCGCGCTACAACTCATCGCTCTGATCGGGCTGGCCGCTGGGGCGCTGGTCGCCTGGCGCGGCGCGGCGCGCCGAACCGCGGTCGGGCTGGCCGTGACCGCGGCCGTCCTCCTCGCCTTGCCGGCGTCCTGGATCGCCCTGAAACCCTCGCCCTACAAGGAACTGTCCCAGACCCTGAACGTCATGGGCGCCCGCGTCGTGGCCGAAACCTCCAGCCCGCTCGGCGTGGTGACCGTGGTTGAGAACCGGGAGATCCCTTTCCGGCACGCGCCGGGCCTGAGTCTCCTGGCCACCACCGAACCGCCGCCGCAACTGGCGCTGTTCACCGATGGCGACGGCTTGAGCGCAATCAACCAATTCGACGGCCGCTGGGAACCGCTGGCCTATCTGGACTTCCTGACCTCGGCGCTGCCCTATCACCTGCTGGAACGACCGGCGACCCTGATCCTGGGGGCGGGCGGCGGGGCCGACATCCTGCAAGCGCTGGCGCTCGGCGCTCGGCGTGTGGACGCGGTGGAGCTGAATCCCCAGGTGGTGAAATTGGTGCAAGAGCAGTTCGGCGCGTTCTCCGGCCGCCCCTACAGTCTGCCGGGAGTGCGCGCGCATCTCGGCGAGGCGCGCGGCTTCGTCGAGGCCACCGACCAGCGCTTCGATCTGATCCAGGTCGCCCTGCTGGACGCCTTTGCCACCGCTGCCGCCGGGCTGCACGGGCTGGCGGAAAGCTATCTTTACACCGTGGAAGCCTTGCAAGCCTATCTGAATCGCCTGAACCCCGACGGGATGCTGGCGATCACCCGCTGGGTGACCCTGCCGCCCCGAGATGCCCTCAAGCTGTTCGGGACGGCGCTCGCGGCCCTGGAAGCCAACGGCGCGGACGATCCGGGCGCGCGGCTGGTCATGATCCGGGGCTGGAACACCGCGACCCTGCTGGTGAAGAACGAACCCTTCACCACCGGGGAGATCGCGGCCCTTCAGACGTTTGCCGCCGCCCGCGCTTTCGATTTGGTCTGGCATCCTGGGATGTCGCCCGAGGCCGCGAATCGGTATAACCGCCTCGACCGGCCGCATTTTTACGAAGGCGCGGCGGCGCTGCTTTCCCCGGAACGGGCGGCGTTCGTGGACCGCTACAAATTCGCCATCCGCCCGGCGACCGACGATCGCCCGTACTTCTTCCACTTTTTCCGCTGGGAGACACTGCCGGAAGTGCTGACCCTGAAGGACCGGGGCGGGCTGGCGCTGCTGGATTGGGGTTACCCGGTGGTGATCGCCACGCTGGTCCAGGCGCTGGTCGCCAGCTTCGCCCTGACGCTCCTGCCGCTGTGGCTGTTCCGGCGTCGGGAACCGACCGCCGGGCGCGGCGTCGGGCGGGTGGCGCTCTATTTCACGGCGCTGGGCCTGGCCTTCATGTTCGTGGAAATCGTGTTCATCCAGAAATTCATTCTATTTCTCAGCCATCCCGTGTACGCCATCGCCGTGGTGCTCACCGCCTTCCTGCTGTTCGCCGGGCTGGGGAGCCGCTGGTCCAATCGCTTCGCCTCAGCGGGGACGGCGCGGCGGGCCGTGGGCTGGGCGGCGCTGGTCATCGCCGGGCTGGCGCTGTCCTACGCCCTGGCGCTGCCGCCGCTGTTCCGGCACCTGATGGGGCTGGCGGAGTACATCAAGATCGGGCTGTCGGTGCTGCTGATCGCCCCGCTGGCCTGGGCCATGGGCATGCTGTTTCCGCTGGGCCTGGCCCGGCTCGCGGCCCGCGCTCCGGCGCTGGTGCCTTGGGCCTGGGCGCTGAACGGTTTCGCCTCGGTGGTGGGCGCGGTGCTGGCCACGGTGCTGGCGATTCACTTCGGTTTCATCGCGGTCGTCGGGGTCGCGGTCGCCCTGTATCTGCTGGCCGCCGCGGGGTTTCCTGAATCCGGGTCGGCGGGGGTGCCTACCGCCTGAAATGCCCAAGGTCGAGATTTGCTACATTACCCACAATGACAACAATGGACCCTCCCCATGAGCGAATACCAGTACTACGAATTTCTGGCCATCGACCGCCCGTTGAGCGCCAAGGACATGGAGGAACTGCGCGCCCTGTCCACCCGCGCCCAGATCACGACGGTGAGTTTCATCAACGAATATCACTTTGGCGACTTCAAGGGCAATCCCGAAACCTTGATGAAGCGCTATTTCGACGCCCACGTCTACCTGGCCAACTGGGGACACTGTCATCTGTCGCTGCGGGTGCCGCGCGACGCGCTGGATGTCAAAATCGCCGCCGCGTATGGCACCGAAAACGCTCTGGTGATCAAGGAAGCTGGCAAACACTGGTTGATTGACTGGAGCTTGAGCGAATCGGAAAGCGACCGGTTCGGCGGAGAAGACGACGGGCGCGGCTGGATGTCCCGCCTGACACCGCTGCGCGATGAGTTGCTGCGCGGGGACTGGCGCGGGTTGTACCTCGGCTGGCTGGCGGCGGTGACCGCCGGCGAGCTGGAGGAGGATGAGCGGGAGCCGCCCTTGCCGGCCGGCATGAAACAGCCCACCGCCGCGCAACGCGCGCTGGTCGAGTTTCTGGAAGTCGATCCGGACCTGCTGGTCGGGGCGGTGTTGGCCAGCGCCGATGCCGGCAAACCCCCGGAGCCCGACGAAACCGAAGCCTGGCTGGATACGCTGCCGCCGGAGGAGGTTCGCGAACGGCTCCGCCAGTTGCTGGCCGGACAGGGCCTGCAAGCCGAACGCGCCCTGAAAGCCCGCTTCGCCGCCTGGCTGCGGACCCAACATCCGACCGCCGTCGAGCCCAACCGGCGCACCGTCGCGGAACTCCAGCAATTGGCCGAGGAAGCGCGACAACACCGCCTCCGCAAGAAAACCGCCGCCCATACCCGCGCCGAAGCCGAACGACGGAAACTGCGCCAGTCGGCCCTGCGCAAACTGGCCAAGAACTTTGACAGGGCCTGGGAAGTCGCGGACCGTCAGGCGGCGCAGGGTACGGCGACGGGCTACGACGAGGCGCTCAGGTCGCTGGTCGACCTGGCGGACGCTTATGAGTTGTGCGCCACGCGGGCGCAATTTGAGGTGGCATTGCAGGGGTTCATGGTGCCGCATACCCGCCGCAGCGCGTTGGTGCGGCGGTTGGTGGAGGCCGGTCTCTGGAAAAAGAGCTGAGGCGGTATTTTACCGGCTTGATATCCATATCTCTCCACCTCGGCGACCGGGCGGGTGTCGTGCAACCGCGACCGCGTGCCAGATTCGCCTGAGCCTGTCGGGCGGGGTATACTTTGTCCGACATTCTAGTATTACGAGGCAGTTCCATGACCGTTTCACTGCGACTGGAAAAAAATCTGGAGGCCGAACTCAGACAGCGGCTGGCACACGACGGCATCCCGCTGTCGGATTTCATTCGCCAGGCCATCCTCGAAAAACTCGAACGGGAAACGCAGCCGACCGATCCGTACACCCTGGGGCGCGGGCGGTTCGGCCGCCATGCCAGCGGCGAACCGGATCGCAGCCAGCGCCGCAAGCAAATCATTCGCGAGCGACTCCATGCGCGGCATCGTGGTGGATAGCGGGCCGCTGATCGCCCTGTTCGACGGTTCCGACCAGTATCACGCCGCCGCCGTGGACTTTATCGAGCGCAACCGGTTGCCGCTGATCACCAATCTGCCGGTCGTGACCGAAGTGGTTTACGTGCTGGATTTCTCCGGTGAAGCTCAGCGGGACTTCCTGTTCTGGGCGCAACCGGCGCTGACCATCGATACCGGCACGGTCGACGATCTGCCCCGGATTCGAGCGATTCTGGAAAAATACGCCGATCTCCCCGCCGACTTCGCCGATGCCTCCCTGGTGGCGCTGTGCGACCGACTCAGGGTCTGGGACATCGCCAGCGTGGACAGCGACTTCACCATCTACCGGGGGCGCGACAAGCGGCGCTTCAACAATCGATTTTTCGAGGTGTGAAAGCCGGCGAG
>REEE01000014.1 GCA_007695245.1 Candidatus Competibacteraceae bacterium | reverse complement strand
CAATGGCGGAATATCGCGCAACTGGGCAGCGATATCATCCTGGCGAGCGACTTTTATCAACCGCTCGACGCCGATCAGGATTACTTCATCAATCCCTATCTCCGTTACGAACGCTACGATCTCTCCCTGACCCAGGCCGCGGACGGCTCGAGCGCCGAATACCGGGTCAATCGGACCGCGCTCGGTGTGGAAGCGGGCCGCAACCTGGATCGCTGGGGCCGCCTGGCGTTGGGCCTGGACTACAGCGCGGGCCGCACCTCGTTTCGCCGGGGCCAGCGCTCCCCCGCCGATGAGGGGCGCTTCGATGGCGGTAGTTTCTCGCTCTCCTGGACCAAGGACACCCTGGACAGTGTCGATTTTCCCACCTCGGGTTCCTTCCAAAATGTCATTTATCACAACTCCCCAACCGCGCTGGGTGCCGACAATGCCTTTCAGACTCTCGACCTGACCTGGACGCAACCCTACACGTTACAACGATCCACCCTCATCCCCCGCGTCCGGCTGGCGGGCCGACTCGACGGGACGCTCGGCATCCAGGATCTGTTCCGGCTCGGTGGTTTTCTGAATCTGTCCGGCTTTCAGACGGGCGAGGTGTCCGGCGAATACATCGCTCTGGGGCAGTTGATCTACATGCACCGCTTAAACGACGCCTCGGCGGCGTTCAGTCTTCCGCTCTTCGCCGGCGGTTCGCTGGAGGTGGGCGGGGCCTGGAACGACGTCGACGAAATCACCTTCGATTCCCTGATCCCGGCCGGTAGTCTGTTCGTGGGCGCGGACACGCCGCTGGGTCCGGCTTACCTGGGGGGTGGCTACGCGCAGGGTGGCAATGCCTCGCTGTATCTGCTGATGGGCCGGCTGTTCTGATACCCGCGCCTTCTGATGCTCCCCACATGGCAACCTGATGGACCAGACGCGCCGGTTCAGCCGAGCTTCAGCTTGTCCTTGCAAAATACCAGACCTGTGGCATGATCCTTATCGTTAAATCACAGTGGAAAAGTAAGGGACGGAGAGTGATATGAATAAACGACACCTCGGTTTGGCGGGCGGCATCCTGGGATTGGGTTTGCTGACCCTGGTTCACGCCGCCGGTCCAAGGCCGGAAGAGGCGGTCGAGTACCGCCAGTCCGTCTACACCGTCATCAAATGGCATTTCTCGCCGATCGGCGCCATGATCAAGGGCGAAATTCCCTTCGACGCCGCCGCGGTTTCCCGCCACGCGCAATACGTCGAGATGATGAGCGCGGCGGCCCTCGACGGCTTCCCGGCAGGTTCGGGACCGGACGCCGTTCAGGATACCGACGCCAAGGCGAATATCTGGACGAACTGGGATCAGTTCGAGAGCGCCATGGCGGAATTCCACAAGGAGGCCGTCCAACTGGCCGAAATCGCCAAAGGCGGCGATGCCGGCACCATTCGTGCCCAGTTTGTCAAGACCGCCGAAACCTGCAAGGCTTGCCACCGGGAATTCCGGGCGGATTGAGCGAGGTCAGCGACTCCGCGCCGGAGAGCGAACGAATTGCCCACCCAGGCCATGCCCGCGCATGGCCTTGTTCGTTTCAGTCGCCGCCGCTTACCACACCAGCCACCCGACGCCCGCGCTCGCGACCGCCAGCACGGCCAGCCCGCGCCAGGGACTGACCAAGCGCGGCGCTGGAACCGCCGCCTCCGGCGGGAGCGACTTGCGGCCGCTCAGCATCGGGTGAATCAAATTTTCCCGTTTGACCAGTAGATAGAACAGCACCGCCGCGAGGTGAACGGCGATCAGGATCAGCAGCAGGTCGAAGTTCAGCTTGTGGATCGTGGTCAGCCAGTCGCTCGTTCCCTTGGAGACCCAGGAATACAGCGGTCCCCTGTAGAAAATATCGTCGTTGGCGAACAGACCGGTGCCGGCCTGTACCAGCAACAGCGCCAGCATCGCCAGAATCGACCAGCCGCCCAAGGGATTGTGGCCGAGATGCCGGGGTGTCGCACCGCGCAACAACGCCTTGACGTAGGCTAACGCCGCGCCCGGCCCGCGCACGAAGTCGCGGAAGCGGGCGGTGTCGCTGCCCGCGAAACCCCAGATGACGCGGAACAGCACCAGCGCCAGCAGGGCATACCCGCCCCAGAGGTGATATTCCATGGTGCTGAAATTCCTGGCGGTCCACCATTGCGCGATCACCAGCGCCACCAGAAGCCAGTGGAACAGCCGAGTCGGTAGATCCCAGACCAGGATGGCCGCGGTTTGCGGGGTTTGTGATTTCTCGGACATGAATGGATCCTCAACGATCTATGAACGGGTGCTGCAACGCATATTGTTCGGTTTTGCCGAAAAATCACAATCACTCGCCACGCTTGACCGCAACGCGGAATATTCGCTACGCTTGTGCCCGTCATGAACATCCGATCCCCCGAACGATTCGAACTGCGACTGAGCCGCCCGGCCTCCTGACGGGAGCGCCGGGGCTTGCTGTTTCCCAGCCGCAACATCACCGAATTGTTTTAAGGGTTGCCCGCCGTGTCCGAGCCTGCTCGATCTTGTTGGATCCCCCCACGCATTTCCTCCAGCGTTGACCGCGCTATTTTCGCGCCTGCTCTCTCCCGCGCCCTGCCGCGACTAAGCAACGGTCGTCGGGCCTAGCGGCGGCCTGGCGGCCGGATTCCGCGCCGCGTT
>REEE01000049.1 GCA_007695245.1 Candidatus Competibacteraceae bacterium | reverse complement strand
AGGATGACCTGCTGCCCTTTTCACTACTTTGTCAAGTTCTAAAAACTTGGGAATCGAGTGTTCAGCCTCTAAACCGTCCCCTGTTACGGGTGTTTCGCTGCCCCACTGTCCCTGTCCGAGACGCGGAAGCCCTTGGGCTTGCCCTCCTTGATGGCGGCAAAATCCAGCTCATCGAACAGCCCCTGTCCCTGAAAATACCGGGCCAGCAGGGCATTCGGCATCTGCCGGAAGAAATTCATGGTCGAATAGTGGCGTTCCCTCCGTTCCGCCTGGCGTGTATGAAAGTCTATCTGTTGGATGATGCTGGTTTTTACGGTACCTTGCAGTACATTCTCAGCAACTCGCCAGGCAACCGATGGCCAGTACCAAGACCACCACCCTGACCTTTCGGATCGAGCCAGGGTTGAAGGAAGCGCTACGCACCGCCGCTCACTGGGAGCATCGGTCCATCTCTAATATGGTCGAAGTGTTGATCCGGGACTATTGCGGGCGTAATGGCATCACGATTCCCGCGCCGAGCGGGTTGGACGATGGTCACGAACAACCAACAGATCGTGGACACTGAGCGCTGCGCGCCGGACGAACACAAAATGAGCGAACAAGTCCCCCCGCGTCGAGCAACTCATCGAAGAGGCCGCGCGGGCGTGACCGGCCGGCCCGAGCAGAAGATCCTGATCATTGCCGGACCGAACGGGGCCGGCAAGACCACCTTTGCCGAAGAGTTCCTGCCCAATGAGGCCGCCTGTCCGACCTTCATCAATGCCGACCTGATCGCGGCGGGCCTTTCGCCCTTCGCTCCCGATCTCGCGGCGATCAAGGCGGGCCGCTTGATGCTCGCCGAGATCGCGCGGCATGCCCGACGCGGCGACAGCTTCGCCTTTGAAACCACCCTCAGCGGTCGGCGTTATGCTCGCCAGATCCCTGAATGGCGCGCAACCGGTTACCGGGTCAAGCTCTTCTTCCTTCGGCTGGACTCGCCCGAGATGGCGATCAGCCGCGTTCAACAACGGGTCGCCTTGGGCGGACATGCGGTCGCCGATGCGGTCGTGCGTCGTCGCTACGAGTCCGGGTGGCGCAATTTCACTGATGTTTATCGCCCGCTCGTCGACGAATGGGCGCTCTACGACAACGCGGGCTCCAAACCGCAACTGCTCGAAGAAGGTGTCAACCCATGACCGATCCCCAAGCCCCTGCTGTCCCACGCGAACGCGATCCTGATCTGATCAATGCCGAGATCGCCCTCCAGCGCGCCGCGCTGCGCGCCCGCGAAAAGGCATGGCGGCACGGTGTCGCGGTGGTCTATTCCGAGGGTGGAGTCATCAAGCACGAGTATCCGCAAACCGAATCGGGAGACGAACACCGCCAGTTCCCGCCAACCATACGATGATCGGCCACTTGCTGGATGAGTGGGAGAGGGATGACCAGGGGCGCGCCGCCCTGGAGTCCGGCAGGCGCTGGGTCGCCGAGACCTTTTATAACGAGGATGGCGACACGGTGCGCACCCTGCGGCTACGGATGGGATGGTCGCAGACCCGTCTTGCCGACGCACTGGGGACCAGCCAATCCCACATCGCCCGCATCGAGCGCGGCACGGAAAATCTCACCATCGAGACCTGCCGCAAGCTCGCCAGCGCCTTGGCGATCGACCTGAACACACTCGACCAGGCGCTCAAACGTCAGGAAGCCATCGCACGAGCCAAACAGACATGATGACGCGTCACGTCGAGACCCTGTTCTGTGACGACATCCGCCACGAGATCGGCGGCAAGCTCTCCTATATCGGCGTCTATTCCGGCGGACTCTTCGTGCCCGCGTTTCCGGTGACGCTGCCCAAACTCTGCCTGTCGGTCAGAATCGTAACGCCAGCGAATGAGCCGTTACGCACCTTGATCCTGCGGGTCTTGAAGGATGAGGAGAACTTGCAAGAACTGACGCTCGATGAAGACCAACTCGCGGCGGCGTCCGACGCGGACGAGGATGCAGCGGAGGAGCGCATCCAGATGACGCAATTCATGCTGGTCTTTTCCCCGATCCAATTTGACGAACCCTGCACCTTGAAGGTTCGTGTTCAGACGGAAACCGGAGAGTTGCGCGGCATGGCGCTGAAAGTGGATCAACTTCCGTCGATGTTTGCACAGGATCTCGCGCCATCGGGGGCGTGAGGTTGCGCGGGTCGTGGCTTTCGCCGATCCGCGCCAAACAACCGCCACGGGCCGGGACTACTTTCCGAACCGCCCCACCAACGCGAACCGCCGTTCCCGCGCCGGTAGCAACCCTTGGGGACGGAACACCATCATCAGCACCATCACCAGGCCGAACACCAGCATCCGCGCGCTGGAAAATTCCCGGAACAGTTCCGGCAGCCCGATCACCAGAAACGCCGCCAGCATACCCCGGCCATGTTCCCCGCCCCGCCCAGAATGACGATCATGAACAAGATCACCGATTCCCAGAAACTGAACGACGCCGGCGAGATGATGGTCATCTTGTATTCTGAATTTGCAGTGATCCCTAATATTCCCGCTATTCCTTTTTTATTAACCCATAAAAATCAAAAACTTGATTTTCATTTTTGCTTGTCATGCAGGGATAGTTCTCAAATACACTACTCCTCCGAATTATCGCACCCGCCGGGCAGCCACTCGACAGCCTGGCCGCCGTTGCGAGCGCCCAGCGT
>REEE01000294.1 GCA_007695245.1 Candidatus Competibacteraceae bacterium | reverse complement strand
AGTACCATTAGCGGCTTTGATCGAACCGACCCCGAGGTGTGCCGCTGCATGAAGTTCGCCAGTCCAACGCCCGACCGCATGACCGCTGGCGAACGCCGGGCGGCGGTCTGGTTGGCCGGGGTGTTTTCGCTACGGATGTTGGGGCTGTTCATGATCCTGCCGGTGTTCGCGCTGTACGCCGAAGACCTGCGCGGCCACACTCCGGCGCTGGCGGGACTGGCCATCGGCATCTACGGCCTGAGCCAGGCGCTGTTCCAAATCCCCTTCGGCTTCCTCTCCGACCGCTACGGCCGCAAGCGGATGATCTATCTCGGTCTGCTGATCTTCGCCGCCGGCAGCGTGGTCGCGGCGCTGGCCGACTCGATGTGGGGCGTCATTCTCGGCCGGGCGCTGCAGGGCGGCGGCGCGGTGTCGGCGGCGGTGATGGCGCTGGCCGCTGATCTGACCCGCGAGGAGCACCGCATCAAGGTGATGGCCTTTATCGGCATCACCATCGGTCTCTCCTTCGCGGTCTCGATGATCCTGGGGCCGGTGTTGGACGGCTGGATCGGGGTGCCGGGCATTTTCTGGCTGACCGGACTGCTCGCCCTGCTCGGCATCGTCGTGGTGCGCTTTCGGGTACCCGATCCAGTCGTCAGCCGGGTCCATCGCGACGCCGAACCGGTCGCGTCACAGTTCGGCCGGGTGTTGGGCGACGGGCAACTGCTGCGGCTCAACTTCGGTATCTTCACCCTGCACCTGCTGCTGACCGCGACCTTCGTCGCCGCGCCGCTAGCGCTGCGCGACGCCGGACTGCCGGGCGACCAGCACTGGCGGGTCTATCTGCCGGTCCTGCTCGTCTCGATCTTGGCGATGGCGCCGTTCGTGCTCCTCGCCGAAAAATACCGCCGGTTGAAACCGGTCTTTATCGGCGCGGTGCTGGCCTTGATGTTGGCTGAGTTCGGCTTGCTGCACCGGCACGATACGGTGCTGGCCATCGCGGGGCTGCTGCTGCTCTTTTTCACGGCGTTCAACCTGTTGGAAGCCATGCTGCCCTCGCTGATCGCTAAAATGGCCCCGCCCGACGCCAAGGGCACGGCGCTGGGGGTCTATTCCAGCAGCCAGTTTCTCGGCGCGTTCGCCGGGGGCGTGCTGGGCGGCTGGCTGCACGGACGGCATGGTCTATCGGGCGTGTTCGCCTTCGCCGCGCTGGCGGCGCTGGCCTGGCTGCTGGTGGCCTGGACCATGAAGAACCCGCGGCACCTGAGCAGCTATCTGCTGAACGTAGGGGCGCTCGACGAGGTGGAAGCCCACTTGCTGGCCCGGCGCTTGCGCGAGGTGCGCGGCGTGGCGGAGGCGGTGGTGATCGCCGCCGATGGCGTGGCCTACCTCAAGGTGGATCGGCGCGCGCTGGACGAGGCGGCGCTGCGCCAGTTCGCGGCGGCGGAGGGCTGAGTGGATTCACGAACGCTCCGCCGAAAATCGGCGTTCACCGCTTGCCGGTCAGCGCGGATCCACTCATAATAGCCAGACTAGCCAGATCGATCCGGAGATTCCCGTGACCAAGTGGCAATTGCAAGAGGCAAAAAACCGGCTCTCCGAAGTCGTGCGCAAGGCCCGGCAAGAAGGACCCCAGGTGATCACCCTCCACGGTCAGGAGGCGGCGGTGGTCATCGCCGTCGACGACTTCCGGCGAATGGCGCAACGCCCCCAGGACAGCCTTGTGGATTTCTTTCGCCATTCTCCCTTGGTGGGAATCGACCTGGATCTCGCCCGCCACCCGGATTTGGGAAGGGACATCGAACTGTGAGTTGGCTGCTGGATACTTGTGTGGTCTCCGAACTGGTCAAACCCACCCCCAGTACGGCGGTCGTCACTTGGATCAACACCCATGAGGAGACCGCGCTTTACCTGAGCGTTCTCACCTTCGGCGAACTGGAAAAAGGTCTGGCCAAACTGCCGGATTCAGCGCGGCGGACCCGAATCCAGGACTGGGTTCGGTGCGATTTGGTCGATCGTTTCCACGACCGGATCCTGTCCATCAATGCAGCCGTGGCGGCCCGCTGGGGGGCGCTATCGGGCGCGGCGGAGGCGCGCGGCGAACCGCTTCCGGTCATCGACAGCCTGATCGCCGCCACCAGTCTGCACCACGATTTGACTGTGGTAACCCGCAATCTTACGGACTTCCAACGGTGCGGTGCCCGCTGCGTCTCTCCTTGGGAGACCGACTGAATCCGGTTCGCGGTATGAAGCCATGCCTCTATATACTCTCTAAAATTTCAGAATTTTTTGCAGGAGCAAAATCCCATGGCCAGCGTCAACAAAGTCATCCTGATCGGCAACCTGGGCAAGGACCCGGAAGTGCGCTACATGCCCAGCGGCGATGCTCTCGCCACCATCAGTATCGCCACCAAAGAGGTCTGGAAAGACCGTAACACCGGTGAGAAGCAGGAGCGCACCGAATGGCATCGCGTGGTTTTTTTCGGCAAGCTCGCCGAAATCGTCGGCCAGTATCTGCGCAAGGGCTCCCCGGCCTACGTTGAGGGCCGCCTGCAAACCCGCAAGTGGCAAGGGCAGGATGGCCAGGATCGCTACACCACTGAAATCGTCGCCAACGAGATGAAAATGCTGGGCGGGCGTGGCGACGGTGGCGGCAGCGGCGGCAGCGCGCCGTTCGACTCACAGGAGTCCGAGGGTGG
>REEE01000003.1 GCA_007695245.1 Candidatus Competibacteraceae bacterium | reverse complement strand
CGCGCCTGCGAGCGGGTGCGGGGAACGAACGGTTCCAGCCAGGACGGTGCCCTGGGGTGCCGCGCTCGGCGGCACCGGGCGCCCTATCGGGGGATCGGGGCGTTCCGGCGCGCGAACGGCGCCGCCGCGGAAAAGCCGCTTTACCGCAGTAGCGGCGGCACGAACAAACCGCCGTTTTGCCAGGAACGATTGACTCCTCGTTCCAAGCCAATGGGGCTGCCGGTCCCCAGGTTGCGCTCGAAAATCTGTCCGTAGTGACCCACCTGAGTCAGAACCTGATACGCCCAATCATCGCTCAATCCCAAGGGTTGGCCAAACCCGGCTTCCTTGCCGGCGAGGCGGCGCAACTCGCTATCCGCTTTTTCGTCGACCGCGGTCAGGCTTTTGGCGTCGACCCCGCGCGCGTCGGCGATCTGGGTGGCATGAATCACCCAGCGGACGATGCTGAACCAGCGCTCGTCGCCCTGGGCGACATACGGTCCCAACGGTTCGCGGGAGACGATGTCGTCCAGGATCCGCACGCGTTTGGGGTCGATCGTGCGAGTGGCCCGCTGCACCGCCAGTTCGGCCCGATCGGCGCTCAGCAGGTCGCATTCGCGGCGTACGAAACGCTCCCGGGTATGGTTCGGGCTCGCCTCGAGCACTTGGAGATCCAGCCCTCGAGCCCGCGATACATCGCGCAGATTCGCCGCCGTGGTCGTCTCTTTCTGCACGCAGACCTTGGCCCCTCTGGCTTGATCGAGCCGGGTAATCGGGCTATCCGACCACACCGCGAAGCCCTGCCCATCGAAAAAAATCGGCGTCACGAACCGGGTTCCCATGGCGACATCGCGGTGGTAGGTCCAGGTCGCCATCCCGAAGACGATATCGATCTCACCGCGCGCCAGCGCCTGGTATTTGTTGGCGGTATCGACCCGTTCGACCTCCACCGCGTCGGCCTTGCCGAACACGGCGGCGGCGACCGCGCGACAAAAGTCCACATCAAACCCCGCGGGCCGCCCCGTGCTGTCCAGGCCACTGAAGCCCGCGCTCCAGCCCGCCGCGCAACGCACGGCGCCGTGCTCGCGCACTTGCTCCAGCGTGTCGGCCTGGACGGATGCCACGCCGAACAACATCGGCAGCAAACCGATGGAAAATTGAACTAAGATGCGAATCTTGCGACGCCGCCTCATCAAGCCGCTCCTGTGTGAAAGGATTTTGCGAACCAGGGTTAGAATATCGTAGTAAAAATGATGCATACACCTTCTAATGGGGCATCCCTCCCAACGCCCTCCGCGGGTGACAGTCCCATCAAGCACACCACGATAGGCACCCAATTTCGGCGCTTTTCCTGGGTCATGGGTTCGGCCGTGATCGGGTTGACCCTGGTCCTTTTATACTTGCAAAGCGGGCTTCAGGACAGGTTGCACGTCGTGCAGGAGGACTTCATGCCCCACTGGCAAACCGCGCAACGGTTGCAGGGGGACGCGCAAAGCGTTAGAGCGAAGGCCTCCCAACTCACCCTGGCGTTCACGCTGGGCGAACTGCTGTCGATGCGTGAAGAACTCGACGATCAAATCGCTGCGCTCGAGGCGAGCCTGCAAGCGGTCGTCGCGCGGATGGCCGACGCGGATCTGGCGCGAAATCTGGTCGTGGCGGCGAGCGATTTTCGCCGGGTGGCCAATGAGTTGGCTGAAGCCGTTCAGTTTCGCGTCACTTCGGCCGCCGGCGCCACCGTCGAACAGATGAATCGGAACCGGCGCCGGGAACGCGACCTGGCGCATCTCATGGGCGATCACTCGGTCAGGCTGGCGAGTTACAGCAGCATATTGGCCGCGGATATCGATAGCGCCTTTGCGGAGTATCGCCGGAATCTGCTGCTTCGCCTCTGGCTACAAGGCTGCTTTATCGGCGCGACCGGCGTGTTGATCGGCGTGTTGATCTGGCAGCAGTTCCGGTTGCTCGATCACCGACTGATCCGGCGGATCAAGGCGCTCGAGAGGGACATGGCGAAAACGAGTCTCGACCAGACGCTGCTGGCCCATCGGGCTAAAACCGATGAAATCGACGCCATGCGCGACGAACTGGCGGGGCTGCTGAACCGGTTGACCGACCAAAACGCCGAACTCAGACGCCTCGCGACCACGGATAGTCTGACCGGACTCGTCAATCGTCGCCGCCTGATCGAGCATCTGGAGCAGGAAGTGTATCGTGCCCGACGCTACGGTGCCGCGTTCTCGCTGATGTTGTTCGACATCGATCATTTCAAGCGCATCAACGATGGTTGGGGACATGCGGTCGGCGACCAGGTGTTGCGGGAGGTTGCGCGAAATATCCTTCACGTGCTGCGCAAGACCGACCTGGCGGGACGTTATGGCGGCGAGGAATTTCTCGTGCTCTCGCCGGGAACCGATCTGGCGGAGGCGACGGCGCTGGCCCGTCGCTTGAATCACCAACTATCCCAACAGGTCATCACGCTGGAATCGGGTTCCTCCCTCCCGGTCGTGACCGTCAGCGTGGGCGTCGCCACGCTCGCGCCCGACGAAAGCGGCGAGGAGTTGATTCAGCGGGCGGACCAGGCGCTGTATCGGGCCAAGGAAGAGGGGCGCAACCGGGTTGAGGCCGCAATCTTTTCGACTGACGCCGTCCTGCAAAAGTTGGAACAGGAAGCAATCTATTAACCCTCTCAGCGCCGGCGCG
>REEE01000244.1 GCA_007695245.1 Candidatus Competibacteraceae bacterium | reverse complement strand
CCAATCTTGCATCATCATTCTTCACAAATCCCGCGTATGCTGTAACGCCTACTAACATAGGGAATTTTTGATTCATGATGGGCTCATCGGCCGTCAGGCGCACGGCCTCGGTCGAGAAGGATCTTCATTCGGGATAAAAGTGATGCGCGGTTTGCCGCTGTCAGGAGCAACGCTGACTTCGGCGCG
Organism: Candidatus Competibacteraceae bacterium; assembly: GCA_007695245.1. Classification (GTDB taxonomy): domain Bacteria; phylum Pseudomonadota; class Gammaproteobacteria; order Competibacterales; family Competibacteraceae; genus REEE01. The sequence goes on along the minus strand of REEE01000244.1, from coordinate 14,050 downwards.
CACACCGTAAACCTGATGGATGAGCGCCGGCGTCAGCACTTCGGCCGGGATGCCCGAAGCGACCGACCGACCGGCGTCGATCAGATGCACCCGGTCGCAGTAGTGGGCGGCGAGGTTCAGTTCGTGCAGCGCGGCGATGGTGGTGACCCCCAGCGTGCGGATCAGCGTCATGATTTCGAACTGATAGCGGATATCGAGATGGTTGGTCGGCTCGTCGAGAACTAAAACCTGAGCTTGCTGGACCAACGCGCGCGCCATCAACACCCGTTGTTTTTCGCCGCCGGACAGCGTCTGAAACCGGCGATCGGCCAGATCGGCCGCGCCGACCCGGATCAACGCTCGGTCGACCAGCCGCCGATCTTCAGCGGTGTCGGTGTCGAACATCCGCTTGTGCGGCGTGCGCCCCATGATTGCGATTTCCCGCACGCTGAAGTCGAAGTCGCTACTATTTTCCTGCGCCAGAACCGCCATCGAGCGCGCGGCGTCGCGCGCCGACAGACGCCAGACGTCCCGGTCGTCCAGAACGACGACCCCGGCGGTCGGTCGCAACAGCCGGTAGATCATGCGCAACAGCGTCGATTTGCCGCTGCCGTTGGGACCGAGCAGTCCCACCAGTTGCCCGTCGGCGACCCGGAGCGAGAGATCGTCGACAATCGTCCGCGCCTCGATCTCCCAACGCAGCGTCCGGGCTTCCAGGTTCATCCCCCGTACCCCGACCGCGCCAGTTGCCGATGCAACAGCCAGATGAAGAACGGTCCACCGATCAGCGCGGTAATGACCCCGACTGGAACCTCCACCGGCGCGAAGGCCGTGCGGGCCACCGCGTCGACCCCGATCAGGAAGATCGCGCCGACCAACATCGCGACCGGCAACACCCGCCGATGATCGGCGCCGACCACCAGGCGCGCCACATGAGGAATCATCAGCCCGACGAAACCGATCGCCCCGCTGACTGCGACGACCGTGCCGGTCAGCAGGGACACCACCAGAAAGAGCACCCGGCGCAAGCGCGTGGTATCCACGCCCAGGGTGATGGCGGTCTCCTCGCCGACGATCAGCGCGTTGAGCTGGCGCGCCTGAAGGATCAGATAGGTCGTCCCCACCGCGAGCACCAGCGCCGGCAAGCCGAGCGCCGCCCAATCGGCGCCGGCCAGACTGCCGAGCATCCAGGACAAGATCGAACGGGCCAATTCGCGCTGGTCCGAAGTCAGCGTGATCAGACTGGTGACGCCGGCGAAGAAGTAACCGACCGCGACCCCGCTGAGAATCAAGCGGGCGGCGACCAACCGACCATTGCTGTGCGCGAGCGTGAAGACCAGGACGCAGCTCAGCAATGCGCCCAGAAAAGCGCCCAGCGACAAGGCGTAAGCCCCGGCGAACGCGAAGATTCCCCAACCCAGCACGAGCACCGCGCCGACTGAGGCGCCCGATGACACGCCCAGGATGTAAGGATCGGCGAGCGGGTTGCGCACCATCGCTTGCATGGTGACGCCGACCACGGCCAGGCCCGCGCCGACCAGTCCGGCGAGCAGCACCCGTGGAAAGCGAATCAACCAGACGATGCCGTATTCCGCATGGCTCCAGTCCGACTGGACCAGCGGCGTTTCGATGCCGACCGCCCGCGCCATTTGGGCGATCGCGATTTTCCACACGGTGACGGGCGAGATCTCGACCGGGCCGAGCGTGACGCCGAGCGTGATCGACGCGAGCAGCAGCGCGCTCAACGCCACCAGCAGCGCTCTGAAACGCAGGTGCTCGGGTACGCCGAGCGCGGCCCACCGCGCCGTCGCGGGGGAATTCCGGTTCGCTGCCCCCATGCGTTACCGAAACCGCTCCGGATGGAGGGCTTGCGCCAGCGTGCGGGTGCGCGCGACGTTGCGCGGACCCGGCGTGGCCTCCGCGTAGGCGAGGACGACGAAGCGCTGATGGCGAATCGCCGAGACTTCGGCCAGTTCCGGTTTTTGCATCAAAAACGCCTTCTTGCCGGCGGCATCCGGTCGGTCGTAGTCGACGATGACGATGAGTTCCGGGTCGCGTTCGATCACGTCTTCCCAGTTCACGGGCACCCAGCTACTGCCGACATCGTTGAAGATATTGACGCCGCCCGCAACCTCGATCATCGCATTGGGCATGGCGAACCGGCCGGCGGTGAGCGGAGTCGTTTCGCCGCTGTCGTACACGAACACCCGCGGACGATGGTCGATATCGTGCAGATTCTCAGCGAGTTCGGCCAATCCCCGCCGGTAGTCGGCGACCAGGGCCTCGGCGCGCGCCGACACCTGGAAAATCCGCCCGAGATTGAGCAGATCGAGGAAAGTGTCTTCCAGCGAGACCCGTTCCCGTGGCCCCACGCGGATGCAGGACTCCGTGAGGATGTAGGAGCGGATGCCGAACTTCTCCAGGGCCTCCGGCGTCACGCCGGAGCCGGGTCTGAAGCCGTAGTTCCAGCCGGCGAACACGAAATCGGCGCCCGTGCCGACGATGGCCTCCAAATCCATGCCCCTCGGCGACAGGCGCGGGACGTTCGCGAGTTGGGCGCGGTACTCCGGAGCCAGTTCCTTGTCCGCGTGGACCCCGCTGTAACCGACCAGCAGGTGGCCGAGGTCCAGCGCCAAAAACAACTCGGTGATGTTGACATCGTGGGTGATGGCCCGCTCGGGGCGGGACTCGAAGCGCACCGGCTGGTCGCAAACCTGGACGGTGATCGGATAGCCGTCGGTCGCGGCGGGCGCGGATTCGGCGCGGTCGCCGTTCGAGTCCACGGCGGGGTTACAGCCGATCAGCCCCAGCAGCAGCGCCAGCCGGCAGACCCACCACCATGACGCTCGGGTTTGGGGAGCGCCGTGGCGCGCCCGATTCTGTTGAAGATGGGGGTAGGTTGGCACGAGCGAACTCCAATCGTGGACGTCCCGATGCGCGCCGGGACGAGAAGGCCGATTCAGAACTGCATCTCCGCAATCAACTCGAAACTCCGCGATTCGCCGAGCATGAACTGCGTGGGACCATAGGACGTGGTGGCGTACACCTCATCGGTCAGATTGCGACCCAATAACCGCAAGGTCGTGCGCGAATCATATTGCCAGGCCAGGCTGGCGTCGGCGACCACATAGGACGGTAGCGATAACGTGTTGGCGTTGTTCCCATAACGTCTACCGACATACCGGCCGCCCAGGGAGAACTGCCAGGCCCCGTGCTGATAGTGTCCCCACAGATTGGCGACCTGCTCCGGCACATTCAGCGGTCGGTTGCCCGAACGGTCGGCGCCGCCCGCCTCAATCAACTCGTCGTATTCGGCTCTGAGCAACGCCAGATTGCCTTCAAAACGCCAGTGGGCGGTCGGCGCGATCGCCGCGGCCAGTTCGATGCCCTGCGAATGCTGGCTTCCCCCTTGGACCGATAGGGCGGGATTGACCGGATCGCGGGTGATGATGTCGTCTTTCTCAATGCGATACACCGCCGCGGTCCATTCCCCGCGTCCTCCCCAAAGGCGTTGTTTGATGCCGGCTTCCACCTGTCTGGCCTTCGTCAACGAGAAATCCTTGTTACCCAGGTTCATCGTGATGATGCTGGTGACCGGGTCATGACCGGTGCTGAACTGGGCGTATAAGTTCGTATCAGGATTGAGTTGGTAGGTCAGACCCAGCCGCCAGGCGGTGCCCGCCAGCGACGTGTCAAAGTCCGTTCCCGCAACCAGCTCTCTACGAGACACATCCGCGAAATCCCGGCGGATGCCGGCCAGCAACAACCAATTCTGGCTGAATTGCCAGGCATCCTCGGCGTAGATGGCATGGAGCGTGGAATCGGTTTTGTATTTGGGCAGGGTGGGGTCCGGGCTGAACCACGCACCACGGTCGGGACTGCGCGCCGCTACGGTGGACTCCCCGCCATAGGGCGCGTTGTTGGTGTGCTGGAAGTCGACTTGGGTGACTTCCCAGCCGATGACCGCTTGATGATCGCCGATGGTGACCATCCCCTCCAAGCGGTTGCCGACCTGATCCAGGTCGTGGAGGATTTCCAGATTGCTGGAGCGATCCACCGTTTGCGTCTCGACATTCAGTCGATATCTTTCAATGTTTTTCCAGTGGCGGTCCGCCTTGAAGAAGTGGACTTCATCGCGCAACGTCAACCACTCGTTGATCCGCCAGTCCGCGCGACCGCGAAACCGCGTGTCCTCATAGCGAATGATGGCGTCGCTGGCGTTGTAGTTCTCATGGCGCAGCGACTCATTGATGCGGCCGTCGGCCAGCGGGGTGCCCCAATAACGCTCCGGGCGTTGGTCGCTGTAATCGGCCAGCACTTCAAAACTTAGGTCGCTGCTGGGTTCCAGACGCAGCGTGCTCATGAATTTCCCGCCTTTGGCATCACCCAAATCGCGCGCGCCGTCGGTCCGGTGGCCGTAAGCGTCGAGTCGGAAGCTGGCGATGTCGCCGAGCGCGCCGGTGGCGCCGACCCCAAGCCGCGCTGTGCCTTCCGTCCCGATGCCGAAGAGGGTATCGACGCTGGATTCCCGACTCGGCGTCTTACGCACCGCGTTGATGGTCGCGCCCACCGTACCGCTGCCCTGGGTGATCGAAGCCGGTCCCCGCAGCACTTCGATGCGTTCGTAGCCCCAACTGTCTCGTGGATAGTTCTGGGTGCCCGCGCCGGTCGACAGGCGCACGCCATCCTCGGACAAGCCCACGGAATTGGTGCCGGTGAACCCGCGCACGGAAAAGGCCATACCCCCGTTGCCGCCGCTGCCGATGGCGGTGAGACCGGTGGTGCGGGTAATCGCGTCCTTGATCTCGTAATCGCCGCGCTCGCGAATCGTGGCGCTGTCCACACTTTCGACGCTGGCGGGTAATTGGTGGGCCGGCACGGGGACGCGACTGCCGGTAGCCGTCGGCCGGTCGAGGCCCAGTTTTGGAATTCTCGAATCAGTGACTACGACTTCGGGGAGTGATGCGGTGGGCGTTTCATAATCGAAGGCAACCACGGTGGTTGCCGAGAAGAGGCAGAAACTGCCGCAACACACACCGAAGGCGAGTCGGTAAAACACTCGATGGTTCGCTGATCGAGCGGAGGCTTGTAGTTTTTGGGTCGAGACAGTGAACCGATACATCAACAGACTCCATTAGAACTTGTGAGGGACAAGTAGAAACAGCGTCTGCCAGGCGCAAGAATAAAACGGCGATCCAAATTGAACAAACGCCGGCCATGCCAGCGGCTTCAATTTTGAAAGTGGGGGGACCCGCAGAACGTCACCCTTCAACGGCCTTACGCATAGCAACGCACGAGGCGTCACCCAACGGTGGACCGCACCCTCGAAACACCCCGTTCGAAGGTAGGTGACGCGGTGACGGCAGGTCTCCTGGCTGGCGAGTCAAAACCGGCCGCTCGGCCTTCCCGGTCGATGCTGCGTGACCAGTGGCGGGTGGTGAGCGGCGGCTCGTCGCGTACAGTTGCGGGGGCAGCCACGGCTTGCGCGCTTTCGCCTCTCGTTGAGAGAAAGCGCACCGTGTTCCCTTTTCATCCCACTGCGGGAACCGTCGAGCGCGGATATTATGTTATAAGATCACATTTGCCAAGCCGGGCGTGGATCGCGCGCTCCCCCGCGACCCGGACCCACCCCAACGGCCGAATCCTGGAGACTCTCCCGCAAGCGGGAGAGGGGAGTGAATGGTGACTCCCAAACAAAAAAATCGAAGAGCACGTCCTGCTCTTCGATGTAAGTCTTGTTTGTCAGCCATCAGAGCACTGCAATTCGCGGATCAAACAAGCACACAAACTCCACAATGCGGGTCAGACCTACTCGATGACCTTGCGGGCGGTGGACAGGTATTCCCGGCCTTTGCTCAGCGCGGTCTTCGAATCGGCGGTTTCGGAGGCGACGTGAACCTCCTCCAGAGTCTCGGCGAGCGCGGTCAATTCCGCGCCGATCTTCTCCAAGGCGTTTTCCAACGTGTAGGTCAGCTCGTGAATGGTCGCGAGATCGGCGGCCGAGAGTTCGCTCTTGTCGAGCACGGTCGCCAATTTTTGGTTGTATTCCGAAAAGTTCTTGACCGCGTCTTCCAGCGTATCCGCCGGCAGCCCTTTGAAGTGATCGGGGCGCTCCGCGTGTGCGACCAGCCCCAGCGCCACCCAAGCCGACAGAATAACGCCCAACAGGATCTTGCTCTTCATGATCAAACCTCTTTTTGGTTAGTAATGATAACTATTATCATTATATCGGATGTCTTGAACAAAACAAGCCGCGGCAAGGGCTCATTCCGCGCGATCTCCGGCCGGTAAAACGCCGGTTTCAGCGGTCGGCCACCACCAGCCAGCGATCCGGGTGTTGGGGATGACGGACGACGGCCGCGCGAACGGCGAACACCGTCTCGACGACCTCGACCGCCAGGGCCATCTCCGGCGGCCCCTCGATCCACAGTCGGCCCTGCTTCAACACCGCGATGCGGTCGGCGTAGAGGGCGGCCAGGTTGAGATCGTGCAGGATGGCTAGGACGCCGACCCCCTGCTCGCGGGCAAAGCGCGTCGCGAGGCTCAGGACCGCGTGCTGGTGCGCCAGATCCAGGGCGGCGGTGGGTTCGTCCAGCAGTAAATAGCGCGTGGATCGCGGGTCGCCGGCTTCCCAAATCTGTGCCAGCACCCGCGCCAGTTGCACCCGCTGCCGCTCGCCGCCGGAGAGGGTGGTGTAAGCGCGCCGCGCGAGATGATCGGCCTCGACCAGACGCAACGCCTCGCGGGCGATATTCCGATCGTGCGTGCTTTCGACGCCGCGCAGGTGCGGGCTGCGTCCCATCAGCACCACCTCGAACACCGGCAGCGGGAAGCCGAGCGCGGTTTCCTGAGGCAGGACGGCGCGCGCCTTGGCCCGCTCGCGCAGGGACCAGTCGCGCAACGGACGTCCGTTCATGCGCACCTCGCCCGCCGCCGCGCCGATGTCGCCGCACAAGACCTTGAGCAAGGTCGATTTGCCCGCCCCGTTCGGGCCGATCACGCACAGGATTTCGCCCGGTCGAACCGCGAGCGAAACGCCGTCGAGCAAGGTCGCGCCACCCGCGCGCACCGTAATCTGACGCGCCGCCAGCATCACAACAGACCGTGCCGGCGCTGACGCCAGAGCAACCAGAAGAAAAAAGGCCCCCCAAGCAACGCCGTCACGATCCCGATCGGCAGCTCCGAGGGAACCACCACGGTTCGCGCCAACAGATCGGCGCAGACTAACAGGGCGGCGCCGAGCAGCGCCGAACCGGGCAGTAAAAACCGGTGATCCGGCCCTTGCACCAGTCGCAGCAGGTGCGGTACCACCAAGCCGATGAAGCCGATGATGCCCGCGACCGCGACCGCCGAACCGACCGCCAGCGCCGCCGCCACGATCAGAATGCGCTTGGTCCGCTCCACGGCGAACCCCAAGTGGCCGGCCTCCCGATCGCCCAGCAGCAACGCGTTGAGCACGCGCGCGTGCCACGCGATCAGCGCGAGAGCGAACATGATCGGGGGCGCAATCGCGGCCACCTCGCGCCAGGTGGCCCCGCCCAGACTGCCCAGGCTCCAGAACGTCAGGGTGCGCAATTGCTCGTCGTCGGCGAGGTAGGTCAACAAACCGGTCCCGGCTCCGGCCAGCGCGTTGATGGCGATACCCGCCAGCAGCAGGGTGCCGAGTTGGGCGTAACCGCCGTGGTTGGCCAGCCACGCCACCAACAACGTCGCCAGAAGGCCGCCGCCGAACGCGGCCAGCGGCAGGGCGTAAAGCGCCAGCCCGCCGCCCGCCAGCGCCAGGGGCGGCAAGCCCAATACGATCACCGCCACGGCGGCCAGCGCCGCGCCGCTGGACACCCCAATCAAACCCGGATCGGCCAGCGGGTTGCGAAACAGCCCCTGCAGGGCCGCGCCCGAAGCCGCCAGGCCCGCGCCCACCAGCCACTAATATTCTGAGCGCCGCTTCGCGCCACCGCGCCGGGCCTTCTTATGCCCTCCCTCGTCCAAGCGATTCGCCGCGGCCGCGCAAAGGTGAAGGCGTAGCCGCCCAGCAGGGCGGCGGCGAGGCGGCTGACAAATGGTCAAGCCGGCGGCCGAACGACGAAATGCGAGCGTACTCTCGGTGCTCATCCATGCTGAGCTTCGTCGGATTGGGTGGGCATTGTCGCTACCTGCCGCGATACGGATAGGGATGGAAATGGAAGGGGAGAAACCGTGGCCTGCCCCCATTTGCCCCGCTGAACTCGTCAGGATACGTCCGCCGTCGGAGCCGATTGACGCGTCGATCTCAGGCGCGCTGCCTGCGCCCTGTTATCGCGGGCGATCAAATCGCTGAGTCAGGCATCTCCAATGATCCCGCCGATCGAGCGGACTTGCCTTCGCCCGGACCACGTGCATCCATTGGCCGAACTCGCCGAAGTCGGAGGCTAGGTTGTTGACGAGGACTTCGCCATTTTCTTCAAGGTAATAGGCTTCACCGACCCTACCGGTATCGATCCGTTCCTGTGTCGTCTTCGTCGGGAACGAGGCGTCCTCGTGGCTGCTGAAGCCGATTGGGAAGCCGAAGTCATTGTTCCAGTCGTCCACGTGCAGGTGCGGAACCGCTTCATCCCGTGGGCGCGACCAAAAGGCCAAGCCCGCTTGTGATCCAGCTTGCCCTCGCAGGTCTGGATTGCCTTCACCCATCATGACGCCGTTCCGAAAGCGGAGGTCGTTGTCGTCCACCTTCCAGGTACCGGTCTGCAGGAGCTGCTCGGTGATCGTGTCGAACGCAAAGTTCAAGTAGGGGGACCCATTCCCGTCCACGGGATACTTGTGGTTGTCGGCATAGGTTCGCAAGAGGTTCCCCTGCGGGTCGTAGAAGGACACATCGAGCGATAAAAGGTTTTCCTCTCGAACAATGCCGTTTTCCGGAACATCCTTCTCGTTGTAACTGAAGCGCCCGTTCACCATGAAACCGGCAAATTGGCCAACCCAGAAGAATTCAAACGCCGCCACCGAGCAAGAACGTCCAGCGGCGTGTGCCGTAAGGACATTGCCGCCCGTCAACAACAAGATCGCAAAGACACTTACGACGACTTTTCTGGACTCAAACCCTTTCATTGTCATCATCTCCCGAACACTTAGCGGTAGGCTCGTAATATTAATGCGAACGATTCGCATTAACTGAGAGATTAGCGACCGCCATGTCTGGCGTCAACAGATTTCGGGGGATCTTGTCTCGGTTGCCGAAGGGCCATCGGCGTCCGGTGCCAGCGCGGTGCTGGCGGCGGTCATGAGCAAAGCGCCCGCCGCCCAGACCCGGACGATGCTGGTGGCGGTGAAGGCCCAGAGGAACAGGGGCAGGAAGACCAGGGCAGTGTTCTTGACGTAGATATAAATCCTCATAAGCCTTAAATTAAAGTCAGCGCGGATCAATGCGTCACGCCAAGCGGGGACGAAACGCCGTTGGAGCAAGCAGCGGACTGTTGTTCGACGACTCTGTGCCAATGCTGCAACAGCTCGACATGCATTCTTCGCAGATCCGGCCGGCCGGTCAGGTCGGGATGGATCAACAACAGTTGCAGACGATGCACGATCGTGCAGGCCAGACCGGAACAGGGCCGCGTCGTGAACAGGGTTATCAAATAGCACAGCCCGGTATGCAACAGCATCATGTCGGGCAGGGCTTCGCTTTGGCGACTCTCGGCATCGGGCGCATTCATGGGGATCAACTCCTTGCCATCGAGTGACAGGTTTTCGGTCAGGACTACAACGACTTCAGTGGCGCGGGTTCCATCGTGGCCGACGCGACCCGACGCGACGCGACGAATCAGTGCGTCACGACTCGCGGACGCGTCGTTTCGCCGCAACGTGGCGCTTGCGAACGCTCGGCGATGTGCTTCCACTGTTGCAACAATTGGTCATAAATGTTTCTCCGTTCCGGAAAATTGACCATGTCGGGGTGCGCCAGCAGCATTTGCAGGTGATGCAGGATCGTGTAAACCAGCCCAAGACACGGTCGCACGGTATGGCGCGTCATCAGAGAACAGAGCGCGGTCTGAATTAACGCGGGATCGGGCAGCAGTTCATCGGAGGAATCATTGCAATCAATCGTCTTCATTGTCGTGGATGCTCATCATCGAGTAATGGAATTTCGACGTGACCGGAAGCGGATTGATCGTCGATGCGGACTTCCCCCGTTCATGACCAAGTCGTCACGACGGGCAGCGCGCTCAGAAGAGTCCGCCACACCGGATTTTCGGGTTGACCGGGTTTGCGCTTGCCGTAGAACAAGGCGATGGTGTGACCCGCGCCGTCGTAGATTTCCAGCGAGGTGACCGGACCGCTCACCGTGGGCTTGGTGACCACCCAGGCGCTGGCGATATCCTCCTGTCGCAGGTGCAGGTTGAAATCCGGGTCCAGAACATTGAACCAGGGTCCAGTCGTTTTCAGGTGGTTCACCGGCCCGGTGTGGATCTGCACCACTCCGGGACTCCCGACGAACACCATGATGTCGAGCAGCAGCTCGGAGGCGGATTCGAGCAACACCGCCGCCGCCGCGGTCTCCACCGGCCGCGCCAAATCCGGCCCCCCGAGACGCAAGCCCTGGGTGCGGCTCACGCCGAAAGACTTCAATAAGTCATTGAAATCATGAGTATCGCGCAAGGCCCGCCAATGCGCGCGCAATCCAGCGATGTCGATTTCCTCATCGGGCCGGACCGGAGACTCCGACGGCTTGGCCAGCAGGGTTTGTTGGGTTGACTGATCCGAGGATCGGTAGGCATCCACCAAGCGGTCGTAGGCGCGTCGATCGCTTTGTTCGGTCAGATAGACCTTATGCACCGCGACGCCGTCGCTGTCGAAGAATTGCAGGCTTTCGGTCGTGCCGAATTGCGGATCCCCGTTCACCGCGAAACCGTAATGCCAATGGTTGAAAAACAGCCGCAGATCGATGCTCTCGCCCAACACTAAACCCATGTTGCCGATGATTCGAATATTGCGATACTCGCCGATTTTTTCATGTACGGCGTGATCGTTGCGGGTCAGCGCCATCACTCGGCCGAGGTTGGGCAGCGCTTCGATCAGCGTGGTCCAGTCGCCGGCGAGCCGGGTTGCAGCGTGGCCGCAACCGCTGGCGACCAGTTGCGCTTCACCCACGCCCAGCAGCGCGGCGGCGTCACGGGCGCGCACGCCGGGCTTTTTCTCGCGCAAGCCCTGCCAGGCGTGGTGCATGGACTCGGAGACTTCGGGAGTGGCGGAGAAATGGATGTAGGTCATGGAAAACTCCTCGGTTTTCAGTGAGTACCAGAAGCGGTGGTTACGCGGCGACCGTCGTCACGATGCAATACTCCAGCGGATTTCGGTGCTGGGCTGGATTCGCTGGTGAAACCCATGAGCGGAAGCGACGAGCCAGGCCAGACCGTTCCAGTGCCGGGCCAGCCGCCGGTAGGCGCAGCGTTCTTCCCAGGAGCCACGGTAGTCAGGATGGGCGCAGAGCGCCTCGATATGCTGGGCCACGGCCATGGCCATGGCGGTCGAGCGAAGCTGCAAATACCCGCGAATGAGCTGCCCCAACCGGGCCTCGATTTCCCGAGGCGCGAGCGGGTGGGGGTGGTGTAGGGATCGAGCGTTCATGGTTTTTCAGGCTCCCGCAAGGGCTCAGAACGAATAGGAGAGCGCCGCTCTGATGTTGCGCCCCGGCGCTTTCAGCGCCGACAGGTGTGGCCGGTAATCGACGTCGGACAGGTTGTCGATGCCGGCGTCGATCCGCAGTCCTTCGAAAGCTCCCTGCGGAACCCAGCTCAGATTGAGGTCGTGAACCGTGTAGCCCGAGGTCGTCTCACCGCCGACCGGAATCCGGTCCTGCGCCTCCACGACCTGGGTCCGCCAACCCACGGTCATCTGGGTCGCCGGAAAGCGCACCCCGGTTTGCAACAGCCAAGCATCGGCGGGAATGGCGGACAGCGGTTCGCCGGTATTGGCGTTATCGCCTCGGGTCCGGGCGTAAGACACGCCCGCGTACCAACGCGGCGCGTCGTAGGTGAACTCCACCTCGAAACCGGTCAGTTCCGCGTCGCGCACGTTTTGATTGGTGGTCACGCCGCCCGGTCCCGGATTGCCGGGCACGGGCCGCGGGGAGAAGATGACGACGCTATCGATGAAGTCGTCGACGTCGTTGCGAAACCCGGTGAGGCGAAACCGACCCTGATCGCCCGAGACGAACAGATCGTCGCGCCGGAACCGCGCGCTGATTTCCTTGTTGTGGGCTTTTTCCGGTTTGAGATCGGGGTTGGGCACGAACCGGTTGGCGCAGCCCGGACCACAAGTGAAATGGGTGCCGGAGACGAACAGTTCGGTCAGATTGGGGGCCCGGAACGCCTCGGTGTAGGCGGCATGCAGGGAAAACCAGGACGTGACCTGGAAGCCGAGACCCAGCTTTTTCGAAAGTTCGCTCGCCGTTTGATCGGCGATGACCCCGGTCGCCGATTGATTCTCGTAACGGTCCCAGCGCAATCCGGGCGTGATCGTCCAGCGATCGCCGATGAAAATTTCATCCTGCGCGTAGAAACCGAAGACGGTCGTCTCCCCATCGGGAAACGAGTCGCGCGGCGCACCGTCGCGGCGGGCGCGCGCCTCGTCGCGGTAGTACTCGACCCCGTAGGTCAATACTTGGCTGAACTGACCGGTCCGACCGAAGGACATGCTGTTGCGCGCGTCCAGGCCGGTGGTGGTGAAATCGGTTTCATCGCGGCGCCCATCCACGAGGCGGGTTTCGTCGCTGTCGGTGCGGTTGTGATAGAGCACCACCGTGGGCCGCAGGTAGGGATCGTCCGGATGGTCGTATTGATAGCGCAGGGTCGCGTTGCGCTGGCGGGTCGTGCGATCGACCAGATCGGCGGCGGACCCGGCGGTTTGGGCGTTGGACGGGACTTCGCCGTCGCGATCGAACGTCTGAACAGAGCCGCTGAAGGTGTGAAACGGCGCCGGCGTCCAGGTCAGTTTGGCGAGACCGGCCAGCGAGTCGAACGCGGAATTCTCCAGCCGGGACCCGTCGCCCAGATGAAGGTCGTCGGCGGTGCGATAGGAGAGGTTCAGCAGATAATCGAAGCGGTCATCGACTTGCCCGTAAAGGGCGGCGCTGAATTGTCGTTGCGCGTCGACATCCTGATACCCGCCCCTGAAGCGCGCGCCGAAGGTCTGCCCCGGCGCCAGCCAATCGGCGGCGTCCACGGTCGTGAGGGAAACCACCCCGCCCAGCGCCCCGCTGCCCCACAGCGCCGAGGCCGGGCCGCGCAACACGTCCACCCGCTTGAACAGCTCGGGATCGAGAAAGATTCGGCTTTCGTGGGCGCGATTGTAGTTTTGTCGGGCGCCGTCGATCGCGAACAGGATTCGAGAATCGGACAAGCCCCGAATGACCACGCGCTGGCCGATGGCGCGCGGGCCGCCGGCGACGTCCACGTTGGGCAAATCCGCCAGCAGGTCGGCCAGACTATCCGCTTGGGTGCTTTCGATGCGCTCGCGGTCGACGATGCTGACGGATTCGGCGACCGCGAAAGGATCGCGGGCGGTCTTGGTGGCGGTGACCGTGACCGTGTCGAGCAAGCGGCGCTCGAGGCGGTCCTGGCTTTCCTCGGCGCGCGCGGGAATTCCAGCCAACAGTAAAGCCAAGGCGCAAGGCGCCAACGGGGGGATGACCGCCCGAACGGGCCGGTCCGCGATCGTTGTCCACAACACCAAAAATGCCTCCGTATTGAAGTGGTTCGAGCAGGCTGGCTGCCGTCGCCCGGAGGCATCAGGTGGCTGGCGCGACGTCCGTGCGGGGACGCCGTCAGAGTGGGTTATTTGGTCAGGATCAATTTGTCCTGTCGGGTGATCCGTAGCCGGTATTCCTGCCCGGCATGGTCGATCAGAATTTCCTGGGCGTCGCCGAACAGGTCGTCGCTGGACAGCCGTTTGCGGGTTCCGCCGCCGGCGGCGTCGGAACGAACGGATTGAAGTTCGCGGATCGGTGGACTCATATCGCTGGACTCATGAGGGGTATTCCGGTGCGGGGTATTCCGGATAGCGCCGTCGCGGAGTTCTGGCGGCGGTCTCATGCAGACGT
>REEE01000123.1 GCA_007695245.1 Candidatus Competibacteraceae bacterium | reverse complement strand
GTCCTCAATCCGGACTCACCATTCCTTGGAAACCGATGGGTTATAGAAATCCGCGACACGACACTTTAAGTGAACGCAAGGGAATCCATATAGTGATGGCGACCACCGCCGGCCTGAAGGCCTCACCACCCCTCACAGTTTGCCTCAAACCCTGATTTCGGAGCTTGTCGGCAGGGTTCCCGCCAGGGTAGATCAAACCGTTTCGGTGGCGAGGCCTGAAGACAAAAATGATCCAAGTCAGGCTAATAATAGATTTTAATCCGTGTTTTTTCTAGCGTTTGGGCGGCGTTGTCGTTTTTTCCGGCTCCCGCTCGCACCCGCCCCGTTTGAAACCCTGTCCACCGCCGATCGCGACCCTGCGAAACGGGATGAGCCGGATTACTCCGGCGGCGGTTTGCGCGCCCGCCCGCGCTCGCGGTCTTCGACCGTCGGCGCGGCGGGCGGAACCGAAGCCCGCGGGAAAGCTACGGGGGCGTGGACCGCCGCCGCGGGCGGCGCCGGTTCGACCGGCGCGGCGGCCGGTTCCGAAACCGGCGGGTGGCCCTGGGTGCGAAAGGGTCGGCCGCGTTTGGTGGGTCGGGCCGGCGCCGCGCCCGGCGCGTCGGCCGGGCCGCCGGTCGCCCAGGATTTGGTGGCGCCGAGGTCCACCCCCTCGAGCGCGGCCTGGCGGTCGAGCAGGCGTTGGTACTGGTCCCAGACCTCCCGCGGCTTGTTGAACACCAGATAGAGCAGGGACGCGCTCAGCGCCCGCACTTGATCGCTGGCCGCGTACCCCCGCGACCACCCGTAGCCCGCGCGCCGCTCGACGCCCAGCAACAGCGCCAGTTCGGTGAAGGTCAAGTCGATGCCGCGGTGCGCGCGTAGCGCCTCCTGCAAATCCAGCGGTTGCGGACCCGGTTGGGCCAGCTCGGGGAGCGCGTCCAGCAGGCGCAGGTGCAGCACGGTCGTGCGGCTGGCGAGAGGCGCGTCGGGGTGTTTGCGCCAGGCGTACCAGGTGACCGGGGTGATTCCGAGCAGCTCGCAGAACCGGTTGACCCCGAGGCCGAGCTTTCGGCGCAGGGGGTCGAGGTCGCGCGCCAGGACCGGTCGGTCGGCCGGGAGGAGGGCGCTCGCCGGCGGTTCGCCGTCCGCCGGCGGGGGGTGTTCGGCCGCGCCGGTGCCGGGACTCTCAGCCCAGACGACGAGCCGGGGGCGCTCGCCCGCCAGGGCGCGCGGGATGGCGAAGCCGGTCAGCTGGCACGGCACGCTGTCTTTCTCGCGCCGCCAGGCATCCGGCCAGGATTGCGCCCGCGGCGGCTGGCCCAGCGCCTCCAGCCGCCGCTGGGTCATCCACCCGTCGGCGACGTAGGCGGCCAACCGCGTGCCGACCGCGCGGTGCGGGTCCACCCCGAGCGCCGCGCACGCCGCGCGGTTCAGATACCAGATCACGCCCTCGGGCGAGAGCTCGAACGCGGGCTGGTCGCCCTGCTGCAGCGCCGCGTCCAGCAGGGCGGAGAGGCGGGTGATGTCGTCGAGGGTGGCCACCAGCAGCCGGGTGATCTGTTCCAGGGACGTCGCCATACGGTGGGGGTCGCTCGTTCGCCGTGAATATCCATCCTTCTATTGTCGCCAACGATCCTCGAATTGCCTAGCGCGTTGGATCCGCGCCGGCCCGCGAGCTTTAATTATTGAATTTTCTTTTATTTAATTAAATATTGCCCATTTAATTAAATTATTGTTGACATATCTAATATAATAGAGCTTAATAATACCAACTATCAGCAATCGCGCCGGCGCGGGCCGGCGCCTGGGGGGGAAGACCGTGGATCGCGCGACGACGGCGATGTCTGTTCTAACCCTGGCCGCCGCGCTGGCGGCTCCGGGCGGGGCGGCGACGGAGCCGCTCCACGCCGGCTACGCCCTCATCACCGAACGGCCCGTGACCACCGACCTGGCGCAGACGGTCTACGTCCGCGTGCGCGGCCGAAACCTGCTGGAGGGCCTTCAGGAAATTCTCGAAGGGACCGGCTATCGCCTGGCGGACGCGGCGGCGGCCGACCCCGAAATTTGGCGGTTGTACGTCCAGCCGTTTCCCGAAGCGCAACGTCCGGTGGGACCCCGCGCCTTGGGCGCGGTGCTCGAACGCTTGGCGGGGCCGGCGTGGCGGTTGGTGGAGGACCCGGTCAACCGGCGGGTGAGTTTCGAATTGCATCGACCGTGTCGGGCGGCGACGGAGGGAGGGCCATGAGACGGTCGCCGCTCGTCCTCGCGGTCCTGACCGCCGCGCTCGCCGGGTGCCAAACCCCGGTCGCCGTCGCGCCGGCGCCCCACGCGCAACGCGACCTGACCGCGCCCTGGACGGAACGGATGTATTGGGCGTGCCCGGTCGCGCCGCCGCCGGCCGCGCGGCCGGGGCGCGCGGTCGGGGCCGGAGGCGACCGCTGATGCGTCGCCCAGCCGTTCTGGCCGCCTTGATGGTTCCCGCCGTCCTGGCCGCGGCGCCGGTCGCCGGCGCGCGGGAGCCGACCACCCTGTCCGCCACGACCCTCGAGCACACGGCGTTCGGCCCGGTCGACGCGCGGGCGCTGGCGGCGCATTGGGGGTTGCGGGAGGCGGACGTCGCCCGCTACCGCCGGTACATGGCCCTGGAGGGGCGGTATTTCTACGCCCACCTCGACCCCGTGCTGGTGCTCGGCCTGATCGAGACGGATCCCGAGCAACGGGTCCGCTACGCCGAGCGGTATTTAGCGGGCGAGCGCCGGCGGATCGGCGAACAGACCGCGTTCGCGAACCTGGTGGCCGACGTCCAGCGCCGGCGATACGGTCGGGAGCCGCCGGTCGATTTCTCCATCTTGCCGCAGGCCGCCGGTTCGCCGGAATACCGGCAAGCGCGGGCGCGGCGCTTGGGGCTCCCCCCGCCGCCGGACGCGCCGGCGCCGCCGCACCCGGTCCCGCCCGAACCGGCGACGCTCCAGGCCGGGGACACGGTGGATTTTCTGGTCGAACCGCACTGCCGGACGGCCTGTTACGACCGGCTGCGGGCGATCCTCGCCAACCCGAAGGTTCGGGTGCTGCTCTACGGACGGGGGTTCCCGGACGACGCGGCGCTGGTGGCCTGGTTGGAGCAGTGGCCCGATCCCGCCCCGGAGGCGGTCGCGCGCGTGGAGCCGCGCCGCTTCGACCCGGTGGTGTTCGCGGGGCACGCCCTGGCCCCGCTGCCGGTCGCGCTGCTGCGCCGCCGCGGCGTGGTGGTGGGAACCCCCTAAATGGCCCGCGCCGCCGTGTTGCCGCTGCTCCTGGGTCTGGTCGCCGGCTGCGCGGACGACCGCGCGGCCCCCCGACCGCCCGAGGACCGCTACGCCGGGCGCGGCCGGCTGGGGGACCTGGCCGACCCGTTTCCTCCGACGACCGCGCCGCCGACCGGGGATGGGCGTCGCGGGGTGCCGCCGGCTCAGGTCCGGGGCATCGACTCCCGCCGCCGCCGGGACCTCACGCCCTTGATCGATGCGATCGCTCTGAGCGAGGGCGTCGATCCGGCCTTGGTGCATGCGGTGATTTCCCAGGAATCGGCCTATCACCCCACCGCGGTCTCACGCGCCGGCGCGGCCGGCCTGATGCAGCTGATGCCGGCCACCGCGGCGCGCTTCGGGCTGACCCCCGAGGAGCGGTTCGATCCGGAGCGCAACGTGCGCGCCGGGATTCGCTATCTGAAATTTCTCCAGCGCCGCTTCGGCGGGAATCTCGATCTGGTGCTCGCCGGCTACAACGCCGGCGAGGGCGCCGTGCTGAAGTACGGCCGGCAAATTCCGCCGTTCGAGGAAACCCAGGATTACGTCCGGAAAGTCAAGGGCTACTACGCCCTCTATCGCCCGGAGCAGCACGCCGCGCGCGCGCGCCGGATCGCGGCCGACGACCGCCGCCGGACCCGCGTGGGCCAGGTCCAGCGCGAGCGGGAACGCACCCGCGAACGCACCACGGTGGGGTACTGAGCGTGGCGCCGACCCGCCGTGGCCCCCGCCGCGTCCGCCACCTGCTCCTCGGGGCGACGCTGGCGCTCGCCGCCGCGGCCGGTCGGCCCGCCGGCGCCGGGGAGCCCCCGGCGCTGTACCGGTGGATCGCCGCCAAGCACGGCCTGGCGGCGACCGATCTCTACCGGCGGGCGCTGGCGGCGTCGGGCCGCCGTTCCCGCTTCGCCGCCGCCGCCGCGCCGTGGCCGTGGACGGTGCGCTGGTGCGCGGGAACGCGCTGCGAGACGGTTTACCTGGACCGCCGCGAGACGATGGTCCGGGCGTTGGAGGCCGGCCGGGCGGCCGGCTGGACGCTCTACATCGGGCCGCTGGGCCTGCCGTGGGACGGCGTCGATCCGCCGCCGCGCGCGGCCACCTTCCCGGCGGTGACCCTCGACCGGGCCGCGCGCCAACTGGCGCGGACCGCCGCAGCAGCGCCGCCCGCCGCCGCCTCGGCGGCTCCCCCGACGGGCGGCGCGCGGCGCTGGGGGCCGCTGGTGGACCGGGTGGCGCGGGAGGAGGGGATCGATCCAGCCTTGATCCGGGCCGTGGTCGCGACCGAATCGGCCTACCGCCCCACCGCGGTCTCGCCCAAGGGCGCGGCCGGTCTGATGCAGCTGATGCCGGCCACCGCGGCGCGCTTCGGGCTGACCCCCGAGGAGCGGTTCGATCCGGAGCGCAACGTGCGCGCCGGGATTCGCTATCTGCGGTGGCTGCTCGCGCGCTTCGACGGCGATCTCGAGCTGGCCCTGGCCGGCTACAACGCCGGCGAGGGCGCCGTGCTGCGGTACGGCCGGCAAATTCCACCGTTCGAGGAAACCCAGGATTACGTCCGGCGAGTGGCGCGCCACCGCGCGCGGTACGCCGCCGCCGAAGGAGCCGGAACCTTATGAACCGACGACGACCTCGTGGCCTGCTCGCCCTCGTGGCGGCGCTCGCCCTCGCCCTCGCGGCGCCCGGTGCCGGGGCGCAAGACCCGCGCCAGAAGGCGGACATTCACGCGGTGATCCAGGAGTTGGACCACCTGATCGACCACGTCGAGGCGTTGGCCGCGCGCCACCGGGACGATCCGGCGTCGGTTCGGTTCAACTATCCGGCGCTGCTCGAGCAGCTGCGCCTGACCCGGAACCGGAGCGCCGCCTATCTCAACGAGGCGCACGCCGCGCCGACCGCCGCGCCGCCGGCCGCCGCGGGCGGTTCCCTCACCCGGCGTCGCTGAAGATGGCCACGCTCGCCGAGGTGCTGGAAGCGTTCCAGACCGCGACGCGGACCGACCCGCTGCATCTGGCGGGCGGCCTGCTGGCGATCTGCGCCGGCGTCGGCGGCGTGCTGGCGTTGGCCTGGGCGTTCCGGGCCGCGCGCGCCGCGCGGCTGGGGGCGGCCGCCGACGCACCCCGCGTCCTGTTGTTGGGCGTGATGGCCTTTTTGGTTTTGTTATCCACCTTGGGAATTTTCTATCGCTAAAGGCCCCACGCGTTCCACCCGGCGCGTCCGCCGGCGCGCGCCGGACGTGCGCCGCCGTCCGCGGCGGCTTGGTTGGGTTGGTTTACCCCTGAGAGGAGTAGTATCGATGTCCTTGAAAACGCACCGTATCCTTCAGTCCCCGCCGGCGGCGCTCGCCGCGCTCGCGCTCCTGCTCGCCTCCGGACCGGCGTTCGCCCAATCGTTCGCCTTGGACACCATCCTGCCCGCCTCGTTGATCGGGCAACCGTTCCTGATTCAGGTGATCACCCTGATCGTCATGATCATCATCGCCGGGGCCTTCATCACGCTGGGCTTTGGGGTGATGGGAGGCATCGCCGACGTGTTCACCACTCTGACCGACGCGCGCCGGATGGGCGAGTGGGGGTTGTTCATGAAAACCCTCGGCATGGTGTTCGGCGTGGTGGTGGTCGGCGTGGTGCTGGCGGCCTTGATCTACACCTGGCTGTCCACCGTGAACATCGCGCCGACCGTGACGATCGGCGGAGGCTGAACCATGAAGCCCGAACTGGCCCTCACCCAGCTCGAGCGCGAGCCGATCGTCCAGTTCGGCTGCACGTGGTCGGAGATCCAGCGCTGCATCTGGCGCGGGGCGGCCCTCGCGCTGCCGGCCACGCTGGCGGCGATGTTCGTCCTGCCGGCGCCGCCGATGTTGATGCTCGTGCCCGGCGTCTTGGGGTGGCTGGGTCTGACGTATGGACTCACCCGACACATCCACCGGCACCGAGCGGGCAAGCCGCTCTATTACGAGCGGCACCGCAAGGCCGTCCGCGCCGCCGGCGCCCCGTTCGTCCGGCCGGGGGCGGTCTACCAACAGCCGCGCAACGACCCGCCGCCGCGCCGGCCCGCGGGGACGGAGCCCGCCGCGTGACCGTCGCGAAGACCCACCACGGCGCGCTGGGTCAGGAGTTGCGCTTCCGCAACCGGATCATCGGCCTGCTGGGCGGGTTGCTGGCGCTGGTGGGGATCGGCTTGTGGCGGGTCCCCACCCAAATCAGCGTCTACGTGCCGCCCGATCTGACGCGGCCCCAGTTCGTCCGGCCGGCCGAGATCCCGCCCTCCTACGTCTACGCCTTCGCGAAGATCGTGATGGAGGCCCTGAACTACTGTCCGGAGGACTGCGCCCGGGACTACGAGGCCAATTTGCTCCGGCTGCGGGACTACCTGACCCCGAGCTGCGCGCAGGACCTGGCGATGCACCGCGAGCGCAACGCGAGCCTGTACGACTTTCGGACCCGCAAGCTGTTGCCGTACGGCGAGGAGATTTTCGATCCCCAGAAGGTGGCCCGACTCGACAAGGACGTCTGGGAAGTGCGGATCGACTACCTGCTGGAGGAGCATGTCAAGGGCGTCGAGACCCGACGCAACCGGTATCACTATCCGCTGCGGATCGTGCATTACACGGTGCCCGTGGACCGCAACGCCTACCAACTGGCGTTCGATTGCTATATCCCGCCGGGACCGCGCCCGGCCGATCGTTGAGGAGAACCCGCGATGCGCCCGCTCGAGCGAGCCCTACCGATCCTGTTTCTGTTCCTGTTCCTGTTGTGCGCCGGCCCGCTGGCGGGTCCGGCGGCTCCCCCGCCGGACCCTTCGTCCGCCCCGAGCGCGGCGAGGGTCGCCCCCGCGGGGGACGGCGCGCCGTCCGCGGTCGCGGTCTGGAGCGGCGACCCGATCGCGGCGCCGTTGGTCGTCGGCGTCGAGCGCCGGATCGAGTTCCCCCAGCCGGTCGCCGAACTCGACGTGCCCGAGGATGTGGAGCGGCGGTCGCGGATCGTGCTCGCGCCCGACGGCCGGCTGCACTGGCGGGCGCTGGAGCCCTTCGCCCCGGCGCGGGTGCTGGCCACCGCGATCGACGGCACGCTCTACCAGCTCGACGTCGGCGCGGGAACGACGGGCGCGCCGCCGCCGCCGCTGACCCTCGTCGATCCGGTGCTGGCCGCCGCCGCCGCGCGGGACCGCGCCCCGGACGACCGCGCGCGGCTGGAGCAGGCCGCGGCGGCGCTGATTCCCGAGTTCCTGAAAGGACCGCCCGCGGACGGCGGTCCCGTGTCGGATTACGTCGCGCTCGCCCGCTTCGCGCTGGCGCATTACAGCGGGCCGGAGCGGCTGATCCCGCCGCTCGACGCCGCGCGGGTGCCGGTGGGACCGGTCGATGCCCGCTGGGTGCGCGCGAGCGCCGGCGCCGTGACGGTCCGACCGCTGGCGCAATGGCAGGTCGGCGCGCGCTACGTGACCGCGCTCGACGTCCGCAACCGCGGCGCCTGGCCGGCGCCCTTCGAACCCCGGGCGCTGCGCGGCGCGTGGGTCTTCGCCGCCGCGCTGCAGCCCACGCTCGGCCCGGCCGGGAGCGGCCACCACCGCACGGTCTGGGCCGTGATCACCGAGCAACCCTTCAACCAGGCGGTCGCCCATGGCCCTGCTCCCCGTCTCGCCCGCTAAGCTCGCCGTCGTCGGCCTGGCGGCGGCGCTGGCGGCCGGCGTCTACACGCTGGCGACCCAGCCCGACCCGCCGCGGTCGCCGGCCCGCGCGAAACCCGAGGAGCCGCCCCACCGCCGGGGCGACGATCCCACCTACGCCGAAGAACTCAAAAAGATGGCGGCGCTGCTGCAAGACATGCGCTATCGCTTCAACCAGAGCGAAAACCAGCGGGAGATCGAGCGCCAGCGCGCCGGCGCGCTGGCGCGGACCGAGGCCCAACGCGCGCTCCAACAATCCCGGCACGAGATGGAACGGCTCAACACCGCGCTGCGCGAGGCGCGCTCGGCGCTGGAGCAAAAAATCCAGGCGGCGGCGGATGCGCCGGGCGTCGCCGCCGTGCGGGCCGAGATCGCGCGGCTCGCCGGCGAGCAGCAGGCGCTGCGCGCGCGGCTCGACGACCCGCCGCCGGCTCCGGACCCGGCTCCGGACCCGGCGGCTCGCCCCGAGGCCAACCGCGTCCTCCGTCCGCCGGAACCGCGCCCGCCCGCCGCCGCGGACGGGTGGCCGCTCGCCCCTCCGGGGGCGCTGACGGATCTGGACGGACTCGCCGACCGAATCGCCCGGCGCTTCGGTCCGGAGGGAAGCGCGGCCGCCCCGCGGCTCGCCCCCGGCGCGGGCGCCGCCCGCGCCCCCGGGTTTCCCGACGCCTACGTCACGCTCAAACCCTACGGCGGCGCCCGCCCGCCCGGCCGCGACCCGCTTCGGCCCAAACCCTATCCCTTCACGGTCAAAATCGCCCCGGAGGGCGTTTCGGCCGTCATCCCGGTGTACACGATTCCCGACGCGGCGACCCTGGTGCGCAACAGCACCATGACCCCGCTGATCGGGCGCGTCCCGGTGCGCGGCCGCCTGCGCGACCCGTTCCGCTTCAAGCTGATCACCGGCGCGACCAACCTGGCGAGCAACGGGCACCGCATTCCCGGCGTGGCCCACGCGGTCTGGACCGGCTACGCCGTGGGCGTGCGCGAACAGTCCTGCGTGCGCGCCTACCTCGACACGGTCACGTTCACCTTCGCGGACGGCCGCCTGCACACCGTCCGCAAGGGCAAGGGCCAGACCCGGAGCCCGGCGTCGGTCGACGACAACCTGGGTTACCTCACCGACCCCTGGGGCAAGCCGTGCATCCGGGGGCGGTTGTTCGACAACGCCGGGAGCTACCTCCGCGCGCGCGGCGTCGCCGCGTTCCTGGACGGCTTGGCCAACGCCTACGGCCACGCGCAGCTGACCGCCGCCCGCGCGGACGGCGCGCTCGAAACCTACGTGTCCGGCGACACCTACGAATACGCCGCCGCGCGCGGCGTCGCCGGCGCGACCGGCGAGCTCGCCGACCACGCGCGCGAGCGCGCGCTGGACGCGTTCGATGTGGTCTACGTCCCGTCCGGGATCGACGTGCAGATTTTCGTCGAGCAGGAAATCCCCATCGATTACGACACCGACGGACGCCGGCTCCGCTACCACTATCAGGGGGTATCCCATGCCACGTTCGACTGACGCCGCGCGCCGGTCCGCGCCAGCGCGCGTCCTCCTCCTCCTCCCCGTTCCGCTCGCCCTGGCGGGCTGCGCCGTCGGGCCGCGCGCGGCGGATTTGCTGCCCGACGAGGGGCCGACCACCCTGGAGGTTTACGAGCGCCATCTCGCCGGCGCGGGGGCCGGCGCGCCCGTCGGCCCGGGTCCGCGGTTCGCGGGCGGCGAGCCCCCGGCTCCGGCCGCGACCGCCGCCACCCGGCGCGGCCACGCGGCGCTCGCCGACCTGCGGCGGGACTTTCAGCGGGTGCCCGATCCGGAGATTCTGGGGTACGTCTACCCGCACCTCGCGGGGGAGACGCCGATTCCCGGGTATTACACCGTTTTCCCCCTGCGGGGCGGCGTGCGCTACGCCCGGCCCGGCGAGGGCGAATGGGTGCCGTTGGAGGCGGACGCGCCGTGAATCCCAACCCCGCCGCCGGCGCCGCCGGCCCCTCCCTGTTCGCCCGGCTCGCCCGCCGGGCGCTCGGCGACTGGCCGTGGTTCGGGCGCGTGGCGCCGCTGAGCCGGGCCGAGTTCGCCGCGTTGTTTCGGGCGTGGCCGTCCTTCGCCGACTATCTGCCGTTCGCCGGTTACGACCCCGAGAACGAGGTGTTCCTGCTCGACGACGGCGTCTCGGTCGGCGCGGCGTTCCGGCTGGCGCCGGCGGACCTGGACGCCCGGGCGCCGGCGCGGCTGGCCGAGTTCAACGACCAGGTGGACCAGGTCCTGCGCCTGCTGCCCGCCGCCGACGACGACTTTCCGTACCTCGTGCAGATCTATCTGGAGGCGCGCGAGCCGCCCGACCTCGCCGCCGCCCTGGCCGCCGCCGCGCCCGCGGCGATTCGCGAAACCGCCTACTCCCAAGCCTGGTTCGACGCCATGCGCGCGCACTTCGCGCTGATGGGCGCGCCGGACGGCATTTTCGACGACGAACGGGCGCGTCGGTCGGGGGAGCGCGCCAAGGGCTGGCGCGCCGTCGAGCAACTGCTGCATTGCTGCATCTACCGCAAGGCGCCGGCCCGGGCGTGGCGGCATCGCCGCCTCACTCCCGCCCGACGGCTCAACCAGGCGCTCGTCCCCTTTTTGTCGGGGTTGGAAAGCATCGGGGTCCGGGTGCGCCGCCTGGACGAGGAGGGGCTGCGGCGCTGGCTGCTCCCGTGGTTGACCCCGGAGGTGGCCGGACACCCGTCCCCGCGGGCCTACCTGGACGCGAACCCGCTGCCCCCGGCGGCGGCGCGCGGCGCCGGGTGGCATCTGGCCCAGCACCTGGCGCAAATCCCGCCCCAGCCGATCCCCGACCGCGACGAGGAGCGCGACCGCGGGGTCTGGCGCTTCGGCCCGACCTACACCCGCTACCTCACCCTCCAGGGGATCGAATTCCCGCCGGAGGACGGCGTGCTGACGATGGACCGACAGGCGGGGGTCGAGGTGCGGGCGTGTCCCTGGGATCGCCTGCCGGCCGAAAGCATCCTGACGTGGACGGTGGTGCCCCGCGACCCGGTGGCGATCGACCGGCATCTGGACGCCTTGCAGCTGCTCGTGGACGAGACCGCCTCCGACGCCGCCGACGCCGCTCGAGCGGAGCTGGAGGCCGCCAAGGTGGCCCGCCGGCGCCACCAGCAGATTTTCAGCGTGCAGATGGGGGTCTATCTGCGCGCCCCCAGCCTGATGGAACTGGACGAGCGCACCCAACACGCCGGACAGGTGTTGGCCCACGCGGGGCTGCGCGCGATTCCGGCGCGCTACGACCTCCTCGCCGACGACAGCTTCGTGCGCAACCTGCCCATGGTCTACGACTGGCGGCACGACCGGCGGCATGCCCTGCGCGCGCGCCTCACCTACACGGCGCACCTGGCGGCGACGCTGCCCTTCTACGGCCGGTCCACCGGCACCGCGCACCCCTGTTTCGTGATGTTTCGCCGGGACGGCCAGATCTTCACCCTCAATCCCTACCATCCGGACGACCGCGCGCGGGTGGCGCACGGGGTGCTGTTCGGCCCGACCGGTTCGGGCAAATCCGCCACGGCGGTCGCGCTGGCCATGCAGTCGATGGCGGTCAACCGCCCCCGGCAAATCCTCATCGAAAAAGGTAATTCCTTCGGACTCATGGTGGCTTACTACGCCCGCCGCGGCTTGCGCGTCCGGGAAATCCTGTTCAACCGCGGCCAGGACGTGTGCTATCCGCCCTACGTCGATACCGCCCGCGCGCTGGCGGAACACCGCGGGCGGCTCGCTCCGGACCGGGACGACGACGAACAGCGCTCGTACCTGGCCGAGATGCTGTACATGACCGAGCTGATGATCACCGGCGGGCGGGAGCGCGACCGGGCGGCGCTGACCGGTTCCGACCGGGCCGCGATCCAGGAGGGCTTGATCCGGGGGCTGGAGGCGAGCGAATGCGCCGGCGCGCCCCACGCCCGGCCCGAGGACGTGGCCCACGCGCTGCGCGCGCTGGCCGACGCGGAACCGATGCCGGAAATCCGCCTGAGCATCCGGCGCCTGGCGGACGCGCTCAAGCTGTGGACCCAGGGCTTGCGCGGGCACTATTTCAACCGCCACGGTCGGGGATTCGACGACGCCGACGACGTGGTCCACATCGATCTCGGCCTGCTGACCGCCAGCGGCCACGAGGACATGCTGGCCCTGGCGGTGCTGTCGCTGCTCGCCCACATCACCGCTTGGAGCGAGCGGCGCCAGGCCTCGGGCCGACACACCGAGGTCTGGTTCGACGAGGCCCATTACATCGGCAAGATGCCGATCGCGGTCCAGGGGTTCGTCGTCGGCACCAAAGTGTGGCGCAAGCTGAACAACTGGCTGATGTTCGCCACGCAGGACTTCTCGGATTTCAGCCTGGAAGCCCGGCAGATTCTGTCGCAGGCGGAGTTCTGGTTCCTGCTGTCGATGGGCGCGGCCGAGGCGCGCCAGGTGGCCCAGTTCCGCGACTTGAGCGCCGAGGAGCAGCGGCTGCTGACCCAAGCGCTCAAGGAGCCGGGCCGCTTCGTCGAGGGCGTCCTGCTCGCCGAGAAATACCCGCCCGCGCTGCTGCGCTTCGTCCCGCCCGCCCTGGCGCTGGCCCTGGCGCAAACCGAGGGCGACGAAAAAAGCCACCGCCGGCGCCTGATGGAGGCGCACGGCCTCGACGAACTGGACGCCGCGCTGCGGGTGGCGGACGAGATCGCCGACCGCCGCCGCCGTCGTGCGGCGAGCGCGCCGCCCGCCGCGCCGCCCGCGCTTTCGCGGGTTAAATCATGAGGAGGAGAGTTCCCATGCGCCGTCCGCGCCCCGACCCACTCGCCGCGCCGCCGCGCCCCCGGGCGCGGCGGTGGCTGCCCCTGCTGCTGGTTCTGGCGCTCGGCCCGGTCCTCGACCCCGCGCCCGCCGCCCGCGCCCAGAGCCTCATCGACGAACTCAAGGGGCCGCGCGGGGCCGGGGTGCGTTCGGACGACGTGCCCGCCGGGCGCGACGGCTGGACCTTCGGGATCGGGACCGGCGCCGACACCGAAGCCTTCCGCCCGGCCACCTTCAGCACGAAGGCGCGGATCGACGCGCGCTTCAGCGCCGGGTTCGGCTACAGCTGCGGGGCCTTCGATCCGTTCGACAACGTCGAGGCCATGATCGAATCGGCGATCGAGAAGTTCCAGCAGTTGCCCCAGCGCTTCGTGAACGCCGCCCAGGCGGCGGTGGCCGGGCTGCCGGCGTACCTGCTGAACAAGATCAACCCCTCGCTGTACAACGTGGTCACCAAGGGGCTCGACGAAGCGTTCAAACTCTTCGAGATCAACTTCAAGGACTGCCAGCAGATCGAGCGCGAGATCGCGCTCGGACAGAATCCCTACCACAGCCTGGTCATGGCCGGCATCGGCGACCGCATGCGCCTGGAGATGGGCTTCGGCGCGGGCACCATCGACGAGCGCATGCAAAGGGTGCGCGCGGAAGGTCCCGCGAACGGCGTCGTCATGAGCGAAGGCCGCCGGTACGGCGGCGAGGGCCAGGACCCGATCGAACCGACCCGGAACGTCCTGACCGCCGGGATCAACCTGCTGGTCGACCGGCGGGCGGGCGATACCTCTCCCTTCTCCCAGGATCCGGAACAGCGCGCCCGACACCCGATCACTCAGGAGTTCGCCTCGCCCGACGCGCTGGTCGCGTTCGCGACCGAACTCTACGGCAGCCAGGCGTTCGTGCTGACCCGGGACGGGCCGACGCGCTCGACGCCCGGAATCGGCTATCCCCAACGCTACGTCGCGCTGCGCGACGAGACCATCGATCGCTTGCAGCAGTACGTCGGCCGCCGGATCGACCGGGCGGAGTTCGAGCGCCGGACCGACCTGTTGATTCCGCCGGCGACGATCGACGAAATGCGCGAGCTCCCGCCCTACGCGCTGAGCATCGCCATCGACGATCAGGCGCGCCTGCACGCGGTCGCCCGCCTGCGGCGCCAGTTTGATTTCGCCCTGCAAGCCATTCGGGCCGGACTCAAGGAGCCCAACCTCGCCACCAGCGAGGCCTACGAGGTCATCGAGCGCGAAATGTTCAAGCTCGCGCACGACCTCCAGAGCGATAGCGCCCATTTGAGCGCCACGGCGTTCCTGCGTTAGGGGCGGCGCATGCCCGGCCGGCGAACCTGGGGGCGGCGCGCGACGGTGCTGGCGCTGCTCGCGGCGGCGGTGCTCGCGGCGGGGATCGGGGCGCCGCGGCTGGCGCTGACGCTCGCGCCGGCGCGGCTGGCGGACGCGAACGCGCTGCTCGACGCGCTGTGGTGGCCGCTCGCCGGCGCGCGGTTCCTGGTCTACGC
>REEE01000004.1 GCA_007695245.1 Candidatus Competibacteraceae bacterium | reverse complement strand
CGGCTCGGCGATTGGAAGCACGGTGCGGTCCAGCGCCGGCTGCTGGGCCATGGCCGCGGAGCCGCAGGCTGCGCCCAGCGCCAGCACGATGGCGGTATTCAGCGCATTGCGCGGCATCTCCTCCGCGGATTTGATGGTTCTCTTTCTGGATATGTTCATATTGATCAGACCTCTAGGATTTCCGGATAATCAGTGGACCCTTCATTGCCTGCATCACGAGAGAGAGCGGCAACTCGTTCTCCAGAAGCGTGGTCATGGCCTTCTGGTACTTGCGAATGTGGGTGAAAAATTTCTTGTATCCCGCACACAGGTAATGCAGCCCCGGCTCGCCATGCGGCGTGGTGGTGAAGCGATGCTTGGGGCAACCGCCCCAGCACGACGTCAGCACCTCGCACTCCCGGCACCAGCGCGGCAGGCGGGTTTCCTTGTGCGGCCCGAAGCCTGAAGCGACCGACTGCTCCACCATCTCGCCCAAGTTATCCTCGAGTACGTTGCCGATCTGGTATTCCGGGTAGACGTAGTGATCGCAGGCATACAGGTTGCCGTTGTGCTCGAGGGCGACCGCCCGGCCACAGCGCCGCGAAAAGATACAGACGGGGGACTCTTCGCCAACCCAGGGACTCATCGCCCACTCGAAGTTCATCACGAACATCTCGCCTACGTCGTGACGCACCCATTCCTCGAAAACCGCTACCAGGAAGTCCCCGTAGCTCTCCGGCTCCACGGTCCAGGGGGTCACTTGTTGGTTGACCTCGTCCCGGTCGAGCGCGGCGGGCGGCGCGAGCCACAGGCCTTTGGCCTGGGTCGGGGCGTCCGGCAGGCGCTCGATGATGGGCGTGAACTGGATGTACCTGACGCCCGCATCCTTGAAGAAACGGTAGACCTCGAGCGGGTGGTAGGCCGTCTCGCGCCCGACGCAGGCCAGCGCGTTGAACTCGACCTCGTGCGCCTGGAGCAGCCTGACCCCCGCCATGACGCGCTCGAAGGTGCCGGCCCCATGCCGGTCCTTGCGGTAGCGGTCGTGGATGGCCTGCGGGCCATCGAGACTGACGCCGATGAAGAAGTCGTTTTCCTTGAAAAAAACGCACCATTCATCCGTCAGGCGCATGGCGTTGGTCTGCAAGGTGTTCTTGATCTGCTTGCGGTCCCGGTAAGGCTGCTGCAGCTCGACGACCCGGCGGAAGAAGTCGACGCCCAGCAGCGTCGGCTCGCCGCCATGCCAGGTGAACTCCACCACCGGCGTCGGCTGCGCCTCGACGTACTGAGCGATGTAGGCCGCCAGCACGGCGTCCGGCATCCGGTAGTACGCGTTCCGGTCGAACAGGGCGCGCTTTTCCAGGTAAAAGCAATAGTCGCACTGGATGTCGCAGACCGGTCCGATCGGTTTGGCCAGTACATGCATGCCGGGCGCGATGCGGTCCGCCGGCTGGCCGCCGCCCGTTTTGTCGGTGGTCATCGTGGCCTTTGTGATCTTTAATTAATATCTGGATTGAGGTATTTTCAAATGACTGATGATCACACCGACCGACCTTGGGTTCTTGTCATTTCGCGCCAATCTCGCGCCTCGGAGCGTCACCCAGATCCGCGCCACGCGCCACGCCGCCTCTCATCGGTTATGGGATGAACAACCACAACCGAAGCCGATCACCAATCGATGGCAAGATCGTCGGCTCTCAACAAGAACGCCCGGTCAGTGAGGGTCATTTGCGGGTCGGTCC
The DNA here is from genome assembly GCA_007695245.1 of Candidatus Competibacteraceae bacterium. GTDB lineage: Bacteria > Pseudomonadota > Gammaproteobacteria > Competibacterales > Competibacteraceae > REEE01. Next base: position 979 of record REEE01000004.1, on the reverse strand, counting down.
GCTCGTCGAGGTTCCCCAAATTCTGCGGGAACTGGGGGTCGATCCAGCGGAGATCGTCGGCGGTGTCGGCCTGGATTTGCCATTGTTCGACGATCCCGAACATCTGATTTCCTTCACCGCCGTGGGTCGGCTGCTGAAGGAGTGCGTGGCGCGAACGCGATGCCCCCATTTCGGCTTGCTGATCGGCCAACGGTCGGGGCCAGGCTGCCTGGGCATGATTGGCGCTCTGATGCAAAACGCGGCGGACGTCGGTTCGGCGCTACGCGGGCTGATCCTGCACCTGCACGTACACGACCGCGGCGCGGCACCGGCGTTATCGGTCGAACGGGGCGTGGCGGTGCTGAGCTATATGATCTACCACCAAGGGGTCGAAGGCTCCTCCCAAATTTACGACGGCTCGATCGCCATCGCCTTCAACATCTTGCAGGCGCTGTGCGGCCCGGCCTGGCACCCGGCCGAAGTATGGTTCTCCCACCGCCGGCCCAGCGATATCGAACCCTACCGCCGATTCTTTCGGGCAGCGTTGAGGTTCGACATGGAGCAAACCGCTTTGGTGTTTCCGGCGAAATGGCTCGACCATGCCGTGGCCGGCGCCGATCCCGACCGGTGCCGGCGGCTCGAACAGCAGATCGCCGCGCTCGAAAATCTGGACAGCGCCGATTTGGCCGGCCGGCTGCGCCGCGTGCTGCGCACCCTGTTGATCAACCAACGGAGTTCTCTGGAACAAGTGGCGCGGCTCTTTGCGTTGCCCCGCCGCACCCTGAACCGGCGCCTGGAGAAACAGGGCACCACCTTCCAGAGCTTGGTGAATGAAGTCCGCTACGAAATCGCCCGCCAATTGCTGGAGGACACGCGCATGTCCATGGGCCAGATCGCGGCGATCCTCGACTATAACGACGCCAGCGCGTTCACCCGGGCGTTCCGGCACTGGTCCGGACAGACCCCAACGGCCTGGCGGGCGCGGCTCCCGAATGAAACC
>REEE01000269.1 GCA_007695245.1 Candidatus Competibacteraceae bacterium | reverse complement strand
ACTCGACCATCAACACTGTCTCCTAAAACGATGCATCCAGGGAATTGCGGGATTATGGAAGCCGAACCTTCACGGTCCGCGCCCGAGGGTTGTCAAGATAGCGTTGCCGACGACAAGAATCCAGCAATCAGCCCACCGATGCGGGGTTGGCGGGCGACATCGGGGCAACCGGCCGGTCGCCTTGAAAAATCAATTGTCGAGACGGCCGATTCCGGGCGCGTCCTCGGGTTCCGCGCCGGCTATGTTCTTACGCGCCGCAACCACCAGACCAGCGACCGGCTGGCCGGCCTCCATGCGCAGCTCGGTCTGGTCCAGGATATCAACCGTGAACCCGGCCGCCGTCAAAGTTTCGCGCAGATAATCCTGACGATGTGCGTAGCGACCGCTTTCAATGAGCATGAAGCCCGGCGTTTCCCCACGATCGGGGAGTCGTTCGACGGTCAGGATCAACCGTCCGCTCGGACGCAACGCCGCGGCGGCGGCCTGACTGAAATCAGCCAGCGGACCGAAGTAGCAAAGCGTGTCGGCGCTGATGATAGCGTCGTAGCCCGCTGGATGGCTTTTCAGAAACGCGGTCAACTCCGCTTCGATCAGTTCGTCGTACACCGAGCGCCGCCGCGCCTCCTCCAACATTTTCGGCGACAGATCGACGCCGGTCAGCGCGCGGGCGTATGCCTTGACCATCGGTCCGCACAAACCGGTACCGCACCCCGCGTCGAGAATATCCAGGTTGGCACCGCCGCCGTAGCAGCGCGTCAGCGCTTCAGCGACCCGCTGAGGTGCTTGGTAATGCAGGTTCTCGACCAGACTCTGGTCGAAACGGGTGGCATACGCATCGAACAAAGTGCGGATGTAGTGATCGGACGCACGTTCGGGAATATTATCACCCGTACAGGCCGCCAGCATATGCAGCGCCACGGGATGATCCGGGGTCAACTTGAGCCAGTCTCGGTACATTCCGACCGCTTCGTCTGTCCGCCCCAGCAAATAAAGCAATGATCCAAGACTTTGGTAGGCAAGCCAGTAGTACGAATTCAGCGCAAGGACCCTTTGCAGCGAATCCGCCGCTTCCGCATAACGCCGCAGGGCACGAAGCAACATGCCGAGATTATAATGGGCATCCACCAGACGCTCGTTGGCGCGCAGCGCTCGCCGCAGGGCCTCCTCGGCCGCCTCCGGGCGCTCCTGCAAACGGCGGATGATTCCGAGGTTGTTCCAGGCATCGGCGTGCTCGGGCACCAACTCCAGCGCCCGCAGGTAAGAGGATTCGGCTTCGTCGATCCGACCTTGCAATTTCAACAGATTGCCCAGGTTGTTATGGGCGTCCGCATAGTTGGGATCCATGGCGACCGCCCGCCGCAACAGACCGATCGCCTCTTCCTCATCCTTCTTCCGGAAGCGCAAGAGCGCCAACAGGTTGAGCACGTCGGGCCACTCCGGAACGGCGTCCAGCAGCCTGCGGTAAATCCCCTCCGCTTCGTCGAGTTGGCTCTGACGGTGCAGTTTGCGCGCCAAGGCGAGGGCTTCCTTGATGCTGATTTGAACGCCGTCGTCCGAACTCGGCTCCTGGGTCATGATCTCCTCCCCTGAAAGTTGCTGTTAGCCGTTTATACCCTTTATCCCGCGAGCGGGCCAGGGTGAGAGTTTAGGATTCCAGAACCATCTGCGGCGCGCTCGACGCGGCGGAGTGCAAAAGGCCCCATTCGCCGATCGGTCGTCAACCAGCGCAACAGCAACTCATCGCCGCTGAAATCGAGAATGCGATAGGCTGGAGCGACTTCGAATTCTCCCCCCAGCCAGCGGCGCAGGAACAACAGAGGACCGCGCAACTCCCACTGCCCGACGCTCTCATGCGTGGTCAGCGTCCAGATAAATTCGCCATCCGCCTTGATTTCGATCCGCTCATCGTTGTATCGCCAAAGCCCAATCAATTCTTCGGGAGTCGGCAGGCGCAACAAGTCCTCCAACGCATCGACCCATCCGGGACGCGGCAGTTTTGCCAAACGATCTCTTGGCGGCATGGGTGGTTGGGCGGGTACCGGCGGCACCCGGGGAGTCTGCCGTACCGGTAATGTCCAATTCGCCCGCCGCAGAATGTAGTGATGGTCGACGAGTTCGCCGAGAAACGCACCGTTGGCTTTCCAAAGCTTGGCCCGAGCATCGATCCAGCCGAGATAGCGGCCATCCGGTGCGAACAGATGGTCGTTGACGATAAAACCGGCATATTGTCCCCGCCAAAGGAAAATCGGTGTCATGGTTAATCTCGGATGCTTATCACAAACCGCAAAGGTGACCCCCTGCTCCCAACCTTCTCATGCCAAGTAGTGGCCGGTAGTGCTCCAGATGTGGATATCGAACCGATTAAAGCTTAATAAACCTGCCCTCCGCCACGCTCACTTACCCGATGCCTTCTATTGGAAAAATTACTTCGGTAACGACCATAAAAAAGTACGGCGTGGTGCGCACTCTACACGGCTTAATTAATCCCGAAGCATCAATAATTTTAATTGGTCATGATTAATCGGCGGAACTTTTTTTATTCCTCCAGAGACCCAATTATTGCCTGATGAATTCATCATCAAAATCGAGTAAAAATCACCTGTCGTTGTCACAAGAGCAACGACTTTTGTCTGTTGCGCCTGCGGGACGAGTAGACCAGATAGCCGAAACTGATCACTGGGATCCCAAGCAGTAGCAGGATTGAAGCCTTTCGTATCTTTAGCCATAGCGAAGGCGAATTTTCTTTTCAGTATACGGTTATAGCCATTGACATCATCGCTAATCGTTCCAACATGCCCAGCATAACGAACTCCCCTTTCTGAGTAATGCACAATGATGCATCCGCTCATAAAACCAGTAAGCACATCATAGGGGCCGATAGGTAACCTGGAAGTTCGGGCATGAGCATAGTCTAGCCAGGCATACTGGATGGGCATACGCATTCTAAGTCCCAAGGTGTTAACATCGTATAGTCTCAGATAAGGGTCTATCAACTTACCATCCTTACCAGGTTCCAAGCCCATATAGATCATTGGGGTGGCTGCTCGCGCACTATCAACAAATTCACCAACTTGGGGCACAGCAACCGGGACATCCTGGGGCTTAGTCCAAGTAAACCGAATGCCAGCCTTAAAGTATTTCTCAATCATGATGTTGACTCCTCGATTATCCCGCTGTATTTCACTCAAACCCATATCCAAATTCACCATCCGTGACATTCACATGTACCCGCTCCATAATTCTGCAATCCCCGCTGCATCAGCCTTCCATTCTAGGAATTTGCACAAGATTACAAAGCAGCCTGATAGCCAGACGGACTAATCACCTTGGCGTAAATCTCCTGGATTGTCAGGATACAATCAACGGCGGTCAGATGAATCTCGTCACCCATTTCAAGATATTTTGAATAAACCCAAACATGATCAAGCTGGCGCAAAAATTTCTCCACCTGAACCGACTTTTGCGAAATCAGCACATATTCAACCAGAGAAGGGATATTCTGATAATGAATAAACTTGTCACCGCGATCATAGGCTTCTGTTGAATCCGACAGCACTTCCATAATGACGACCGGGTTTAGCAACACATCTTCATTTTCGTCTTCAAATTGCTGGTTTTGACAGACAATCAAAACATCTGGATAGGTATATTTATTCAACTTATCAATTTTAACCTTCATATCACTGGAATAAACACTACACACCCGGTTCGCCAATTGATTGCCGACCATACACACCAGATTAGTCGTAATCTGATTATGGCGACGACTGGCACCCGCCATAGCGAAAGTTTCACCATTAAAATACTCATTCTTGGTTTCCGATTCCCGTTCCAGAACCAGATATTCCACACTGGTCAATGGTTCCCGCAACTTAGGCATCATCAATCAGCATCTCCAGAGTAGCGGGTGGATTGAGGGCGTCAACCCACCCGGTCAAGTTGCTTAAAGTCTACTCAAACGCATACCCAAACTCGCCGTCTGTCACATTCACATGCACTCGTTCAATGGGCTTGCCTTCCATCATTCGCCGCAGGAACTCTTCGCTGATTTTCGGCAATACCGTATTAGTCAGGATCGCGTCAATCATCCGCCCGCCGCTCTCCAGTTCCGTGCAACGGCTGGTAATCAGCTTAATGACTTCATCGTCATAGCTGAATGGAATCTTGCGGGTTTCCTTAATCCGCTTGGTGATGCGCCCCAATTGCAGACGAGCAATCGCGCCAATCATTTCATCACTGAGCGGGTAGTAGGGAATAACGACCAGTCGGCCTAATAGCGCGGGTGGAAACACTTTCAGCAAAGGTTCACGCAAGGCTTTGGCAATCCCTTCCGGCTCCGGCATCAAATCCGGGTCTTTGCACATACCCATGATCAGATCGGTGCCAGCGTTAGTGGTCAGCAGGATCAGGGTATTCTTGAAGTCAATCACCCGGCCTTCGCCATCTTCCATCCAGCCTTTATCAAAGACCTGGAAGAAAATTTCATGCACATCGGGATGGGCTTTCTCCACTTCGTCCAATAGCACCACGCTGTAGGGACGCCGCCGCACCGCTTCGGTTAATACCCCGCCTTCGCCATAACCGACATAACCGGGCGGTGCGCCTTTCAGGGTGGAAACGGTATGCGCTTCCTGATATTCGCTCATATTAATCGTGATGACATTCTGCTCGCCGCCGTACAGCGTTTCTGCCAGCGCCAGCGCCGTCTCGGTCTTGCCCACCCCGGATGGGCCGGCCAGCATGAACACGCCAATGGGTTTATTCGGATTGTCCAACGCCGCCCGCGAGGTTTGAATCCGCCGGGCGATCATGTCCAAAGCATGACGCTGGCCGATAATGCGCTGCTCCAGATTGTCGGCCAGCTTGAGAACCGTTTCGATCTCGTTCTTGACCATCCGCCCGACCGGAATACCGGTCCAGTCAGCGACGACGGAAGCCACCGCCTGCGCGTCCACGCTGGGCAGAATCAGCGGTTTCTCGCCTTGCAATTCATGCAACTGAATTTGCAGCGCCTTCAGCTCGGTCAGCCAGTCTTGCCGCTGTGGATCCGCTTCGGCAGTCGCCGCCGCGTCCACTTTGCCGCCATCGCCGCGCAGCTTGGCCCGCAGTTCCAGCACTTGATCGACCAGGGTTTTTTCTTTCTGCCAGCGATCTTCCAACAGCGCCAGTCGCGCCTGTTCGGCCTGCAATTTCTCGGTCGCTTCGGCCAATCGCTGCGCGGTCTCCATCCCGACCGCCGTTTCGCGCCCGATGATTTCCAGCTCGACATTCAAGCCCTCGATGCGGCGACGGCTGTCATCCACTTCGGCGGGCACGGCATGAAGGCTGATCGCCACGCGGGCGCTCGCCGTATCCAGCAAACTGACCGCTTTATCCGGCAACTGGCGGGCGGGAATATAGCGATGGGACAACTTAACCGCAGCCTCCAGCGCCTCATCGAGAATTTGCACCCGGTGGTGCTGTTCCATGGTCGAAGCCATGCCGCGCATCATCAGAATGGTTTTCTCTTCACTCGGCTCGCCGACCTGCACCACCTGGAAACGCCGGGTCAGCGCCGGGTCTTTTTCGATATGTTTCTTGTACTCGGCCCAGGTGGTCGCCGCGATGGTGCGCAGTTTGCCCCGTGCCAGCGCCGGTTTGAGCAGGTTGGCGGCATCGCCGGTGCCGGCTGCGCCGCCCGCACCGATCAGAGTGTGCGCTTCGTCAATAAACAGGATGATGGGCTTGGGCGAGGACTGCACTTCGTCGATCACCTGCCGCAAGCGGTTTTCGAATTCACCCTTCATACTGGCCCCGGCCTGCAACAGGCCCACGTCCAGCACCCGCAGGGTCACATCCTGCAAGGGCGGCGGCACATCACCAGACGCAATGCGCTGGGCAAAGCCTTCGACCACTGCGGTCTTGCCGACGCCTGCTTCACCCGTCAGGATCGGGTTATTCTGACGACGACGCATCAGAATATCGACGATCTGGCGGATTTCTTCATCACGGCCCACAATCGGATCGAGTTCGCCCTTGCGCGCCCGCTCGGTCAAATCCACGGAAAAGCGTTGCAGAGCTTCCTGTTTACCCATCTGCGCCGGGGCCATCGCCTCGCTGGCTTCACCTGGCGCCGCGCCGCCGCCGACCTGAGAACCGTCGCTGGCGCGCAACCCGCCTTCCGGCGACGCAGCGACGAGGTCGGCAAAGCGCTCGGTTAATTCATCCAGCTTGATCTTTTCAAACTCGCGGGAAATGGCCAGCAGCGCATTACGCAAATCGGGCGTTTTCAGCATCCCCAACAGCAAATGACCCGTCCGCACCTGGCTATCCTTGAACATCAGCGTGGCATAGACCCAGGCTTCCTTCACCGCCGCATCGACGTGTGAGGACAAATCCGAAATCGAGGTCGCGCCGCGCGGCAAACGATCCAGCGCTTCAGTAAAATCCTTGGCCAACCGGGAAGGATTCAGACCGAAATGCTGAATCACCCGATGCAAATCCGAATCCGGCAATTGCAGGACCTGATGCAACCAATGCACCAGCTCCACATACGGATTACCCCGCAGCTTGCAGAACACGGTAGCGCTTTCAATGGCTTTGTAGCCCAGGCTATTCAGCTTGCCGAACAGGGCGACGCGACTGATTTCAGCCATGGATTCGGACTCCTTTGAAGGTTATTTGCAATAAGTAACAGCATCCAGTTTCAAATCATCGGCATCGCGCGCCAGCGGCTGACCGGTCAGCCAAGTGGTCCAACCGAGTCGCGTTCCTTCGCCCAGAATCAATGGCGGCACTTCGTTCCTGTCGAGGATCGGATTGAAATCCCACAGCAACTCATCGCCGATATAATTGCGCACCCACGCGACCAGCCGCCGCAGGCTGTCGCTGCCGGGCAGGAAGCGCTGAAAGTCCTCTAAACCCATCGGCCCGATGGTGATGCGGAACTTGAACTGGCAATCCCAAACTCGCTCGCCGATGACCGCGGTCATCCCAAGCCTGCCGGTGACCGGGGTCGCGCCCAGGTAACACCGGCTGCTTTCGTCCAGCGGCAACCAATGGCCGACGAAGTCCTCAATCGCTACCGGCAAATTGAAAAAATCCGCCAGAATCGCCTGTAACCCTTCGGGATTACGGGTTTGACACGCCAATCGTCCGGCGTAATGGAACTTGGCCGAGTCGGGAACCGCATCCCGATTCCACAACGACGGCGTCCCCAGGCCGAACGGCGCGCCGACATAAACATTGAAACGGTCGGCTTCCGGCCGGTCGAAACTGACCGTCGGTTGCGCGTCGGCCCAACTCCGGTAAAACAGACACAGCAGCCGGTGATGGAAGAGGTCGGCGAAACGGGCAAAGGTTCGGTCACCATGATTGCGCGAGCGGTCGCGCGCGTACTCGGTCAGGTGCAGGGGCAACGGCCCGTTGGGTCCGAACAACCCGAAAAAATACTCGAACAGCCTGGGCGGCCGATCATCGCTGGCCAGATCGAACGCCGCCAGCGTGGACGGCGCAAAAGTCATGGCCGGCTCCTGCGCCAGGCGAATCGGATCATCGGTCGGCCGGGTGGATTCTCCCAGGCGCGGCCGATCGTGATACGCGCATTCCAGACGGCGCAACGCCTGAAAAAAATGAAAGGCATAAGGCCGCCGTCGCAATGCCTCAAACAACGCTACAGCGTGTGCCGCTGTCCGATCCGGGTGGGCCATCGCATGATCTCGCCGCGTTCGGTCGAGCGAACGACCGTTTCAGTAAAGGAATTGATCGAAGCGTACTTGGCGAAAAACCGTTCCAGCACGGCTCCAAACAGCAGGATACCTTCCCCCTCAAACGCCGCCTCATCCAAAGTCACCGTGACTTCCAGACCACGGGCAAACGCGATCGGTCCGGGAACGGGCGCGCGACGGGTCACCGGCGTCGTTTTGATCGACTGTACGCCGTCGACCTGGCTGCGGATCGCCGCCTCGGCCACATCGCCGTACAGCGCCAGCAACTCGCGCAACGCGACCGCGCCCTGGCGGGCGTCGCTGTCGACCAAAGACAGGTAATTCAGCGCCAAGTGACTGATCAAACGCCAGGCGGTGTCGCCGTGCGCGTGAGAAGGACGCGGTTTGGTCGGACCGGCCAGACAACGCACCGCCCGCACCGGCGCGCCGGACATGAACGTAAAATCGGTGTCGCCACGTCCGACCGGCATGTGCAACGGCAAATCACGGTTGGTACAGGTCGTCGTCACCGCCAACTGCCGCAACATGCTGCTGTACGGCGCTTCATCGGCGTCCACCAACGCGAGGAAGGTCTCGCCGCCGACATAGCTGGAGCGCGGACCGACGCGGCGTTGCTGGCTGGACAACCGGCGCGGCAACCGATATTGGGTATAGAAAGCCCGATGCTCGCGCTGGCCCAGTCGATCGTGATGGGCGTAAAAAGGTAAAAACTCCTGTTCTTCGTGATTGGCACCGATCCCGGTGACGCCGGTGATGGAATACACTTCGAAGTCCATGGGCCGGGTGCGATCCGGCAAAACATGATGTTCGGCCACCTGATCGCTCAGGTGGATGCGGTCGGCGCGCTTGGGGAACAGATTGATCGCCGGGGTACAGAACAGGGCGAAATTGGCGGCAGTCAGCGTGTTTTCCAACACCGGGTCCACCCGATTTAACAGGATCAGGATTTCCAGTTCGGAACTCGCGCAGCGGCGCACCGTCGGTCCCAGTCCGCCCAGCTCCACGAATAGAAAACGTTGCGGCAAGGCAAAGTATTCATGGAGCAAACGGTAGCCTTGGAACGATGACGGCACGTCCGGCAACAGCGCCTGTTCTTCCTCAAAACCCAACCGCCGCAGGTGGCGGCTGGCGATCACTTCATGCCATGGGGCCGGGCGCTGTCCCGGCCGCGCCACCAGCAGCACCGTATTGGCCAGAATCTGCTCGTACAGATGCATGGGCAACGAATCGCTGCCATGCAAATACAAGTGCAGCCGCTCCAGCGGTAGTTTATCGAACGATAATCCAGGCAGAGTGGTCCGCAAGCGCAGGCGAATGCCGGCCCGGACTTTGCCCGAGTCAGGCAAATCGAGCAAGGCCACCGGCTCCTTGCCGACGAAGTATTGCGCTTCGGTGATCTCCAGCGGCCACAGCGTGACTTCGTGCGCCGTGCGATATTCACAGGACGTACTCTCACCTTTACCCAACACGCTGAACAGCGCCTGGTCCCGAGGCAGCACGAACCCCTGCTCCAGCGCGCTTTCGGTGGAATCCGGCTCCACCCGGAGGACCGCCATCGAGGGCGTCGGTGCCAGATAATGTGGGTAGATGATTTCCAACAGATGCTGGGTAAAGCGCGGAAACTCGGCGTCGATCTTGAGTTGCACCCGCGCCGCCAGAAAACTGAAGCCTTCCAGCAAGCGTTCGACATAGGGATCGGCGCACTCAAAGGCGTCCAATCCCAGGCGACCGGCGATTTTCGGAAACTCGCGGGCGAATTCTCCGCCCATTTCGCGCAGGTGCTGCAATTCCCGGTTGTAATACTGAAGAAGACGCGGGTCCATTAGGACATACTCGTCGGATGGTCGGCTTCTTCAACCTTAACCTGGCCGCTTTCCAGATCGAATTCGGTTTTTAAGTACAGTTGCAAAGGTAAGGGTTGCGCCCAAAGATTGCCGCTGATCACGAAAGTCAAGGTGTTATGACTCATCAATTCGCGCGTCAGAATAACCTGGACCCTGACCGTCCCGCGCAAAATGCGCGGTTCGAAGTCCTCGATCACTTGGGTCAGAATATTTTCCAGCTCGTGGACATCCAAACTACTCGCGAGCGTCCCCGACAACGGCGGCAGTCCGTAATTGATGACGGAACGGGCGGCAAACGGATAGTGTTCGATGGCCTGGTGGCTCGGCAAGCGCGCCGTATTTAAAAGCCACGCCAGATCGCGCAACACGCACTCGCGCAAGCGGTTCATCGACAAAACCCGTTTTTCGCGGGACTCCTGCGGCTGGTCCGGTTCATCATCCGTCAATCGATCCAGCAGCGAAGGTTGCAGACGATCCTTCGTGGTGAGTTCAGCCATGGCCTTGTTCGGCCTCGGTCGTATCCGATGGGATCGCGGCGGAATCCATTACGTCGAACTCCAGCGCGCGCAGTTCCAACAGGGGGTAATCGTCGGCATCCGTGGCCAGTAGCCGCTGGCCCAGGCCCAACTGGGTCGCCTCGTCGATCGTGCGCCAGTCGGTTTTACGGGCCATGCGAATGGCATGATCCGCCGACTGCTCGGAGCCCGGATAACGCACTGGAATCAAACCCACGGTCTGACCGCCGTTCGCCCAGGTAAAATGGGCGGGCAACCAGACCAGATCGCGCAGGTCGGCGGGCGGCTCCAGTTCGATCCGGCGCATGTGCTGGAACGGAATCCAGTAGTAGCGACCGTTGATCACGGCCTCCAGAACCGGGCCGAGCCGCGGGTCGGCGTCCATCAGCCAGGCGAACGGTCGGTCGTTGCAACGACCGCCGGTGGTCGGCGCCTGTTCCAGCGACCGGGCGCGTAGCTCTCCCGCTCGCTCGTGTTCTTGGCGCGCCGTCAGCTTGAGCGCCTCCAACAACAGCGCCAGCCAAGGCTCCGGTTCGCCGAACAGCAGCGGGGTACGTCCCCCGGCGAACACCTGCCCGCGCAGCGCCTCGCACTGAACGGCCTCCTGGTAGGTCTGCACCATCGGCAGCGTCTCGGCATCCATCTCGCGCAGCACGTTGAGCTGGTTCAGGGCTTTCTGCCATTCGCCCAACACGCAGTAGAGTTGAAACAGAAAAATCCGCAGCTTGGCGTCTGCGGGATTCTGGCGCACTTCCTGTTGCAGTTGCGCGAGCGTTTCGTCCAGTTTGCCTTCATTGAGATTCTGTTCGGCGCCCATGCCTATTCTCGACGATGAGGCCCGAACCGCGACCGGTCGGAAGACGGGCCGCGATTCGGGGATTAAGGGGGAATCAGGGCGTTAACACGCTCACGCCTGCTCTTCGGCGTTGGACGCGATGCTCCATGACATTTCGGGCTGATCGCCCGCCGAACCGTCCTTCATCTGCTCGACGTACTTCAGTTTGAAGAAGTCGAAGTTCAGCGAGCAGTTCTCGGTCAGCCGATCCTCGCCGCCCGAACCGCCGGTGGACAGCGAGGTGAGCATCGCGTCCTCAATGTCGATGACCAGGTAGTCCAGGGGTTTCTCGCCGGCCCGACGCGCGACCAGATGAGCCGTGGCGTGATGCTTGCCGTTGGCGACGGATTTCATGATGTCGGGCGTGGCCTTGTCGACGTACTTGGTGAAGCTGATGTCCTGGAAATTGGCCTTGCCGGCACCGCTGCCGCTGCCCACATGGGTGCTGCCGCTGTTGCTGGCACCCCAGCTCCAGGCCAACACATCCATCCAGCCGTCACTGCCGTTGTACTTGGCGTCTTGGGCTTCACCCTTGATGTCGCCGATCTTGATAAAAAAGTCAAAAGCCATGATGGTCTCTCCTTCAGTTGAGTGGTAGTGCTACAGATTCGCTCTGCACGGCATGTAATGCATGACTCATGCCATTGTTAAAAATCCTTTGCCGACAAGATTCAAGCACCTCCTTCACAAAGCGTTTTCCACAGCTTTCCGGACCAGTTCGGGCCGCACGAGGCCAATTCGAACCGGTTCACGTGCGGCGAAACACACGACCGTGCCAGTCTAGCCGCCCTTGGCCGAGGGCAGCTTGGAAACCAGACGGAGCGAGACGGTCAATCCCTCCAACTGGTAATGCGGGCGCAGGAAGAACTTGGAGCTGTAGTAGCCCGGATTGCCTTCCACCTCCTCGACCACGACTTCGGCGGCGGCCAGCGGCTTGCGCGCTTTCTGCAGCTCGCTGGACATGGCCGGATTGGGATCGACGTACTGCTTGATCCACGACTGCAACCACTTCTGCATGTCCTCACGTTCCTTGAAGGAACCGATCTTGTCGCGCACCATGCATTTGAGGTAATGAGCGAAACGGCAGGTGGCGAACAGGTAGGGCAGCCGCGCGGCCAGATTGGCGTTGGCGGTGGCGTCCGGATCTTCGTATTCGGCGGGTTTTTGCAGCGATTGCGCGCCGATGAAGGCGGCGAAATCCGAATTTTTCTTGTGGATCAGTGGCATAAAGCCGTTTTTGGCCAACTCGGCCTCGCGCCGGTCGCTGATGGCGATCTCGGTCGGACATTTCATGTCCACGCCGCCGTCGTCGGTCGGGAACGTGTGAGTCGGCAGATTTTCCACCGCACCGCCCGATTCGATGCCACGAATCCGCGTACACCAGCCATATAGCTTAAAAGCCATGTTGATGTTGACCGCCATGGCATACGCCGAGTTGGCCCAGGTGTACTTGTTGTGATCGGCGCCCTCGGTGTCCTCTTCGAAATCGAACTCCTCCACCGGATCGGACTTGGCTCCGTAAGGACGCCGGGCCAGAAAGCGCGGCATCGCCAAACCGATGTAGCGGGAGTCTTCGGAGTCACGCAGCGAGCGCCAGGCGGCGTATTCCGGTGTCTGGAAAATCTTGGTGAGATCGCGTGGATTGCTCAGTTCCTGCCAGGAATCCATCTGCATCACGGTCGGTGCCGCGCCGGCGATGAACGGGCAGTGAGCGGCCGCGCAAATCTGCGACATTTCTCGCAAGAACTCCACATCGGTCGGGCTGTGGTCGAAGTGGTAGTCGCCCACCAGGCACCCGAAAGGTTCGCCGCCAAATTGCCCGTATTCTTCCTCGTACATCTTTTTGAAGAGCGGGCTTTGGTCCCAGGCGGTGCCCTTGAATTTCTTCAAGGTCTTATGCACATCCTTCTTGGAGATGTTCAGCACCCGGATCTTGAGCATTTCGTCGGTTTCGGTGCTATTGACCAAGTAATGCAGGCCCCGCCACGCGCCTTCCAACTGCTGGAAGTCCGGATGATGCATGATTTGGTTGATCTGCTCCGTCAGCTTGCGGTCGATGGCCGCGATCATGGACTCAATCGACTTAATGACATCCCCGGACAGCAGCGCGGTATCCTGCAGCGCCTGTTCCGCCAGGGTGCGCACGGCGTTTTCGACCGCCTCCTTGGCCTGATCGGATTTGGGTTTGAATTCCCGTTGCAGCAGCGACGAAAATTCACTGACTTCCAGCGGTTGAGTTTCGCCGCCGGCCTGGGCCTCGGCGTTGGGGGCAAGTTCGGCCATGGCTCACGACTCCTCGGCGGCGGGGGCGGCGCTGTCCTGGGGCTTGGCGGACGCCAGCGCCTGCAACAGGGTGGGATCGGCCAGAACCTTGGCGATCAGCTCCTCGGCGCCGGTCTTGCCGTCCATGTAAGCCATCAGGTTCGAGAGTTGCTCGCGGGTCTGCAGCAGACGGCTCAAGGCATCGACCTTGCGCGCGACCGCCGCCGGAGAAAAATCGTCCATGCTCTCGAACGTGAGATCCACGCTGATCTCGCCTTCCCCGGTCAGCGTGTTGGGCACCCGGAAGGCGGCCCGCGGCTTCATGGATTTCAAGCGGCCATCGAAGTTGTCCACGTCGATTTCGAGGAATTTGCGATCCGCCACCGGTGCCAGCGGATCGGCCGGCTTGCCGGACAGATCGGCCATCACGCCCATCACGAACGGCAACTGGACCTTCTTTTGGGCGCCATACACTTCGACGTCGTACTCGATCTGCACCCGCGGCGCCCGATTGCGGGCGATAAATTTCTGGCTGCTCATTGCCATTGGATCATTACCTCTCTCGTTCGAATCGTATGTTCACCCAACTAAAAATCTGGTCCAGATCCTTTTAGGTGGATCAGGTAAAAACCGTAAAGCACAGCTTGAGGAAAAGCTAGGCGGCATCCGTATCCCGTGGCCCAAAAATCAGATCCGCCTGTTTGGTTCCGTCCGGTGCGATGTCCCGCAGAACCTCCATGAAATCCTTGCCTACCAGATTTCTGGCCCGTCTCAACAGAAACGGAACGGGGCTCGACGGCTCGTAACGACTAAAGTACTCAAGGATTTTGTCGAGCATGCGCAGCGCATCCTCACGGCTGGCGATCTCGCCCACCACCAGCCGCTGGGCCACCACGGCGCTCCCCGGCGAACCCGAATCCGCTTCTTCGCCCGTTTCGGCGACCGCGGCTTCTTCGGCGATCCCCACCCCCCGGCGCCGCAATTGCTCGACCAGCACCTGCCGGATTTCCTTTAACACGCCAACCAGCGCGCTCATGTCCGGCGCCTGGGTCACGCCGATCTGATCGGTCAACAGCGCCTCAATGCGCACGACCCGGTCCATGGCTTCGACGACCGCTTTGGCGGTGGCTTGCAACCCCGCCACGTCGGCTTCCTGGAACGCGCCATCCAGTTTAGCCTGGGTAGGTGCTTCTTGGTGTTCTTCGGCGGCGACCGGGGTCAGAACGCCCGCCACGATCTGCACATCGCGCAAACTGAACCGTCCCAGAGCGCGCGAACTGACCAACGGCGTTTCTCGTAAGGCGCGCAGGGTCGTTTCCGGGTCGCAGAGCGTCGTAACGGTATTAACGCGCAGGGTCGGGTCGTTGTCGTCTTCGGGATCGAGTTTCGGGTGAACGCTGTCCCAGTAGCGCTCGATCAACCCTTCCACCACCGCCAAACCCTCGACAAAACCCGGAAAGCCCTGCGTGCGGAGCAGAGACTGAGCGAGGTAGGCCGCGACGCGCAGATCCCGAGTCCGTCCCAGCAGGGACAGGGCCACTTTACCGACTCCGAGCCAGTTTGGCGGCTCGGCGGGAATCACGGTGCCGCCAAACTGGCGTTCCGGGGTTTCCCGAGCCAGCTTTTCCATCTCCGCGAACTGTGGATCGTATTCGAGATCCTCGCCGCAAGGGGCGTCTGGGGTGATTTGGCTTAGAAATTGCCCTACATCAATCACGCTCATCAACTCATGTACCTCGTCATGATTGTGGCTTCCAGTATAGTCCGTGCTTGGCGCGATTGCCGGGGCGGTATAGACTGAATCGTATAAGCCCCATGCGCTCAATTCGATGAATTCTTGCCCGGACGGCGAAGCGGCGTCCTTGCACCGGAAATCGCGTCATGCCCCTGAAACTCGCCATCACCAGCTATCAGCGACTCTCTCCTGGTCAGGAAATCACCAAAATCCTCGACCGCGGATCCCTCAGCATCGGCCGCGCGGCGCAAACCGACTGGATCCTGCAGGACCCGGAACGCATCCTGTCTGGCAAACACTGTACTATCCACCATCGAGATGGCAATTATTACCTCACCGACAACAGTACCAACGGCACCTTTATCAACGATTCCGAGGAGCGCGTTCCCCGCAATCAGACGGTCAAGCTCAATGATGGTGACCGCTTCGTGCTGGGCGAATACGAGATCGCCGTCACCCTGCTGCCCGGCGCCGCCGAACTGGCGGAAGTCGAACCGGACGGCCCGGCCACCGATGTCGTGCCAGGTCCGGGCGCGTCCTCACCGTTCGCGGCGGATTTAATCGACGCCGGCGTCGAACCGGATCGCGATCCGGCGCGTCCGGGCAAACCCTCATTCACCGATCTATTCAGCGAAGACAGCCTGGGTCTGAAACGTCCGGCGAGCCCGCCCCCGCAAGGTCGATCCAGCACCGAACCGTCCGCCGATTTGCTGGCGCCGGATCGGGCCTTTTTCGAGCCCCCCGCGCTGATCCCCGAAACACCACCGCCCGCATCGCCCGCGCCGCCGTCGGCCCCGTCTTCCCCACCAGTCGATCAATTCGCTGAACCCGGGATTCCCGAACCCGGGGTTCTCGAACCCGGGGTTCTCGAACCCATGGCTCCCGTTCCGGACCAACGAGCGCCAGACATTGCGGACCCGTCACCATTCGAACCGCCCGCCGCGCCGCCCGCCGCCCCCGAACCCCCGGCCAGCGTCGCGGAACCCGGTGCCGCGCCGATCATACCGGAGGATTGGTGGATGACCCCAGCCACCCCGCCCAGCGAGGCGCGATCCACCACCGAACCGGCACCGGATCTCCCGTCGCCCCGGCAACCTCTATCCACGCCGCCGGCGGAAACACCGGCCTTTACTCCCAGACCACCAGAACCTCTCCTCGACAAACTCGACAAACCGGCCAAGCCCACGATCCTTCCTACGCCGGAACCGCCGCCGCAAAAGCCGCTTCCCGCGCCGCCCGCCAAGTCGCCCGCCCCAACAGCGGACGCCGCGTCGCCCGGACCCGACACCCGGACTTTGATCCAGGCGTTTCTGAAGGGCGCCGGACTGCCGAACGCGCGCCTGAACGACCAGCAGTGGCCTGAAGTCCTGGCCACTATCGGCGCGATCTTCCGCGAGACCGTGCAGGGACTCATGGAAATTCTACTGGCCCGCGGCGATATCAAGGGCGAATTTCGCCTGGATCGCACCGCTATCGGTCCCGTGGACAACAACCCGCTGAAGACCCCCCCGGGACAACCACCGCTGCGTCCGGAAGAAGTGATGATTCTGCTTCTGACCAGCCAGAAGAATGCCTACATGTCGCCCACTCAGGCGGTACATGAAGGCTTCAACGACATCAAAGCTCACCAACTGGCGGTCATGGCGGGCATCCAGGCGGCTTTAACCCGGTTGCTCGAACGCTTCGATCCGAGCAATTTGGAAAGCCGCCTCCAACCGAACGTCCTCGATAGCATCCTGCCGGGAAGCCGCAAAGCCAAATATTGGGATCTGTTCACCAACGAGTATCAGGCCATCGCCCGGGAAGCCGAGGACGATTTCAACGAGTTGTTCGGCGACGAGTTCGCGCGCGCCTACGAGGAGCGACTCCGCGGACGTTGACCTTAACGGCGATTCTGAGCCAGGAGGACCCGCTACCGTTCCGCGGATGGGATGCTAGGATTTGCGAGACGGGTTCGGTGCCAACCTATAATTTACCCAAAAAGCGTTCCCAGATTCTTCTTAACCCCCATACCCATAAAACGAGCGACACTCCCATGAGTTGGTACAGCAAGGTCGTATGGTCCGAGGGGATGTTCCTGCGCCCCCAGCATTTCCAGCAGCAGGACCGCTACCTCGAAGCCTTGGTCCGGCAATCCTGCGGCTACCTGCGCCCTTACGACTGGGGCGTGGCGGAACTGGCCCTGGACCGGGAAGCGCTCGCGCTGGGCAAGGTCGCTATCACTAACGCCAGTGGCCTGCTGCCCGACGGCAAGCCCTTCAACATTCCCGATTACGATCCGCCGCCCGCGCCGCTAGACATCGACGCCGAGATCCGCGACGCCCGGGTGCTGCTGGCTCTGCCGCTGCGGCGGACCGGCACGGCGGACGTGGAACGCGGCGAACAGCAGGATACCGCCGCCCGTTACCGGGCCGTAGCCCGTGAGGTGCGCGACAACAACATCGATACCGCCAATAACAGCGCGTTCATTGAAACGGGCGAACCCCGATTACGCCTGTTTCTCGACACCCAGGATTCCAGCGAGTACACCTGCATCGGTATCGCCCGCGTACAGGAAAAGCGCCCCGACCAGACCGTCGTGCTGGATAATGAATATCTGCCGCCTTGTCTGGACTGTCGCGGCGTACCGGCCCTGAACGGCTTCATTACCGAAGTGCTCGGGCTGCTACACCAGCGCGGCGACGCCCTGGCCGAGCGGGTGACGGGCGCGGGCACGGCGCGCGGTGCCGGGGTGGATATCGCGCAATTCCTGCGCCTGCAAACCGTCAACCGCTTCGAACCGCTGTTCGCGCATCTGGCGGCCATGCGCGGCCTGCATCCGGAAGCCTTCTACCAAACTGCCCTACAACTGGCTGGGGATATGGCCACCTTTACCGGAAAAACCAAACGCCGCCCGCCGCCGTTCCCGAACTACGATCACGACGACTTGCAAAAGACCTTCGGCGCGTTGATGCTCGAACTGCGTCGTTCGCTCAGTCTGGTGGAAGAACAGGCGGCGATCCGGATTCCCATCGAAGAGCGCCAATACGGCATCCGCGTGGCGATCATTACCGATCGCGAGCGCCCGCTGCTCGCCAAGGCTACATTCATCCTGGCGGTCCGCGCCGACATGGCGACCGACCTGCTGCGCGCGCGCTTTCCGACCCAGGTTAAAATCGGACCGGTCGAGAAAATCGCGCAATTTGTCAATCACCACCTTCCGGGCATCGGCGTCAGCGCCCTGCCGGTGGCCCCGCGAGAAATTCCCTACCAGTCGGACTTCATCTACTTCCGGCTCGACCGTAGCAGTGAATTCTGGAAGCAGATTCTTAACTCAGGGGGCTTTGCTTTCCATGTCGGCGGCGAGTTTCCGGGATTGGAAATGGCCTTTTGGGCCATTAAAAGCGAATGAGTAGCGAACCGTGACTATCGACGATCCATTTGCCACCACCACCGACGACGAAGGCGATCGCACGATCATCCGGCCGGCGCCGGGCGGTCGACGTTCCAACCCATCCGCGCCCGCGCCGTCACGCCCGCCGGCTCCGCCACCGTCCGAAGCGACGGCGATCCCCACGGGAATCGGGCTGAACCCTTTGGAAGCCGCCGCCGCGCCGTTGCTCGGCTTGATCATGCGCCTGAAAAATACTCCCTCGCATCCGGATCCCGAGCAACTGCGCTGGCGGATGATCGAGGAACTCAAGGGATTTACCGCCAACGCCTGCGAGCGCGGTCTGCCCGAGAAAACCGTATTCCGGGCCCGCTACGTGCTTTGCACCCTGCTCGACGAGGTGGTGCTGAATACGCCGTGGGGGCGGGCCAGCCAGTGGAGCGAGAACAGCCTGCTGGTGACCTTTCACAACGAAACCTGGGGCGGTGAAAAATTCTTCGAGTTGCTGGACTCCATGATGCTCGATCCACGCAAGAATCTGGAGCTGCTGGAACTGATGTACCTGTGCCTGGCCTTTGGGTTCCAAGGTCGCTACCGGCTCCTGGACAACGGACGCAACCGTCTGGACGAGCAACGGGAGCGGGCCTATAACGCCATCCGCAGCGCGCGCGGCGAATTCGAGCGGGAGTTATCGCCGCACTGGCGCGGCGTCAGCGACCAGCGCAATCCGCTGATCCGCTACGTCCCGCTATGGGTGGTGGCGGCGGTGGCGGCGGCCTTGCTATTGGTGGCCTATGCGTTGTTCGGTTGGCTGCTCAACAAGGCGTCCGATCCAGTGCTCACGGCGCTTAGCGAACTCCGCGGCGAAACCGTGGCGATGGTGCGCCGCGTCGGCGCGACCGCGCCCGCGCCCCCACCCCCCAAACCTCCGCCCAACGCCAATCTGGTCCGCGTCTCGCAGGATTTGCGGAGATTTCTCGAACCTCAAATCCGGCAGGGATTGGTCGCGGTGATCGAGGAGACCGACCAGACCACGATCCGCATTCGCGGGGACGGTCTGTTTGATTCCGGCCGGGCCGAGGTCAAGTCGGTTTTCCAGCCACTACTCCTGCAAATCGGCAAGGAACTCAACGCCGTCGAAGGGCGGGTGTTGGTCACCGGTCACAGCGACAACGTCCCGATCCGCACCCTGCAATTCCCCTCCAACTGGCACCTCTCCAAGGCTCGAGCCGACAGCGTAGTGCAAATCCTGGCGGCCAGCAGCAACAATGCCGGTCGTTTCATCAGCGAAGGCCGCTCTGATACCGAACCGGTCGCTCCCAACGACACCCCGCAGAATCGCGCGCTCAACCGGCGCGTCGATATCATTCTGCTGGCCCGGATCACGCGGTAAGGGCCATGAAAAAATTTCTGAATCTTGTTAAAAACCCGTGGATGATCGGTTTCACCGGTCTCCTGGCCATCGTCGCCCTGATCTGGTATCTGGGACCGTTGATCGCCATCGCCGGTCGAGCGCCGCTGACCTCGGACCTGGCTCGTGTCCTGACCATCGCGGTCTTCGGCGCTTCCTTCGGACTCTACAAACTCATTTACTACATCAGGACCTTGCGCAATAACCAGAAGATGCTGGCCGATTTATCCGGTCAAGCCGGCGGCAGCCAGGCGGCGGCCCGCGAGCAACAACTCGAGGAACAGCAGCATAAAAAGGACCAGGAAGCCGCATCGTCCGAGGAAATCTCCACCCTCAAGCAAGGGCTGGACGAAGCGCTGGCCACGCTGAAAAAAGCCCGACTGGGCGGCAAAACCGGCCGAACGCAATACCTTTACCAATTACCTTGGTACATCATCATCGGCCCGCCCGGCTCCGGCAAAACCACCGCGCTGATCAACTCCGGACTGCGCTTCCCGCTGGGGGCCGGCAAGGTGCGCGGAGTGGGCGGTACGCGCAACTGCGACTGGTGGTTCACCGACGAAGCGATCCTGCTGGATACCGCCGGTCGCTACACCACGCAGGACAGTCATGAAGAAGTGGACCGGGCCGCCTGGCGCGGCTTTCTGGATCTGCTCAAGAAACACCGTCGGCGCCGGCCGATCAACGGCGCCTTTATCGCCATCAGCCTGGCCGACCTGCTGCTGCAAAGCGAAGAACAGCGCGCGGCGCAGGCGCTCGCCATCAAGCAGCGGGTCCAGGAACTGCACGAGCATTTCGGCATCCGCTTCCCGATCTACGTGCTGTTCACCAAGGCCGATCTGATCGCCGGATTCATCGAGTTCTTCAACGATTTGGGTCAGGAAGAGCGCGCCCAAGTCTGGGGCATGACTTTCCCCATGGACGACCCGGCCGACCCGGATGGGGTCGTCGAGCGCTTCGCCGCAGAATTCGAGTTACTGGAACGGCGTTTGAACGAGCGGTTGGTCGCCCGGTTGCAGGAAGAACGCGACCCGCAGCGACGTGACCTGATCTATAGTCTGCCCCAGCAGTTCGGCTCCCTCAAATCGCTCGCCGACCAGTTCCTCAAGGACGCCTTCCGTCCCAGCCGTTTCGAGGAACGCGTGCTGCTGAGAGGGGTGTATTTCACCAGCGGCACCCAGGAAGGGACGCCGATCGACCGACTGATGAGTTCGCTGGCCAACACGTTCGGCCTGCACCGGCAAGCGTTGGGCGCCTTCTCCGGCAAGGGCCGCAGCTACTTCATCACCCGGTTGTTGCGCGACGTCGTCTTCCCGGAAGCCGAACTGGCCGGTGCCAACCTGCGGGTGGAACGCTGGCGCGCCTGGATCCAGCGCGGCGCCTACGCCGCCGCGCTGCTCGTGACCGTGACCGCCGCCGCGCTGTGGCTGACCAGCTACGCCCGCAACGAACTCTACGTGCGAGCGGTGGAAAAACAGCGCCTCGTCGTCGAACAGCAGATCCAGGCGCTCGCGCCCGACCAAACCGATCCCATCGCCGCCCTGCCGTTGCTCGACGCCGCGCGCGCCATTCCCGGCGGCTACGGCGACCGCGACGCCGGCAAACCCTGGCTGATGGGCTTCGGCCTCTATCAGGGCAACAAGCTCGGCGGCGAGGCGCGGTCGATCTACGAGCGCCTCCTCGTCCAGGCGCTGCTGCCGCGGGTGATCCTGCGCATGGAAGAACGTCTGCGGCAGAACGCCGGCAATACCGGTTATCTGTACGACACGCTCAGGGCCTACTTGATGCTGGACGATCCCGAGCGCTTCGACGCCGAAACCGTCAAGGGCTGGATGGAGCAGGAGTGGCAAGCCCACCTGCCCCGCGCCGTCAGTCGGGAACAGCGCGCCCACCTGTCGGCTCATCTCGACGCGCTGCTGGAACTGGCGCCGCTGCAACCGCCCATCGCGCTGGACGGGACTCTGATCCAGAACACCCGAAACCTGCTGAATCAGGTTCCCCTGTCCCAGCGCATCTACGAACGGCTCAAGCAAAGCCCGCGCGAAGCCGGCGTCCCACCGGAGATGGGACTCACGCTCGCCGCCGGTCCCGACACGCCGCGGGTTTTCGCCCGCCGCAGCGGCCAGCCATTGAGCGCCGGCGTTCCCGGACTCTACACCTACCGGGGCTACTACCCGTTTTTTCTCAACGAGAGCCCGAAACTGGTCGGTCGCCTGGCCGATGAAAGCTGGATTCTGGGCACGACGATCCAGGTCTCGACCGATCCCGCCGAGCGGCAGCGGATCGCGGACGGCGTATGCCGGCTCTATCTCAGCGACTATCTCCAACAGTGGCAAGGTTTGCTGGCCGACGTCAGCATCAAAACCTTCAATACGCCGGACGCGGCGCTCGACATCCTGCAAGTGCTGTCCGGACCGGCCTCGCCCCTGCGCGCCCTGATCGAAACCGTGGCCCGGGAAACCGCCTTGGACCAGCCACCCCCGACCCCGGACGCCGGCCCGGTCCCTACCGATCCCTCGCTGACCGGCCGGATCGCCGGCATTCTCGGCCAGAACGGTCCCGGCACCACCGAAGCCGCGCTCCAGCCCTGCACGATCGATCCGCGTCTGACCGACTTCAGCAGGCAATACCGTCGCGAAATCGCCGGTCCCGATGGGGCGATCCCCCCTTTCGACCGAACCTTGTCCGTTCTCAACGAGCTGTACGGTCACATGAACGCCATCGCCCGCGCTCGGGAAGCCAGTCCCGAAGGCGCCGTGCCGCAGAATCTCAAAGATCAGTTCGAGACGGTGGTCAACCAGCTTCAAGTGGACGCCGCCCGCAAACCGCCGCCCTTCAATACCCTGCTCAACCAACTGGCCCAGGACAGCTCCGACATCACCCGCACCGTGCGCGACCGCCTGAACGCCCAGTGGCGGGCGGCGCGGGTCGCCGCTTTTTTTCAGGATAATTTGCACGGTCGCTACCCACTGGCGCGCAGCGCCATTCAGTGGAGCGGCCCCGGACCGGGCGCGCCGGGCGCGGCGGTCCCGCCCGGCACCATTCAGTGGGTCGGTCGCCCGCCCGACCCCGGCGCGAGCCGCACGATCGCGGGTCCCCCGGACGCCGCGATCGCCGCCTTCGGGCGTTTCTTTGGTCCGGACGGCCTGATGGACCGTTTCTTCAAGCAACACTTGCAACCCTACGTCGAGACCACCGGGGGCACCTGGCGCTGGCGCGGTCCCAGCGGGCCGGACCAGAGTATCGATCCGGAAGCCCTGCAAGCGTTCCAGCGCGCCGCCGCCATCCGCGACGC
Organism: Candidatus Competibacteraceae bacterium; assembly: GCA_007695245.1. Classification (GTDB taxonomy): domain Bacteria; phylum Pseudomonadota; class Gammaproteobacteria; order Competibacterales; family Competibacteraceae; genus REEE01. The sequence continues at coordinate 27,295 of REEE01000269.1, read as the reverse complement.
CCTGTTCGCCGGCGGCCAGACCCCCACGGTGCGCTTCCAGTTGGTTCCCGTGCAACTCAGCGGCGATATCCAGCAGGCGATCATCAGTCTGGACAGCCAAACCCTCGCTCATACCGCCGGGCAGGCCGCCCGCGTCGCCGATCTGCAATGGACCGGCGCTTCCGGGCAGGCGCGCATCGAGTTTTTACCGGCGGTCGCCGGCGGTCCATCCCAGTTGAGCGAAACCGGTCCCTGGGCCTGGTTCAAACTGCTCGACCAGGCCCAGATTCAACCGACCGGCACCGGTCAATTCCGGGTCATGTTTCAGTTGGGAGGACGGCAAGCCCTGTACGAACTGCGAACCGCCAGCGGTTCCAATCCGTTTCACTTGCGGGAATTGGAGGGTTTCCGGTGTCCAGATCAGCTTTAATCTCCGAGACCGGGAATTCCATGGCCGGCTTTTTTGGCAAGCTGCCCAGTCGGGGAGACTTCATTAGCCGCCATTTACCCAAAACCTTTCTGGACCCCTGGGACGCCTGGCTGCAAGCCGCCATCGCCCAAAGCCGCGCGCAACTCGGAGAATCCTGGCGCGAGGGTTACTGCACCAGCCCCATCTGGCGATTTGCCCTGGGTGCCGACGTCTGTGGACCGAACGCTCACGCGGGCATCCTGATGCCCAGCATGGATCGCGTGGGCCGCTATTATCCACTGGCGATCACCGTACCGCTGCGCCCGGACCAGCCCCTGTTCGCCTTACCGTCCAGCGAGGAAGCCTGGTTTCTGCACGCCGAACGACTGGCGCTGGACGCGCTCGCGCGCGACGAATTGAACATGGACGATTTCAGCCAGCAAGTGGCGGCGCTGGGCGCGCCACCCCCACCGGTCGACTTCCCCACCGCGGGAGCGGTCGCCGGTAACGCCTGGTATTGCCCGCTGCCGGAACCGCTGGATCTGTTCCAAACCTCGCCGGCCCTGGTCGGCTATTTATTGCGGCGCGGATTCCCCGAACACAGTTTGTGGTGGACCGCGGGCTCCGACCGGATCGCCCGTTGTCTGCTCATCTGCGCGGGCCTGCCGCCCGTCGCCGGCTTCGCGGCGCTGCTGGATGGCAATTGGCCACAATGGGGATGGAACGAACAATGGCTGGCCGGCATCGCCCGTTCCCCGAGCGATCCGCCTCTCATAGAGGAAGAGTAGGATGAATGCACATCGCGGTTTGCAATGGTCGTCCGCCGGACGCAGCCACGTCGGAATGGTTCGAGCGATCAACGAGGACGCCTGCCTCGTCATGCCGGAGATCGGACTCTGGGCGGTCGCCGACGGCATGGGCGGACACGAGGCCGGCGATTTCGCCAGTCGGATGGTGGTCGAAGCCCTGCAACAAATCCCACCGCCCGGCGACTGGCCGGAGTTTTTGCAAGCGGTGCGGGACACGCTGCATGAGGTGAACCGGCAGTTGCGCGAGGAATCAGCGCAGCGTTACCAGAACCGCACCATCGGCACCACCGTGGTGGTGCTGCTGGCTTATGAAACCCAGTGCGCCTGCCTGTGGTTGGGAGACAGCCGGGTCTATCGGTTGCGGGACGGCGAACTCCAGCAACTGACTCGCGACCACAGCCACGTACAACAACTGGTCGATCAGGGTCTGCTCACGCCCGAGGAAGCGCACCGCCACCCGCTGGCCAACGTCATCACTCGAGCCATCGGCTCGACCGACGACCTGCAAATCGACGAGGCGATTTATCCGCTGCGGGCGGGCGATCTGTTTCTATTATGCAGCGACGGTCTGAACAAGACGGTGAGCGACGAGGAAATCGCCCGCCTGCTCGCGCACAGCGCTCGCAACTGTCAGGAGGCGGTCAAGGCCTTCATTCATTTGGCCTTGATGCGCGACGCCAGCGACAACGTCACCACCGTGGTGGTGTATATCAGCGATCCGTCTTCGGAACCCACCGAGGAAGCGGGATCCGAAGCGACGACCCAGCCGATTCCACCGGACTGGTATCTCGAATAAAGGCCATCCTGCGTTTTTCCCTCCTCGCCGCCGCAAGCCGGCTTGGGGAGGTGAGAGCAGCAGGAGGATGGAAAAAGGAGAGATCAGACCGGTTGCCCGCGTTCCCGGGCCGCCCGCCGATACAGCGGCAGCGGCTGGTCGGCCGCCGGTTGGTAGCTCACGCTGAATTCGCCGAACGCCTCCAGCGCATCCTCCAGCCGGCGATCCGCGCGCACCTCGAACGCATCGAAACCGCTGCGGGCCATAAACAGTAGCTGATCGCGCAACACGTCGCCGACCGCGCGAATTTCTCCCTGATAGCCATAACGCTCCCGCAACAGCCGGGCCTGGGAATAGGCGCGGCCGTCGGCGAACTTGGGAAACTCCAGCGCCACGACCGCCCATCGGGACAGATCGTCGGCCAGTTCGGCCACGTCGACGGTATTCGGCAGCCGCACGCCGACCGGATCTTCGCGTTCCACCAGCGCGGCCCGCTCCCGTCGCCAGCGCGCCAAGGTCACGATCGCCGGTCCGGCGGACAGCTCGGCGTCATCGGCGACGTGTCGCCATGGGTCATCGACGATTTGCCGGTTCTTGATGATTCGTGGCATGGTTCGGTCGCTCCTATGCCGCGTCCGTTTCCAGGATTCGTGCCGGGTCCACCGCCGCCGATTCCTTTTCCGGCGCATAGGCGCGCGCCCGAAACGGTTTCAGGCCGACCCGCCGGATCGTGTCGATGAACCGCTCGCCCTCCTCGCGCTCCGCGACGTAGACCCGCAAGATGCGCTCCAGGGTGTTGGCGACCTCGGTCTTGGGCACCGAGGGACCGAGGATCTCACCCAGGGACGCCTCGTTCTCCGAGGACCCGCCCAGCGAAATCTGGTACCACTCCTCGCCCTTCTTGTCCACGCCGAGAATGCCGATGTGGCCGACATGATGGTGGCCGCAAGCGTTCATGCAGCCGGACATGTTCAAGCGGATCTCACCGAGATCGTAGAGATAGTCCAGGCGGTCGAATTTTTCATTGATTTGATGCGCGACGTCGATGGAGCCGGCGTTGGCCAGGCTGCAATAATCCAGGCCGGGACAACAGATCATGTCCGCCAGGGTGCCGATGACCGGCGCGGCCAGTTTTTGCGTCTCGAGCGCCTGCCACAGCGGATAAAGATCGGCCTGGCGCACGTCGGCCAGCAGCAGATTTTGGTGATGCGTGGCGCGGATCTGCCCGGAACTGTAACGGTCGGCGAGATCCGCCACCGCGTCCATCTGCGCGGCGGTGATGTCGCCCGGCGCGACGCCCGGTTCCTTCAGCGCCACGAAGACATTGTGGTAACCGGCCACCTTGTGTTCGGCGACGTTGTGGCGCACCCAGGCGGCGAACCGCTGGTCGCTCTTGAGCCAGCGGGCGAAGCTGAGGTCGCTGGCGGCGTCGGCCTGATACGGCGGCGGGGCGAAAAAGCGCCGCACCCGTTCGATTTCGACTTCGTCCAGCACCAACCCGGAATCCTTGATTTGCGCCCACTCCGCCTCGACCTCATCGCGGAACTGGTCCGGCCCCAACGCCTTGACCAGAATTTTAATCCGGGCCTTGTATATATTGTCCCTCCGCCCGTACTGGTTGTAGATCCGCAGGATCGCTTCCAGATAGGACAGCAGATCGCGCTGGGGCAGGAATTCGCGGATGACGTGGCCGATCATCGGCGTGCGACCTAGACCGCCGCCGACCAGCACCCGAAAGCCGATTTCGCCCCGTTCGCCGCGCACCAGGTTTAAGCCAATGTCGTGGACCTGCGCCGCCGCGCGGTCGTGGGTCGCGCCGGTCACGGCGATCTTGAACTTGCGCGGCAGATAGGAGAATTCGGGATGAAAGGTCGACCACTGGCGGATGATCTCGCAGTAGATGCGCGGGTCTTCGATTTCATCCCGGGCGACCCCGGACAGATGATCGGCGGTGACGTTGCGGATGCAGTTGCCGCTGGTCTGGATGGCGTGCATCTCCACCTGAGCCAGATCGGCGAGAATGTCCGGCGTCTCTTCCAGCTTGGGCCAGTTGTACTGAATGTTCTGCCGGGTCGTGAAGTGGCCAAAGTCCTTATCATAACGGCGGGCGATGTGGGCCAACATGCGCAGTTGCCGCGCCGACAGCAGGCCGTAGGGAATGGCGACCCGCAACATCGGCGCGTGGCGCTGCATGTAGAGACCGTTCATCAACCGCAGCGGCCGAAACTCGTCGTCGCTCAACTCACCGGCCAGATAACGCCGGACTTGACCGCGGAATTGAGCCACCCGCTCGTCCACCAACGTTTGATCGTAGGAGTCGTACTGATACATGGTCGTTCGTTTCCACCTGAAGTCCGGTTGCATTTCGTCGCGGCGAACTTTGCCACGAACGGATGAGCGTTAAACCTTAACATCCGGCTTATATGCAAATAAAGAATTTTTTAACCATAAATTTATAACAATAAATCTTAAAGGACGCTCGACCATGACTGTTCCGCAGCCCGATTCTTGGCAAACGCCCGCCCCTCTCCACCCGACTCAGGGTTTGCCCACCCTGCCACGCTGCTCGCTGATTCCTACCCCCCGCTTGCTGTCAGGGCTGGCCGGCTGGACCCTGTTCGGTCTGCTCTCGGTCGTCTGGCCGGAACTGACAGTCTGGTGGTTGCTGGCCGGCGGTCTGCTCGGCGCCTGCGTCGCGCGGGATGCCTTCGCTCTCCAGCGCCGGCCGCCGCTGGCGGCCGGGCGCGTCCTCGCTCCCGCCCTGCCGCTGGGCGTCTGGCACCCGGTTCGGCTGCGTTTCGATAACCCTCAGCCACAACCCGCCACCCTGACGGTCTTCGACCACTATCCCAGCGCCGCCGCCGAGTGCGCCGACCTGCCGCAACGGCTCACCGTGGCGGCGGGCGGCTGGATCGAACTGACTTATCGTCTGCGCCCGCTGGTGCGTGGCGAATGGACGTTCGCTCCGGTCCAAGTCTGGCTGGACTCGCCGCGAGGCCTCTGGCAGCGCAACGATCGTCTGGGCGAACCGACGACCGTGCGGGTCTATCCCGACTTCGCCGCCATCGCCCGCTACCTCCGCCTGACGGCGGATCGCCAAGAGACGTTGCTGGGCATCCACCGGCGGCGACGGCGCGGCGAAGGGCGGGATTTCCTGCAACTGCGGGAATACCGCATCGGCGACAGCCTGCGGCAAATCGACTGGAAAGCCACCGCCCGCCTCCGCAAGCCCATCGCCAGGGAGTATCAGGAGGAGCGCCAGCAAACCGTGCTGTTCCTGTTGGATTGCAGCCGGCGGATGCGCGCCCAGGACGACGCGCTGAGTCATTTCGATCATGCCCTCAACGCCCTGATCCTGCTGGCCTACGTGGCCCTGCGGCAGGGCGACGCGGCGGGTCTGCACGGTTTCGGCGGCGAACGACGCTGGCTGGCGCCGCGCTCGGGGCCCGGGATGCTGCCCGCCCTGATCGACGGCGTCTACCAATTGCAGCCGACCCTGGAGTCTCCGGACTATGTCGAGGCAGTCCGCCTGCTGCTGGCGCGCCAGCGCAAGCGGGCGCTGGTCGTCCTGCTGACCAACCTGCGCGACGAGGATCAGGATGAATTGCGGCCGGCGGTCGCCCTCCTGCGCCGCCGGCACCGGCTGCTGATCGCCAACCTGCGCGAGCCGATTCTCGACGATGTGCTGGAGCAGCCCATCCACGATTTATCCCAAGCGCAACTCTACGCCACGACCTGCCACTACCGGCTGCGCCGGGAACGGGTTCAGGAAGAACTGCGCCAGCACGGGGCGATCGTGCTGGACGTCCCACCGGACCGGCTGCCGGCGGCCATGGTCGATCGGTATCTGGATCTCAAACGCAGCGGACGCTGGTGAAGCAATTTGTGCGGACAAGCACAAAAGATTCATGTTAAAAATACAGAATCAACGATCGAACCGGGCGCGGCTTTCCAGTGAACCGTTCACGGTTTGACAGGGTCAATATGAGCATTCATCAACTTGGGGAGATTCTGCAACGATGCTACGCAAAGAAAATGTCGCGATGAACAGGGCGCCCTTCTCGCTGACGCTGGACAAGCCCGCGCCGGAGGTCGGTAACAGGGTTCTGCGCAACACCTACATGCTGCTCGCCGCCACCCTCGCCTTCAGCGCCCTGACGGCGGGCGTCTCGATGGCCCTCGCGCTGCCGACCTGGATGTACCTGGTGTCGGTGATCGGCGCGATCCTGATGGGGATGTTCGTCCTGCCGCGGGCCGCGAACTCTTCCGCCGGGATCGGCGTCATCTTCGCCATCACGGGCCTGTTGGGACTCGGCCTGGGATCGATCCTGACCGCCTATCTGGCGCTGCCCAAGGGGCCGGAAATCATCGCCACCGCGTTCGGCGGCACGGCGCTGATCTTCCTCGGACTGTCGGGCTACGCCCTGACCGCCAAGCGGGACTTCAGCTTCTTGGGTGGGTTCGTGTTCGCCGGGATGATGGTGATGGTGGTCGCGATCGTGGCCAACCTGTTCCTGCAGATGCCCGCCCTCTCGCTCGCGATCTCGGCGGCGATCATCCTGCTGATGAGCGCCTTCATCCTGTTCGACACCAGTCGCATCATCAACGGCGGCGAGACCAACTACATCATGGCCACCTACGGCCTGTACCTGAGCATTTTCAACATCTTCGTCAGCTTGCTGCAGATCCTCGGGATCATGGGCGGCGACGACTGAGCCGGAGATCCCCGGCAGGTTCAAGACCCCGGCCCGGTGCCGGGGTTTTTTATCATCGGACTTTGGGAGCCAAGGAATGAACCTGTTTCTGCAAATTACCCTCGCCGTCGTCCTCGTGATGATGCTCTTCTTCCTCTGGCCCGCCTTCAAGCGCTGGCAGGAGCACGGACCGAAGGCCAAGCAGGGCGACTGGCCGGCGGTGTTATTGCCGCTGGCCCTAATCGTTGGCTTGGTCGTGCTGCTGGTGGCCCTGGTGCGTTAAGCGAGCGGAGACAAAAAAGGCCGGGCTAACGGCGCCCGGCCAAAAACCACCAAAGGAGGATGTGCGGCAAACAGAGGAGAAAAGAAACGTCTGCCGCACGGGCCGTATTCTAACAAAAAATTTTACGCAAAACTACCACTTTTCGTTGTTTTTCGGCAAAAAACAACATTTGTTTCAAAAACAAACGGTTATCTTGCAAATTTTGCTGCATTGCAAAATCACAACCGTTTCCCAGGCAGTTCCGGCAACGGCGCATCATCCGCCAAAGCCAAAATGGCGTCGATCAGGCGATCCGGCTCGGGCACCCCGCCATACGCCATCAACATTCGCGCCTTGGCGATCAATTCGATCGGCGTCAGCGGTGCTTCGGGGTCGCCCTTGGCGTGCGTGCGCCGCACCGTCAGGCGTTCGCCATCGCGCAGCGCGACCGTCACCGCGCCCCCCCAGGCTTGCGGATAAGCCGAGAGATAAGGCTCGGCCGCCCGCACCGTCACCCGCGCCCGCAACGCCGCCAAGGCTTCCCGCGCCGGCGCGGCGAACGCGGCGAAGTCCACGACATCCCGCCCCAGCGCCGCCGCCACGCCGTGCTGCAAGGAAAATTTGCTCTCATAATCGCTTTGCGGCAGCGGTCGGTCGCACACGTCCAGCGCCGCCGCATAGGTTTCCACCTCGATTTCTTCAATGTCGGCGAGCCGTTCCCGCAGTGGCCCGCGCAACTCCCGCGCGGCGTCGATCGCCGGATGGGTATGCCGACAGGAGGGCCAGGGCTTGAGCGAGGTCGCCAGCAGTTGCCAGGGACCGTCCGGATCGCGGGTCACCGCGCCGGGGTCGGGGTCGGGACAGGTGGCGGCGAACCAGCCCTTGGCACCTTCCAGAATCGCCGGCGGTCCGGTGAAGCCCTGCCGCGCCAGATCGGCCGCCAGCACGCCCGCCTCCGCCGCCCGTCCGGCGTGCAGGTGCTTGGTCATCGTCCCCCCGCTTTCTAAAAACTGCCAGAGCCCCGCCGACTGGGCACCGGCGTTACCCAGGGCATGAACCGTCGCCGACGGATCGAGTTGCAACAGCGCCGCCGTCGCCATGGCCGAGCCATAGGGACCGCAGGTCGCTGTGTTGTGCCAGAGGCGGTAATGGGCCGGGCCGACCGCCATCCCCACCCGGGTCGCCGCTTCGAAGCCCCACAACATCGCCCGCAGGATGGCGTGGCCGTGGACGCCCTCCCGCGCCGCGACCGCCCAGGCGGCCGGCACCACCACGCAGCCGGGATGAACCACCGAGGCGCGATGCAGATCGTCGGTTTCCAGAATGTGCGTCAGCGCCCCCAACAGGAAGGCGCGACGCGCGGCGTCGCCTCCCGTGGCCGCCTCGGCCCAGCGCAGCAGGATGGTGCCCGGTTCGCTGGCACGGCCCGCCAGCGCGTTGGCCATGGCGTCCAAGGTCAGCAATGCCGCGTGTTCCAAATCGGTGGGCGCGATGGGTTTGGTGGTGATCAGTTCGGTCAACTGCTGGGTCAGAGTTAATTGACTCATAAATAAGATTTCTCCTTGAAAACCTAATGTAGAGGGTTTGGCTGATGCTTCCCGAACACCGAACCGCCGGGTGGGAAAATCATTTTGCGGAAGATTATCGACTATGTTTATTCAGGCGCGGCGCGAGTCTCGCTTCGATCCAAACCGTTGGAGAGCACATGATGAACGTCACAACCCCTACCTGGAACCATGGAGCCACGATCAGCTTCCAGCCCCCCAGTCGCAATGTCCATACCGTGTTCGTGCATTGTTCGGCCTCGGACCGAGCAAACCATGACGATGTCTCCGTGATGCGCCAATGGCATGTCAATCGCAATCCCCCTTGGAACGACGTGGGGTATCACTACTTTATCACCAAGGCCGGCCACATCCAGACCGGCCGGCCCGTGGCCAACATACCGGCGGCGCAAGCGGGTCACAATACCGGCACGATCGCCATTTGTCTGCATGGTCTGAAGGAGGAACTGTTCACCCAAAAACAATTTGAGTCCCTGGTCGCCCTGTGCCAGAGCATTGATGCCGCCTATCCCAACCAACGGATTCGGTTTCGCGGTCATCGGGAGGTTTCCACTAAAGCTTGTCCGGTTTTTAAATACAAGGTGGTGTTGGGCTTGGACGCCTCGGGACATATGACCGGCGGTTCCAACACCGCGCCGCCGACCAGCGCCCCGGTCGCGCCACCGCCCCGCGCCGACAAGAGCACGCAGATTCTCGACAACGGCAAACCGGTGCTGATCCTGCAAAGCCTCCTGGTGCTGCTCGGCGCGGATCTGCAGATCGACGGCATCATGGGACAAATGACGGCGCAGGCCCTGAAAGCGTTTCAACAACAGCACAGCCTGCTAACGGAAAATGGCCTGGACGCCAAAACCCGGAACGCGCTGATCAAAGCCCTGGATCGGGTGACCTCCCTGAAAAAGCCGGACAAAGGCCAAAAAGTCAAGGCCTTGCAGCAACTGCTAAAACTGGCCGGCGCCAAACTGACCGTGGATGGCGATTTTGGCAACAAAACCCACGCGGCCGTCGAGCAGTTTCAAACCCGCAAGCAACTCACCGTCGATGGCGTCGCCGACGCCAAAACCCAGCAAGCGCTGGCGCGGGAGCTTTTGGGTTAAACCGAGATGATCGGCAAGCGGGCGAAACGCGGCCTCAGCATGGGTTCAGGGTATGCGATCGCAACATCCAGACCACACCACGTCGTCTCCGATCATGACTCTGAAGGTGTATTGATACTGATGGTCCGACATGTCGTCGCTACAGCGCCCCGTGCGTTCCAGAAAAGCCGTGCCGCGTTCGCCGCGGGTGGGATTTTCAAAGGTCACCGCCCACACATTGGTATGGTTGGCCGACACCCTGGGCGCCGCTGCGGTAAATTGGGACTTGTCGCCCATTTGATCCAGTTCCATGCGCGAACCTCGGATGCTAATTCTCCAGAACGGCTCGGTGCCCAGGCAGTGCAGATCGGCATCGAGTCCCCCTTCATCGGCGCTCGCGGCGCGCGCGACGGTCAGAAACCGGGTGTTGACCCAGCCGCGCAGCCCCTGGTATTCGATCTCGCGCCAGGTGGAACGTCCGTGCTGCTTGGCGGGACCGAGCCATCGGATCCCGGTGCCATCTGCGGGGATGCCACCGACGATGGGCGCGGCGGGATCCGGTCGCGCCCGGATGTTGAGCGTATCGTCCCGCTCCACGCCGATCACCTGATAGCGGTCCTCCGTCACGGGACCGCCGACCAGCGGCGGTTCCGCTGCGACGATATTGAGGGTCGTCAAGCTCAGGGTCAGCCAAGCTCCAAGGATAAACCTGGTGAGAGATTGCATGGTTGCTCCTTCCATAATCCGCAATTCAGAAATCCGGCGAGCGACGAAGTCCGCCGTTCAGTCGGCCCAGGGCTGCTCGCTTTCCAGAAAGCGCCGCCAGAGTTCGGCGAAGGCGTGTTCCTGAACATCCAGCCGGCAGCCGTACCAACCTTCGACCAGCAGCCGGGCCGGGGCGGCGGCGCTCAGTCGCGCCTCGTCCAACAGGCGTCGCGCCACCGTGATGTCGTTCATGACGCCCAGGCCATCTTGCAGGGCCGCCAAGGCGCGCAGGTAAATCTTGACCGGCGCTTCAGGGTAGAGGTTGGCGAAAAAATCCAGCGCATAGCGCAGCCCTTTGATACGAATCCGCAACGCGTGTCGTTCGTCGCCGGACAGTTTGGCGAACTTCTTGCCCTGCTTCGTGACCCGTCGGGCGTTATGATCGAGCAACGGCGTGGCGTACTCCAGCACCGGTCGATCCAACCGTTTTAGCCGCTTGTCGCTCGCTGTCTGTCGCCAGGCGCGCCGCGCCAGCCACTCGGCGATCATCTGGGTCAGTTGCGGGTAACGCGGCTCGTGCAGCGCCTCCCGCAAGGTTCGGTGGTGAGCTTGACGGAGTGCTTCGGCCTTGGCCTGGAACAGGTGCAGGCTCCGCTTGTGGGGAAAATGGGCGATGATGGGCGGCAGGCCCTCCGCCAAAAATACGTCCCAGTCGCGGGCCGGTCCCAGAAAGCCGTTCAGCCAGTGGAGGTTCTCGACCAGTGCGGCGCTGGCCGCGCGCGGGACCAGCGTCCGGAACATCTTGAGTCCGGAGCGCAGTCGGCGAAACGCCACCCGCATCTGATGCACGCCTTCAATTTGCCCGTCGAGCACCGCCGGTCGATTGGCTTCGGCGTGGTTCAGACAGGCGTTGATGATGGCGACGAACGCTTCTTCACTGGTGGCGTCGGCCGTCAACCTCAGGGGACTGGATTTAACGTGGGAGATTGGGGTTGCGGGAGTCATGGGAATCGTGGGGTCTGTCTGACTGCTGATGCGTCGGTACTACTCCAGAACATGGACATCCGACCTAATTCGCAAGATTATTATAATCAAGATGTGGATATGGGTTGTGAATACTTTAATCCACATCGAGAACACTACCTTTTCCCTGATATGGATTAAAGTATTCACAACCCTTTGATTATTTATAATTTTATCATTTCGATATCCATGTCTGGAGCACTATCCCGCTCCTACCGCCTCTGGCCTCCCTCAATCGCGCAGCAGTTCGTTCAGGCCGACCCGGGAACGGGTTTTTTCGTCCACCTGCTTGATGATCACCGCGCAATACAGGCTGTGGCTGCCGTCCGGCGCGGGCAGCGCGCCGGGCACCACCACCGAGCCGGCCGGGATGCGGCCATAACTCACCTCCCCGGTCAGCCGGTTGTAGATCTTAGTGCTCTGCCCGATGTAGACCCCCATCGAGATCACCGAACCGCGCTCGACGATCACCCCCTCGACCACCTCGGAACGGGCGCCGATGAAGCAGTCGTCCTCGATGATGGTCGGGCTGGCCTGCACGGGTTCCAGGACCCCGCCGATGCCGACGCCCCCGGAGAGATGCACGTTCTTGCCGATCTGCGCGCAGGAACCGACCGTGGCCCAGGTATCGACCATGGTCCCGGCGTCCACATGAGCGCCGATGTTGACGAAGGACGGCATCAACACCACGCCGGGCGCGATGTAGGAACCGCGCCGGGCGGCGGCCGGCGGCACCACCCGCACCCCGGCGGCCAGAAAGTCGTTCTCGCCGTAGGCGGCGTACTTGGGCGGAACCTTGTCGAAATAGTTGGTGTAGCCATCGCGAATGATCGCGCTGTCGTTCAGACGGAAGCTCAGCAGCACCGCCTTCTTCAGCCAAGTGTTGACCGTCCAGCCGCCGGCGCGCGGCTCGGCGACCCGCGCCTGGCCCAATTCCAGCAGGCTGAGTGCTTCTTCCACCGCCTCACGCACCGCAGCCGGTGCCGTGGCGGCGTCGAGATCGCCGCGTTGCTCGAACGCGTCTTCAATCATCCGTTGTAAATCAGTCATCAGGGAACATCCTCGACACGGGCGGCGTCCCAAGTCGTCAAGCGCATCACCTAATGCTTAGGCACGACCGCAAAAAACCGTCATAATAAGCGGGAATAAAGCAACGAAACCCGGGTCACCGCGCGGACGACCCGGCTAGCGATGGCCACTTTAACACCTTACGCTCCCAAACCGCAGCAGGCGGATCGCCCGGTTGCTGGCGGCGGCCAGCGCGCGGCGCAATCCATACGAGCACATGAGGAGAATGGGTATGGCAAAAAAATTCGTGGCGGATGAAAAAAAACAGTCCATGGGTGAATTCGCCCCTACCGTGACGAAACATGAAACACCCCCCACGCCGCCGGTCGCCGCGCCGGCGGCTCCAGCGGAAACCCAAGCAGCGGCGCCCTCCGAACCCGCCGCCGTCAAGTCGGCCCAGCCACCGGCCGCCGCGCCGGCACCCGAGCGGGAAGCCCAGCCGGAACCGGCGGTGGCGCACGACGGCCGCCAGCGGGTCATCATTGAGGGCGTCAGCCCGGAAGTCGAAGGCGGCCGGTTCCCGATCAAACGCGTGGTGGGCGAGCGGGTGGTGGTGGAGGCCGACGTCTTCACCGACGGTCATGATTCGCTGTCATGCTTGTTGCAATACCGCAAGGAAGGCCGGCGCGAGTGGCAGGAAACCGCGATGCGCTTCCTGGTCAACGACCGCTGGCGCGGTGAATTCCAGGTGCTGGAGCTGGGGCGCTATGAATACACCCTGATCGCCTGGGTGGACGCCTTCAAATCCTGGCGACACGATCTGAGCCGCTGGGTGGAAGCCGACGATATCGCCATCGCCCTGCGCGTGGGCGAAGACCTGGTCCAAAAAGCCGGCCAGCGCGCCGTCGGCGAGGACGCGCAGTGGCTGGCCCGGCGGGCCAAGGCCCTGGCCGCCGATGGGGATTTGGAGCAGCGCCGGCAATTGGGGCTGGACGAAGAACTGGCGCGGATGATGGACCGCCACGCCGACCGCCATCTGGCCATCAGTTACGACCGGAAACTCAAAGCCGTGGTGGACGACGAGCGCGCCCGGTTCAGCACCTGGTACGAACTGTTTCCACGCTCCTGCGGCCCGGCGCCCGGCAAACACGGCACGTTCAAGGACTGCGAGGTCTGGCTGCCGCGGCTGGCCGCCATGGGCTTCGACGTGCTGTATTTCCCGCCGATCCATCCCATCGGCCGTGTCAACCGCAAGGGTAAGAACAATACCATGACCCCCGCGCCCGGCGATGTGGGCAGTCCATGGGCCATCGGTGCCCAGGAAGGTGGCCATAAGGACATCCTGCCGGAACTGGGCACGCTGGAGGATTTCCGCCGCCTGGTGCGGAAGGCCCGGGAACACGGCATCGATATCGCCCTGGACATCGCCCTGCAATGCGCGCCGGACCACCCCTACGTCCAACAGCATCCGGACTGGTTCCGCTGGCGGCCGGACGGCACGGTGCAGTACGCCGAGAATCCGCCCAAGAAGTATCAGGACATCTATCCGTTCAATTTCGAGACCGCCGACTGGCGGGCGCTGTGGGACGAGATCAAAAGCATCTTTGAATTCTGGAGCGCCCAGGGCGTGCGCATTTTCCGGGTGGACAACCCCCACACCAAGCCCTTCGCGATGTGGGAATGGCTCATCGCCGAGATCAAGCAGACCACGCCGAACGCCATCTTTCTGGCGGAAGCCTTCACCCGGCCCAAGGTCATGCACCGGCTGGCCAAACTCGGCTACACCCAATCCTATACCTATTACACCTGGCGCAACACCAAGGCCGAACTGACCGAATACCTGACCGAACTGACCCGCACCGAGGGTCGCGAATACTTCCGACCCAACTTCTGGCCGAACACCCCGGATATTCTAACCGCGGCCCTGCAATACGGCGGCCGACCGATGTTCGTGTCCCGACTGGTGCTGGCGGCGACCCTGACCGCCAGCTACGGCATCTATGGGCCGGCCTTCGAAATGATGGAACACATCGCCGTCAAGCCGGGCAGCGAGGAGTATCTGGACTCCGAGAAATACCAGTTGCGCTACCGCGATTTCCGCGATCTGGACGGGGCGAACAGCCTGCGCGACTTCATCGCCCTGATCAACCGCATCCGCCAGCGCAACCCGGCCCTGCAGGCCGACTGGAACCTGTGCTTCCACGCCGTCGATAACGAGCAAATCATCTGCTACAGCAAGACGACCGACAATCACGCCAACCTGATCCTGGTGGTGGTGAATCTGGACCCGAACTACACCCAGGCGGGCTGGACCCAGTTGGATCTGGAGGCGCTCGGCGTGGATCCCGGCCAGCCGTTCCAGGTCCACGACCTGCTGACCGGCGCGCACTACATCTGGAACGGACCGCGCAACTACGTGGAGCTGAACCCGCATCGCATGCCGGCGCACGTGCTGCGGATTCGCAGCAGCCTGCATACGGAGCACGACTTCGCGACGTTCGACGGTTGAATGCAGAGTTAAAAAAACAACACGAAGGAGGAGCCTATGGCGCATAACCCCAAAATTTGGAGCGGCGTGAACGACCCCCTCTGGTACAAGGACGCCGTGGTCTATCAACTGCACGTCAAGGCCTTTGGCGACCACGATCACGACGGAATCGGCGATTTCCGCGGGCTGATCCAGCGGCTGGATTATCTCCAGGATCTGGGGGTGGACACCCTGTGGTTGTTGCCCTTCTACCCCTCACCGATGCGGGACGACGGCTACGATATCGCCGATTATTGCAGCGTCCACCCCCAGTACGGCACGTTGGCCGATGTGCGGGCCTTCGTCCGCGAGGCGCACTCGCGCGGCCTCAAGATCATTACCGAGCTGGTCATCAACCATACCTCCGACCAGCATCCCTGGTTTCAGGCCGCGCGCCGCGCGCCGCCCGGTTCACGGGAGCGGGGCTTCTACGTCTGGAGCGACGACGACAAGAAGTTCTCGGAAACCCGGATCATCTTCACCGACACCGAGACCTCCAACTGGGCCTGGGACCCGGTGGCGCAGCAATATTACTGGCACCGCTTCTTCTCCCACCAGCCGGATTTGAATCACAACAATCCAGCGGTGGTGAAGGCGGTGATCAAGGTGATGCGATTCTGGTTGGATCTGGGGGTGGACGGACTGCGCCTGGACGCCATTCCCTACCTGTGCGTCCGCGAGGGCACCCACAACGAGAACCTGCCCGAAACCCATGCGGTGATCAAACAGATGCGGGCGGTGATCGAGCAGCATTATCAGGGCCGCATGTTCCTGGCCGAGGCCAACCAGTGGCCGGAAGACGTGCGCGACTATTTCGGCGACGGCGACGAATGCCAGATGGCCTACCACTTCCCGCTGATGCCGCGCATGTACATGGCCATCGCCCAGGAAGAT
Organism: Candidatus Competibacteraceae bacterium; assembly: GCA_007695245.1. GTDB lineage: Bacteria > Pseudomonadota > Gammaproteobacteria > Competibacterales > Competibacteraceae > REEE01. Next base: position 11,569 of record REEE01000269.1, on the reverse strand, counting down.
CGCTACCCCATCGTCGAAATCCTCGAACAGACGCCGGACATTCCCGATAACTGTCAGTGGGCGATCTTTCTGCGCAATCACGATGAATTGACGCTGGAAATGGTCACCGACCGGGAGCGGGACTACATGTACCGCACCTACGCCGCCGATCCGCGGATGCGGGTCAACGTCGGCATCCGCCGCCGGCTGGCGCCGCTGATGGACAACGATCCCAGCAAGATCAAGCTGATGAACAGCCTGCTGCTGTCGATGCCGGGCACGCCGATCATCTACTACGGCGATGAGATCGGCATGGGCGACAACTTCTATCTGGGCGACCGCAACGGGGTGCGCACCCCGATGCAATGGAGCCCCGATCGCAACGCCGGTTTCTCCAGGGCCGACCCACAGCGGCTGTACCTGCCGCCGATCATGGACCCGATTTACGGTTACGAGGCGGTGAATGTGGAAGCCCAGCAGCGCGAGCAGTCCTCGCTGTTGAACTGGATGAAGCGAATGATCGTCGTGCGCCGCACCTGTCAGGCGTTCGGGCGGGGTCGGCTGGACATGCTGCGCCCCGGCAACCGCAAGATTCTGGCCTACGTCCGCGCCTTCGCCGACGACGCGGTGCTGTGCGTGGCCAATCTGTCCCGCTCCGCGCAACCGGTGGAACTGGACCTGAGCAAGTACAAGGGCATGGTGCCGGTGGAAATGCTCGGCCAAAACGCCTTTCCGCCCATCGGCGAGTTGCCTTATCTATTGACCTTGTCACGCTACGGGTTCTATTGGTTCCGGCTGAGCTACGCCGAGCCGCCGGTCTGGCACGAGGACCGCTTGCCGGGTTCGGATCTGCGGATTCTCGTGTTGTTCCAGGGCTGGAAGAGCTTTTTCGCCGATCAAGTCGAGCCCAGCCGGCGGGAGATGGCCACAAATCTGCACGATCGGCTCACCCGTCAGATCATTCCACAATTTCTGCCGACCCAGCGCTGGTTCGCCGGCAAGAGCGGACGGATCGAAACCGTGGAATTCGACAAGTACGACGTCTGGGTCGATCAGACCGAGTGGGTGCTGGCCCGGATTCGGGTCTGGTTGGCCGAGCGTCCCGAACCGCAGGATTACGGCTTGCCGATGGCACTGGCCTGGGAAGATGAAGGCGAGGAACGGCTGCGACCGCTCTGGCCCTACGCCTTGGCCCGAGTTCGGTTCCGCGCCCGGATGGGTTTGCTCTACGACGCCTACGCCGACGAACGTTTCGGGCAGGCCTTGGTGAAGATGATGAGCCGCAACGCCCAGATTCCTTTGGGCAACGGCTGGCTGAAGTTCTCGTCGACTCGCGTTTTCCATGAGCTGGCTGGGGATATTCCCGAGATGTTGTCCATCAAGCGGTTGGCGCTGGACAGCAGCAACACCACCCTCAGCGTCGGCGACCGAATGCTGCTGAAGGGTTATCGGCGGTTGCGGCCCGGCATCAATCCCGAACTGGAAATGGGCCGATTCCTGACCGACGTCGCCGCCTTTGCCAACTCGGCGCCGCTGGCCGGTGCCTTGGAATACGAGGACGAGGACGGCAACGTCATCGCCCTGGCGATGCTGCAGGGCTTCGTCGCCAACCAGGGCGACGCCTGGAGCTACACTCAGGATTATCTCAAGCGGTTTCTGGATGACTGCCTGCAACAGCCGGAGGTCGTGCGCGAGGCCGGCGAGGGCGTGCATGGGCTGTATCTGCTGTTCGCCGGCACCTTGGGCCGCCGCACCGGCGAACTGCACCGGGGGCTGGCGCAAACCACCGGCGATCCGGCCTTCGATCCCGAGCCGATCACGGCGACCGATTTAGGCGGCTGGCTGGAACAGATCCGACGTGAGGCGAGCGACACGCTGGACCGTCTGGAACAGGCGCAATGGCGGTTGGCGGAGCCGGCCCGGTCGCTGGCCGGGTGTCTGCTGGACGCGCGGGATGCCGTGCTGGCCCGGTTCGACGGCATCGAGGGCACGGGTCCCTGGCCCATGAAAACCCGCTTCCACGGCGATTACCACCTCGGCCAGGTGCTGGTGGCGAAGGACGACGTCATCATCATCGACTTCGAAGGCGAACCGTCCCGGACGCTGCCGGAGCGCCGTCACAAACACTCGCCGCTGCGGGACGTGGTGGGTATGTTGCGCTCGCTGAACTACGCCGCGCATGCGGCCCTGCGCCAGGCGACCGCCGATCGCACCAGCCAATGGGAAGCACTCGCGCCCTACACCAACGACTGGGAGCGGCAGGCGCGAGCCGCCTTCCTGGAGGGTTACACCGAAGCCGTGCAGGACAGCTCGGCCTATCCCGCCGATCCCGAGCAGGCCACGCTGCTGCTGGACCTGTTCACGCTGGAGAAAGCGTGCTACGAACTCCGTTATGAATTGGATAATCGCCCCGACTGGGTTGCCATACCGCTCGGGGGTTTGTGTGAAGTACTGTCACTCGAAACGAAGGATGTGCCGCGATGAAACAACCGAAAATTCTGGCTTTCGTGATGGCGGGCGGCGAAGGTTCCCGCCTGCAACCCCTGACGGCCCATAACTCCAAGCCGGCGCTGCCGTTCGGCAGCCGCTACCGCATCGTGGACTTCGTGTTGAGCAACCTGCTCAATTCCGGAATTCAATCCATTTACATGCTGGTGCAGTACAAGTCCCAGTCGCTGATCGAACACGTCCGCAAGGCCTGGGTGGTATCGCCGATGCGCAACGAGGAGTTCGTGACCGTGGTGCCGCCGCAGATGATGCGCGGCGGCGACTGGTTTCAGGGCACCGCCGACGCCGTGTACCAGAACATCAACCTGATCGAGTTGCACGATCCCGATCTGGTCCTGGTGTTCGGCGCTGACCACGTCTATCGGATGGACATCAGTCAGATGGTGGATTTTCACCGCGATAATAAAGCCGATGCGACCGTGGCGGCCTTGCCGGTGCCGCTCGCGGAAGCGACCGCGTTCGGCGTCATCGACACCGAAGCCGATGGCCGGATCCGCGACTTCAAGGAGAAGCCGGCCAATCCGCCGGCGATGCCCTCCGATCCGACCCGCGCCTATGCCTCGATGGGCAACTATCTGTTCGACGCCAAGATCCTGGTGCAGGCGCTCAAGGAAGCCAACCGCCGCGACGAGCACGATTTCGGCCATCACGTGCTGCCGCAACTGAAAAACACCCATCGGGTGTTCGCCTACGACTTCGCCACCAACCAGGTGCCGGGGGTCAAATCCTACGAGGAGCAGGCTTACTGGCGGGATGTCGGGACGCGGGACGCCTATTTCAGCGCGCACCAGGATCTGTTGGGCGCGCAACCCCGCTTCGACATGTTCAACCCGCTGTGGCGGATCTTTTCCAGTAACTATCAGGGGCCGGTCGCCCGCCTGCTCGACGCCAAGGTGCAAAACAGCGTGATCGCCGCTGGCTCGATGGTGCGGCAGGCTTCGATCAGCAACTCGATCATCCGCCGCGAGGTGATCGTCGAGGACGACGTGGAGATCGAGGATTGCGTGATCCAGGACAATGTCTGGATCAAGCGCGGCGCCCGATTGCGGCGGACCATCATCAGCAGCTACAACGTGATCGAAGCCGGCACGCGCATCGGTTACGACCCGGAACAGGACAGCCGCCTGTACCAGGTGACCCAGGGCGGTATCACCGTGGTGCCGCCGGGCGAGGTGACCTCGACCCTGCGGGCCTACAGCGAGTAACTCAGCGCTCCCTCTCCCCTTGAGGGAGAGGGGATCAGGGGAGAGAGCATGAATAAAGCGACGACCCCGGTCTGGCCGGGCCGGCCGTATCCGTTGGGCGCCAGTTGGGACGGGGAAGGCGTCAATTTCGCCGTATTCTCGGCCCATGCCGAGCAAGTGAGCCTGTGCCTGTTCGATCCCAAAGGCCGGCATGAAATCGCCCAAATTCCCTTGCGCGAGCAGACCGGCCAAGTCTGGCACGGCTATCTGCCGGAAGCCCGTCCCGGCCTGTTGTACGGCTACCGGGTTCAAGGCCCCTATCAACCGGAAGCAGGGCATCGATTCAACGCGCACAAACTGCTGCTCGATCCCTACGCCAAGGCCATCGTCGGCCAGATCCAGTGGAGCGACGCCCAATTCGGTTACCGGATCGGCCACCGCAGCGAGGATCTCAGTTTCAATACCCGCAACAGCGCGCCGGGGATGCCGCGCTGTCAGGTCGCGGACCCCGCCTTCATGTGGGGCGACGACCGGCCGCCGCGCATCCCCTGGCACGACACCCTGATCTACGAGCTGCACGTGCGCGGGTTCACCATGCGCCATCCCGACGTGCCGCCGCACCTGCGCGGCACCTATGCCGGCCTGGGTTGCGGACCGGTGATCGATTATCTCAAGGCGCTCGGAGTGACGACGGTGGAGTTGTTGCCCGTGCATTATTTCGTGGACGAGCGTCACCTCCTCGACCGGGGCTTGCGCAATTACTGGGGCTACAGTCCCCTCGGTTATTTCGCTCCCGACCCGCGCTACGCCGCCACCGACCATCCGGTGAGCGAGTTCAAAAGCATGGTCAGAAGCCTGCACTCGGCCGGCATCGAAGTGCTGCTCGACGTGGTGTACAACCACACCGCCGAAGGCAACCAGTTCGGCCCGACCCTGAGTTTTCGCGGGCTCGACAATGCGGTGTATTACCGCTTGTCGCCCGAACATCCGCGCTACACCATGGATTACACGGGTTGCGGCAATACGCTGAACACCGCTCATCCCCAGGTGCTGCAACTGGTCATGGACAGCCTGCGCTACTGGGTGCAGGAGATGCATGTGGACGGCTTCCGCTTCGATCTGGCCGCCGCGCTGGCGCGGGGGGCGGATGGCGAGGTGGATCAGGCGGGGACGTTCATGGATGTTGTCCATCAGGATCCGGTGCTGGCGCAGGTCAAGCTGATCGCCGAACCGTGGGACGTGGGCGAGCACGGCTATCAGGTCGGTCAGTTTCCGGCCAGTTGGAGCGAGTGGAACGGTAAATACCGCGACGTGGTGCGCGATTACTGGCGCGGCGAGGGCGGGTTGATCGGCGAGCTGGCCTATCGTCTGACCGGCTCCGCCGATCTCTACCAGCACAACGGCCGCCGGCCCTGCGCCAGCATCAACTTTATTACGGCCCACGACGGCTTCACGCTGTACGATCTGGTCAGCTTCAACGAGCGGCACAACGAGGCCAACGGGGAAAACAACCAGGACGGGGAATCGCACAATCGCAGTTGGAACTGCGGGGCGGAGGGCGATACCGAGGACCCGGAAATTTTGGCGCTGCGCCTGCACCAGCGCCGTAATTTGCTGGCGACTCTGCTGCTGTCGCAGGGAATACCGATGTTGCAAGCCGGCGACGAGGTGGGTCGCACCCAGCGCGGCAACAACAACGCTTATTGCCAGGATAACGCACTCAGTTGGCTCGACTGGGATCTGGCCTGGTTGCCGGAAAACAGCGAATTATTGATGTTCACGCAGCGGCTGGTGCGCTTGCGCCGCGAACATCCGACCTTCCGCCGCCGGCATTACTTCCGGGGCATTCACGGCGATGGGGTCCGCGACATTCTCTGGTTCAATCCCGACGGCCGGGAGATCGACGACGACGAATGGAGTCACGATTACGCCCGCTGTCTGGGGTTGTATCTACCCGGTAACGCGCTGGGCGACTGGGACGAGCGCGGCCACGCGCTGGAAGACGACGATTTCCTGCTGCTGTTCAACGCCCATCATGAGGAAATCCCGTTCGTGCTGCCGATCCTGCGCGATGACGCCATGTTCGAGGTGCTGGTGGACACTGCGCTGCCGCACGGCCAGCCGACCGAGGGCTTCGGCCATCCTTCCGAAGAGCCTTATCCGACGAAGGGTCGGTCGTTGGTGTTGTTGAAGCACCGACGCCAACCCGTCTCACTATCGGGCTGACAGTCTGGACCCTGGCCGTGGAGCGGATTCTTCGGGCGTCAACCCAGGTTTTTCCCCAAGAGAAAGCTTGGGCGTTTCCGGTCATGGTTGCGCCTTGAAGAATTGCACCCGCACATCGCGCGGCGCGGCGCTGTAGGGTGCCGAGGTCGCGATCAGGTCCGCTCCGGCGGCGACATATTCAGCCGCGTTGTCCACGCGAACTCCGCCCGCGGCGACCAGCACCGGGCGCAAGCCCTCCCTGTCCAGGCGCGTCCGACAGGCGCGCACGGCGCTGGGTGCGAACTTTTCCAGTTGCAGAACCTGGGCACCAGCGTGCGCCCACGTCAGCGCCTCGTCTTCGGACCCGACTTCCACCACAATCTTCTTCTCCGGCTGGCGGGTTTGCAGTCGAGCGATGGTCGCGCTGGGCGGCTCGTCGAGAAAGAGGCGGTGTTCGGCGAACACCAGCAGGGTCTCGGACAAGCCGAGGCGATGCAGGATCGCGCCACCCGCCTGAATCGCCTTGATCGACAGCGCCTTGGCCCCCGGCGCGTTCTTGCGGGTGCAGGCGACGGGAACCGGCGCGGCGGCCCGGACCAGCTTAGCGGCTTCACTGGCCATCCCGCTCGCCCACTCGACCAGGGTCTGAGCGACCTTCCATGCCTGGTGCAGGGTGTCCGCCGAGCCCTCGGCGGTCAGCAACAACGTCTCATTTTCCACGGTAGTGCCAGAAGGAACCCTCTCATGGGCACTGGCTCCAGCCAGCGCGAACAGCCGCGCGGCCTCTTCGACCCCACAGACGGTCATCGCACCCCGAGCGCGAAATTCGAGGCGGCCGGGTTGGCCCCGCAAGCCCAGAGATTCGGTGGTCAGGTCGCCGGCGGGCACATCGTCGGCCAGCAAGCGGTTCAGGGCTTCATCGGACAGAGCGCATCGATACATGAGAGGGGATTCCCGGCAATCGTTAATCGGTTATTTTTCATCATGCCAGCAATGCCACCGCCTTGATCTGCGCCCACAACGGCTGGCCGGGCGTCACGCCCAGATGATCGCGGGAACGGCGGGTGATGCGGGCGATGAGGGGCGTACCGCCGGCGTCCAGCCGGACCAGCACATGCGCCGGCGTGTCGGCGTCGGCGATCTCGGTCACGGTCGCGGGCAGCAGATTAGTGATGCTGGTCCCTTCGGCGCGGGCCAGCGCCAGACTCACGTCGCGCGCATGAACGCGGAACCGCAACCGGTGACCGATGGCTTCCGGGCGATGGGCGACGACCGCGCTGCCTCCCGGAAAATCCAGCCGGGTCAAGTGATAGGCTTCGTCGTGCTCCGCCACCACCGCTTCGATCACCACCCCCGCGTCCTCGGTGAAGGCGGTGGGCAGATCCAGCCGCGCCAGAGTCTCCCGCAAGCCGCCCTGCGCCATCACCCGGCCTTCAGCCAGCAGCACGACGTGATCCGCCAGCCGCGCCACTTCGTCGGGCGAGTGGCTGACGTAGAACACCGGGATTTCCAACTCGTCGTGCAGGCGTTCCAGATAAGGCAGGATTTCGCTCTTGCGCTTCAGATCCAGCGCCGCCAGCGGCTCATCCATCAGCAACAGGCGCGGACTGGTGGCGAGCGCGCGGGCGATGGCCACCCGCTGGCGCTCGCCGCCGGACAACCGGTCGGGCATCCGGTCGAGCAGATGGCCGATCCCGAGCAGTTCCACCGCATGATCCAGCGACACTCGATGGCCGCTGTTGACGCGCTTGCGCCCATAGTCCAGGTTCTTCCATACCGACAGATGCGGAAACAGGCTCGCTTCCTGAAAGACGTAGCCAATCGGCCGTTGATGCGTCGGCAGAAAAACGCCGCGCGCGCTGTCCTGCCAGACCTCACCCTTGAAACGCAGGGACCCGCTGCTCTGCCGCTCCAGTCCGGCCAGGCAACGCAGCAGCGTGGTCTTACCCGAACCGGAATGCCCGAACAGCGCGGTTACGCCGCGTCCGGGCAGGTCGAGATCGACGTCCAGCGTAAAGCCCGGCCAGATGATCTGGAAACGGGCATGGATGGCTTCTTGCGCGGTCATTTCAGGTCAATTTGTCGCTGCTCGTCGCGCGGTTGACGACTTGAACATAGCTTCCTGGCTGGAGTCGGGCAAGCGCTTCTTCCAACTGCGGGAGCAGTTGTAGCAGTATCGAAAGCTCGTTGGAAACCGCGTTCAGGAGCACCACAGCCACGGGCAGCGTCTGCAAGTTCTGCTGATACGGAAGATTTTTATCGACCGTGATGAATGCGTCGAAATCGTGCGCCGCCAGCGCAAGGAGATTCCCGTTCTTGACGCCGCCCCAGCCCATTTCGACGACGGTCCGTACCTTGTGAGCCGGAAGATACCGCCGCAGCCGTCTCGGCACCGATTCGTCAAGCAGCAAGCGCATCGGCAAACAGGCGCGTGCGCGCCGCCTCGAGCACCGCAACCGCCGCCGCGCGCTGGACTGAAGGAAAATCCTCCAGGAAGTCTTCCAGGGAGGAACTGCCTTCCAGGTAGTCGAAAAGGGTCTGCACGGGTACGCGGGTACCCGTAAAGCACAACGCCCCGCTCATGATCTCGGGATCTCGGCTGATCAAAGATGGATCCATGATTTTCTCCAGTGACCGAAGTTGAGAGAGTGCCGGGGCATCTTGGCTAAACCCCTAAACGACTGCAACCGCTCACCGTGGGCTTAATCCGGTGAGGCCAAGCGCGATGCGCTTACTTCCACACGCTCGCCCCCTTGCGGGAATACAGCGCCAGCAGCACCACGAAGCTGAACAACAACATGCCGCCGGCCAGCACGTGGGCCTCAGCGTATTCCAACGCTTCGACATGGTCGTAAATAGCCACCGACACCACGCGGGTCTTTTCCGGAATGTTGCCGCCGATCATCAACACCACGCCGAATTCCCCCACCGTGTGGGCGAATCCGAGAATGGCGGCGGTGATGAAGCCGGGCTTGGCCAGCGGCAAAACGACCGTGAAAAAGGTATCCCAAGGGTTGGCGCGCAAGGTGGCGGCCACCTCCAACATGCGTTCGCCCACCGCCTCGAAGGCGTTCTGCACCGGCTGCACGACGAAAGGCAGGGAGTAAAACACCGACCCCACCACCAGACCCGGAAAGGTGAAGGGCAGCAACCCGATGCCCAGCCACTGGGTAAACTGGCCGACCGGTCCGTAGGGACCCATCGCCACCAGCAGATAGAAGCCCAGCACGGTGGGCGGCAACACCAGCGGCAACGCCACCACCGCCCCCACCACCCCCTTCCAGCGCGACCGGGTGCGCGCCAACCACCAGGCAATAGGGGTACCGACGATCAGCAAGATCACCGTGGTGACGCTGGCGAGTTTGAAGGTGAGCCAAACTGCCGCCCAGTCGGCGTTGGAAAGCGCGGCCATCGGGAATTTTTCCCTCCCAGCCTTATTGCGCGGCTTCGCCCGGCAGGATGAAGCCGTAGCGAATCATGATCTCACGCGCCGCCGGACCGTCCATGAAATCGGCGAAAGCCGCGGCCAACGGATTGTTCGCGGCGCGTTGGGTGATGATGAAGCCCTGTTCCAGCGGCTCGTGCAGGCTATCGTCGATCAGGTGATAACCGCCCGCCTCGGCCAGCGTGGGATTCAGCGCGAGCGCCAGGGCGATGATCCCAACCTCGGCGTTGCCGGTCTGCACGAATTGGGCGGTCTGAGCGATGTTCTCACCCTGGACGATCTTGCCCTGTAGCGGGTCCCACAACCCGACCGAACGCAGCGCCTCTTCCGCGCGCATCCCGTAGGGGGCATGACGGGGATTGGCGATGGCGATCTTGCGGATGGTCGGATCGGCGAGATCCTGCAAGGTCATCTGGGTTGCATCCCGCACGTTGCTCCAGAGGACGATCCGCCCGACCGCGTAAGGCCGGGTCGGCCCCGCCGACAAACCTTTTTCTTCCAACCCCCGCGGGAACGCGATATCCGCCGAAAAGTAAAGGTCGAAGGGCGCGCCCTGCTGAATCTGCGTATGGAACTTGCCCGAGGAACCGTAGATGACACGGATTCTGTCGTCTGGATGGGCCTCGCGAAAGGCGGCGACGATTTCGTCCATGGCGAATTTCACATCGGCGGCGGCGACGATGGTCAAGCTGCCAGCAAGCGCCGCTGGAGCGCTTAAACTGGCGACCAGGATTACCAGCGTGGCAACCAGCAGGCGGCGAATGCCTTGCATCATGCGGTCTCCGTCAGAGTCGTCACGGCAATCAATCGTTGACAGCGAGAATCACATGGGACGCCTTGATCAAGGCGCAGGCGCGCTGTCCCGGCGCAAAGCCCAACTCCTCGAACGCGTCCTTGGTGATGATGGCGGTCAGCGTCCGCCCGCCGGGCAGTTCCAGCTTGACCTCGCAGTTGACCGCGCCCGGCGTGGTCTCCCGCACCGTGCCGCACAGCCGGTTGCGGGCGCTGATCCGCAGGTTCTCGTCTGGGGAGAGCAGCACGAAGCTCGACTTGATCAGCACCAGCGTCTCCTTGCCCGGTGCCAGACCGAGGTCGTCCACGGCCTCGTTGGTGACGATGGCGAAAATCTCCAGCCCCTCGCCCAGGTTCACTTTCACCTCGCTGTTGACCGCTCCCTTTTCCAAGTCACTGACCTGCCCGAGAAACTGATTTCTGGCGCTGGTTTTCATGCTGATAGCCCTCAGTAGATTGTTGATCTGATCGAAGTTGGGTACACCTGCCGCCATGCGGGCCAGAAACCGCCGATGCTCGGCTTCCATCAGCCGGTAGCCGGCGATGACCTGCTCTCCATAATCGGTGAGGTGCGTGCCGCCGCCGCCCTTGCCACCGGTGGCGCGCACCACCAACGGCCGGTCGGCCAGGTTGTTCATTGCCTCCACCGCATCCCAGGCGGTTTTGTAGCTCATGCCCGCCCGCTTGGCGGCCTGGGTGATGGAACCGCACTCGCCGATGCATTCCAGCAGATCGATGCGGCCCGCGCCGAGATAGCCATGACCCTCCCGGTTCAGCCAGAATCGACCTGAAAATTCAAGAGCTTGAGGCTTGGGCATATCGGGTCTCCCGCGCCGCCTATCGCTATATTTTCATTTATATAACGATAGACAAGCAAACTTTGTCAACTCCAAAAATAATGTGGGTACGGGAAATCCGTGCCTGTTATTTTTGAAGGATCACGAGGGAGATGGTCAGGGAAGAAGGACGATTTTCAAGCGCCGAGATCGTCGGAGGCGTAGGCGATTTCCAGCAAAGCCCTTACCTACATCTCGTTCCCACGCTACGGTGTTGGAGTGGATGGATGATCAATACCGGCTGCTGCGCCAGAAACTCCCCTCCCGGCAGCAGTTTTTTGATGATCTGCGCACCCTAACCCGTTACTTATGCTTCGAGAGTTGGGACGACTTGATGACCTTTATGCTCAACAGCTTCAAACCGGGTCAGGTCGTGCCGGTTCGCCTCCCACCCGCCGCGAGGACGCTCATGCCTCACCTCGAGCCTGCTCCTTCGTAGCCTGAAACAGGCAAAATCGCCAAAATGAGAATTGCTGTTGGAAATGCTCACCACCCATCAGTTTGCCCCAAACCATGGTTTCAGAACCTTTCGGCAGGGTTCCTGCAACGGTAAATCAAGCAGTTAATGCCGCTTTCTAACTGGTGACCCCGACTATTTTGAAAACCGATAGGTGGTGAGG
>REEE01000005.1 GCA_007695245.1 Candidatus Competibacteraceae bacterium | reverse complement strand
CCGCCAGCAGGATGCAGATGATCAGGGCGACGATCCCTGGCAACCGCGCCCACCAGGTATTGACGAAGTACACCAATCCCCAGGTCATTAAACCGGTGATGCCGAGAGCAACCAGAAAAGCCAGAATATCGCTGCGCTGCATTGGGCTATATTTAACGTGGTTAAAAATCCTAGCGTATCCGACCCACCCCGTTTCTGGAACCAAAATCATGACCCTGGAGCAACGTCGCTGGCCCACCGGCGCGCCGCCGCCATCGATTAATCCAACCGTCGGTCGAACCATCGGGCGCGCGTCGTGACCTCCAAGGCGCTGGTTCTGGCGCTCGCCTACGGGCTGATCGCGATCTTCTGGGTCTTCGGATCCAACCAACTCGTGCTGTGGCTGGGCCTAGACGCGGTCGCGACGGCCCGCCTGCAAACCGTCAAGGACTGGGCGTTCGTCGGCGCCACCACCCTGCTGCTGTTTTTGTTGTTGCGCCAGCTCGAATTCGAGCGGTGCCTGGCGTCCCGCCGTCTCGACGCTTTTGCTCCAGCGCCGCGCGCGGTCTGGCTGCCCTTGGCCCTGCTGGCGGCGCTGGTGGGCGGGGTGTTGTTATTGGGCGTGGCCGCCTATCGCGAGGTCGCGCTGGCGCTGGCCGAAGAGGCGGGTTCCGCCTGGCATCTGCTGGTCTGGATTGGATTCGTGCTGCTATTCGCGCTGGGTGCCGGGATCGCCGGGATGCTGTTCTGGTGGCAAAGCATCGAAGCGCGTTTCGAACTGGAGCGGTTGCGCGCCGAACTGGAAAGCGCCAACCTGCGCCGCCGTTATGAAGCGCTGCTGCAACAATCCCTGGATGTGGTGGTGCTGTTGGCCGAGGATGGTGCCATCCTCGAGGCCAACGATCGGGTGCGGGATTTCTATGGCTATGCTCCCGAAGAATTGCGGGGCCAGCATGTCAGCGTGTTGCGGGCGCCCGGTTCGCGGGCCGCGGTGGATAGCGAATACCGCCGGGTGGCCCAAATCGGCGGCGCGCTGTTCGAGGTTTGGCACCAGCGACGGGATGGGACCACATTCCCGGTCGAGGTCAGCGCCCGGGCCTTGCTCGATCAGGACCGCCGCTTTTTCCAATCCGTGGTTCGCGATATTTCCGAGCGCAAACAGGCCGAAATCGAACTGGCCGAGCGCGAGCGCCGCTTCCGGGGCACCTTCGAGCAGGCGGCGGTGGGGATCGCCCACGTGGCGCCCGATGGCCGCTGGCTGCGGGTCAACGACCGGCTCTGCGCGATCGTCGGCTACGGTCGCCTGGAAATGTTGCAAAAGACCTTTCAGGACATCACCCATCCGGATGATTTGGATAAGGATCGGCAATTGCAGGAGCAGATCCTGACGGGCCGGATTCACACGTATTCGGTGGAAAAGCGCTATCTGCGCAAGGATGGCGCCATCGTCTGGGTGGATCTGACCCTGTCGCTGATGCGGGATACCCACGGCCGGCCCGAGTATTTCATCGCCGTGGTGTACGACATCACCGACCGCAAGCTGGCCGAGCAGCGGCTGGCGCGGGTCAGCCGCTTCCACGCGGCGCTGAGCCTGACCAATCAGGCGATTTTCCATGGGGAAGACGCCGATGGTTTGTTTGAGGAAGTCTGTCGCATCGCGGTAAAATGCGGCGAACTCAAGGGCGCGTGGATCGGCTTGCTGGAGCCGGACTCGCGGCGGTTGCGGGTGACGGCGGCCTATGGCGAACTGCGCGGGCGCCTGTTGTCGGTCGAGGAGCCGATCGCCGCCGGCGCGGGCTTGCCGTATCGGCCGGCGCGGCTGGTGCTGGCCGGCGGCGCGCACTGGGTCGGCAACGATTTGCGCCGCGATCTGGGCGGCGAGAATGCCGACTGGCAACCGCTGGTGGCGACCGCCGGGGTCCGGTCCTGCGCCGCCTTTCCGCTGAAGCGCGCGGGCGAAGTGGTCGGCGTGTTCAGTCTGTATGCCTCCGAGCCGGAATTTTTCGATCTGGAGCTGATCCGCCTGCTCGACCAGATGGCGGCCAATGTATCGCTGGCCCTGGAGCATTTCGAGCGCGAGCGCCAGCGGCGCCTGGCGGAAGAGGCCCAGGCGCGCGCCGAACGGGAATTACGGCTGGCCGCGGCGGTCTACGAGCAGAGCGCCGAAGGCATTCTGATCAGCGACGCCGACAATCACATCATCATGGTCAATCGCGCCTTCACCACGGTGACCGGTTACTCGCTGGATGAAGCGCGAGGCCGGAATCCGAACCTCCTGTCTTCGGGACGACACGAGCGGAGTTTCTATCAGACAATGTGGGCCGCCCTGGAACAGAAGGACCGCTGGCAGGGCGAAATCTGGAACCGGCGCAAGAACGGCGAGATTTATCCCGAGTGGCTCGGCATTACCGTGTTGCGCGATCCCGAGGGCCAGATTGCTCACTACGTCGGTATTTTTAACGACATCGGCACCGTGGAGACCGTCCAGAACCGGCTCGGCGCCAGCGTCCAGCGGTAATCCACCCGGCTTCCCCTCATTCATGTCCGACCCCGTCAATCCTGGCCCGTCGCGCTCGCGTTGGATGCGCCGGTTGCTCCCTCTCGTCCTGCTTGGCTTGGCCGTGGTGGGTTTCTTGCTGTTGCGGGCGACCCGCCCGGTGACGCCGCCCGCGGCGGCTCCGGAACCGGCCTGGCGGGTCCAGGTCGTCGAGGTCCATCCCGGCCGC
>REEE01000006.1 GCA_007695245.1 Candidatus Competibacteraceae bacterium | reverse complement strand
CGGAGACAGGAAACTACACTCAAAGTAGCCATTCAGGTGATTTTGCGGTCGCAGTCGCTTCGGGGTTCGCGCTGCTGCTCGGTTTCGGACAGCGCCGGACCATCATTCAATAACGCAAAGACAGCGATATCAGCGGATGCGTGGCTTATCCGGGCCTGTTTTAGCGTTGGTGGATTGGAGGGCCGACATGATCCACAAGTCGCAGCAGCCCGGCGAACAAGCCGAACCGTCACAACCGTTCGCGGCCCCATCGATTGAGCTCCCCAAGGGCGGCGGCGCCATCCGCGACATGGGCGAGAAGTTCGCCGCCAACCCGGTCACCGGCACCGGCTCCCTGTCCGTGCCCATCGCCACCAGTCCCGGTCGCTCTGGCTTTGGTCCGCAACTTTCCCTGTCCTACGATTCCGGCGCGGGCAACGGGCCGCTTGGTTTCGGCTGGAATCTCTCCCTGCCGGCGATCACCCGCAAGACCGACAAGGGATTGCCCCAGTACCTCGACGCCGAGGAATCGGATGTCTTCATCCTGTCCGGCGCGGAGGATCTGGTGCCCGTCTACCGCCAGGACCCCGATGGCACTTGGGTCGCCGCGCATCCCGGCTACTATCGGGACGCGGTTGGCGGCTGGGTCCGGGATGGGTCTGGCAACCTGATCATCCACGAGGACGACATCGAAATCGTCCACGAGGACGACATCGAAGTCTTCCGGGTGCGGCGCTACCGCCCGCGCATCGAGGGGCTGTTCGCGCGCATCGAACGCTGGACCCACATCGAAACTGGCGACGTCCACTGGCGCTCCCTCTCCAAGGACAACCTCCTCACGATCTACGGCCAGGACGAAAACTCGCGCGTCGCCGATCCCGAGGATGGGGGGCGCATCTTCAGTTGGCTGATCTGCGAAACCCGCGACGACCAGGGCAACGCCGTCGTCTACGAGTACAAGCCCGAGGACGGCACGGGAATCGACCTGAGCCAAGCCCACGAGCGCAATCGCGGCGAGGGCGACGATTCCCGGCGTGCCCGCAACCGCTACCTGAAGCGGATTCACTACGGCAACCGTACGCCGCTGCTGGACGACGCGGGCCATCGCCCGCACACCCTGACCCCGACGCACCGAAACAACGCCGGCTGGATGTTCGAAGTGGTCTTCGATTACGGCGAACACGATTTGGCCGACCCGAAACCCAACGATGCCGGCGACTGGCTTGCCCGCCACGACCCCTTCTCGAGCTACCGGGCCGGTTTCGAGGTACGCACCACGCGGCTGTGCCGGCGCGTGCTGATGTTCCATCACTTCCCCGATGAAGTGGGCGTGGGTCAAAACTGCCTGGTGCGTTCGACGGCGTTCGACTACCAGGAAACGCCCGTCGCCGCGTTCGTCACCGCCGTGACCCAAAACAGCTACCAGCGCGCTGACGCGGGCGGCTATCTCCGGCGATCCCTGCCACCGCTGGAGTTCGAATACAGCCAGGCCGTGATCGGCCAGGACATCCATGACGTCGATCCCGCCAGCATCGAGAACCTGCCCGTTGGGGTGGACGGTGCCGCGTACCAGTGGCTCGATCTCGACGGTGAAGGGCTCTCGGGTGTCCTCACGGAGCAGGGCGGCGGCTGGTTCTACAAACGCAACCAATCGGCGCTGGCGGCGGATCGGGTGACGCCGGGGGATTCCGCCCGCTTCTCGCCCCTCGAAGCAGTCGCGCGCATACCCCGTGGCAGCCCTCTGGCTCAAGGCGCGCAATTTCTCGATCTGGCCGGCGACGGCCAAGTCGATTTGGTGGAGCTCGATCCGCCGATGGCCGGTTTCTACGAGCGCACCGATGATCAGGACTGGGAATCCTTCCGTCCGTTTACCTCGCTCCCCAATCTGGCCTGGAACGACCCGAACCTGAAGTTCGTCGACCTGACCGGCGACGGCCACGCCGACGTGCTGATCACCGAGGATTGGGCGCTGACCTGGTACCCGTCGCTGGCGGAAGACGGCTTCGGCCCGGCGAACCGCGTCAGCGTACCGACCGATGAGGAGCGCGGCCCGCGCGTCGTGTTCGCCGACGGCACCCAGACCCTGTTCCTGGCCGACCTGTCCGGCGACGGGCTGAGCGATATCGCGCGCATCCGCAACGGCGAGGCGTGCTACTGGCCCAACCTCGGCTACGGTCGCTTCGGCGCCAAGGTCACCATGGACGACGCGCCCTGGTTCGATGCACCGGACCAGTTCGACCCGCGCCGCATCCGCCTGGCCGACCTCGACGGCTCCGGGACGACAGACCTCATTTACCTGGGTCGCAACCAGACCCGCCTCTGGTTCAACCAGTGCGGCAACGCCTGGAGCCCGGCCCATGAGCTGTCCGGCTTGCCGCCGGTGGACAACGTGGCGTCCATCGCGGCCGTGGATCTGTTGGGCAACGGCACCGCCTGTCTGGTCTGGTCCTCGCCGCTCCCCGCGGACAGCCGCGCGCCGATGAAATACCTGAAGCTGATGGCCGAGGGCAAACCGCATCTGCTGATCGGCACCCGCAACAACCTGGGGGCCGAAACGCGGGTGCATTACGCGCCTTCGACCTATTTCTATCTGCGGGACCAGGAGGAAGGCACACCCTGGCTCACCAAGCTGCCGTTCCCGGTTCACGTCGTCGAGCGGGTCGAGACCCTCGACCACATCAGCCGCAACCGCTTCGTCACCCGCTACGCCTATCACCACGGCTACTTCGACG
>REEE01000344.1 GCA_007695245.1 Candidatus Competibacteraceae bacterium | reverse complement strand
GCGGCAGCATCGTCGTCGAACGTTCCGTCGCCGTCCCCGAACCCGGCACCCTGGGGCTGCTCGCGCTGGGGTGCGCGGGCTTGATTGGCCTGGGTCGAAAACGGCGGATCCGCTAAACGAGTGCAGGAGGGAGGCCATTGGCCCACTTTTACCTCAAAGACTGACCTTACAGAGTACCGCTGTGTCTGTCATCACCACCGTTCTCCTTCCGTTTCTCTCTCTGCAACCTGGTTGGCCGGATGACTGCTCGTCCGCCGGCGGCGACGTTCTCGCCGGCGGCGCAACGGGACTTTCGGTCGCCAGGTACAGCCGATGATCCACCTGGAACGCATCGGCTCGCTCGTCATCGTTGTCGCGGCGCACGTCGGGCTGCTGTTCTGGGTAACGATGGGTCTCGGGCATACCCCGCCGCAGGTCGTGCCGCCCTCGATTCAAGGAGTGCTGGTGCCGGGCGAGGCGCTGACGCCGCCGCAACCGCTGCCGACGGCGCCGCCGGCGTCCGTGCCGGGTCCCCCCGAACCCGCGCCGGCACCGCCGGAACCGCCACCACCACCGGAACCTGAACCCACACCGCCACCACCAGAACCGGAGCCGCCACCGCCGGAACCCAAGCCCAGGCCCAAGCCGGAACCACCCCCGCCCCCGAAACCCAAGCCGCCTTCGGAGAGAGCCCTCACGGCGCCCAAACCGGAGCCGAAGCCCGCGCGACCGCCGAAACCAGCCGCAGCCAAGCCCGAGACCCGGACGCCCGGTTCGGCGCAAAGCCAGACTCGACCGCCCGCAGGACCGTCGGGGCCACCCGGTCCGCCCGGTCCGTCCGGCCCGCCCGGTCCACCCGGTCCACCGTCGCCGGTCGTGCCGCCGCGCGTCGATGCCGCGCATCTGAACAACCCGGCTCCGGTTTATCCGGCCCCGTCGCGGCGGCTGCGGGAAGAAGGTCGGGTGCTGTTGGACGTCCACATCCTGCCCGACGGCTCGGTGGGCCAAATCCGGCTGCGCGCATCGAGCGGCCACCGTCGGCTCGATCAGGCGGCGCTTGATGCCGTGCAGCGCTGGCGCTATGTGCCCGCGCGCCAGGGCGGCCAGGCGATCGCGTATTGGTACGTCCAACCCATCGTGTTCTCGCTGAACCCGTAACGCGGGTTCCGCATGTTGACTTAACGAGGATTACCACCGTGGAACCGAATGCATCACCATCTCCAAACCCTGAGCCGGCTATTCCCGAATCAGCGGGCGCCACCAACGCCGCTTCGGAGTCGTCCGAGACGTCCGCGGCCGAACCCTCCGGCGCGGCGGCGGACGCCGAGCCCGCGCTTATCGACTCCACCATCCCCGACGAGACCGCCGTCCCCGACGAGACCACGGCCGCAGCATCAGACAGCCTCACTCCGAGCCTCGCGAACGGCCAGGAAATCCTGGAACCCTCGCTCCTCGACCAGAACCCCTACGGAATCATGGCCCTTTGGGAGCAGGGTGACCTGGTCATCAAGGGCGTCGCGGCCGTCCTGCTGCTGATGTCGATCGTCACGTGGTACCTGATCGTGAACCGGGGCCTGCGGGCGCTGCGGCTGCGCCGCGCGGCGCGCGCCTCCTCGCGCTTCTGGCACGCCGAGAGTCTCGAAGAAGGTCTGGAGCTGCTCGGCCCGAATCGTCGCCGCGCCAACCCCTTCCGGCATTTGGTCGAGGAAGGCATCCACGCCCGCGACCACCATCTCGCCCGCCGGCAGGAACTGCACGGCCAGCTAAGTCTGGCCGAGTGGCTCACGGTCTGCCTGCGCACCACCATCGACGAGAGCGCCGAGCGGATGCAGAGCGGCCTGGCCATCCTCGCCTCGGTCGGATCGACCGCGCCGTTCATCGGCCTGTTCGGGACGGTGTGGGGCATCTACCACGCGCTGGTGAGCATCGGGGTCTCGGGGCAGGCCAGCATCGATAAGGTCGCGGGTCCGGTCGGCGAGGCGCTGATCATGACCGCGTTCGGCCTGGCGGTCGCGATTCCGGCGGTGCTGGGCTACAACCTGCTGATCCGCGCCAACAAGGGCGTGCTCGGGCAGCTCAACCGCTTCGCGCACCAACTTCATTCCTATTTTCTAACCGGCGCGCCGGTGAACCGCCCCGCGCTGCGGGTGGCGCGCATCGTGAAGGAGGCGAGCTGACATGGCCTTCGGCAACGGATCGGACGAACACGACGCGGAGATGAGCGAGATCAACATGATCCCGCTGGTCGATATCATGCTCGTCTTACTGATCATCTTCATCATCACCGTGCCGGTGGTGACGCACACCGTCAAACTGGATCTACCGCGCGCCCAGAACGAGCGCCTCCTCGTCGAGCCGGAAACCGTCACGATCGCCATCACGGCCGACGGCGCGGTGCATTGGAACCAGACCCGCGTCGACGAGCGGGAACTGTTCCTGCGCCTCGAACGGGCGGCCACCCAGGAGCCCCAACCCGAACTGCACATCCGCGGCGACCGGCGCGTGGCCTACGAAAACGTGATTCAAGTGATGGCGGCGGCGCAACGAGCCGGCGTCCTCAAACTGGGTTTCATCACCGACCCGACCGACTGACCGGAGCGCCGCGACGACTTCGCGTTCCCGCACGATCCTGAAAACCCGACCCAGCCAGCCAGCAAGTCCCCGTGGGGTCTTCAGCCAGCCAGTCCTTGTTGAAGCACCTTAACCCGAGGAGACTTTGCCATGCCCCCATAC
>REEE01000126.1 GCA_007695245.1 Candidatus Competibacteraceae bacterium | reverse complement strand
CGCTCAACGAAGAAGTGCAAGCCTCCAACGAGGAGCTGCAAGCCTCCAACGAGGAATTGCAATCCACCAATGAGGAGTTGACCACCCTTAACGAAGAATTGCAGGTCAAGACCAGCGAGCTGGAGGAGGCCAACGCCGAGTTGCGGAATATCCAGAACAGCCTGGATTTTCCGTTGATCGCGGTCGATCGCCGACTGCACCTGACCCGCTTCAACCCGGAGGCCGCGCGCCTGTTTCGGTTGAACGCCACCGCCGTCGGCACCAGCCTGCGGGAAATCACCTGGCCGGCCGACGTGCCGGATTTCAGTCGAACCATCAGCGAGGTGCTGCGGTGTCGGCAAGGTACGGTCCGGGAACTGGTCGGGGACAGCCGTCATTATGTGCTGCGCGTTAGCCCGCACTTGGGCGGCGATGAGGAATTGAGCGGTGCCATCATCACCCTGCTGGACAACACCGACCTGGTCGAAGCCCAGCGCCGCCTGCGCGCCGATCAAAACAAGCTGCTGGCGGTCATGAACAATTCAGTCGCCATCTTCATGATCAAGGACGCCGTCGGCCGCTACGAATTCGTCAACATCCAGTTCGAGCGGGTGTTCGATCTGCGCGCCGAGAGGGTTCTCGGCAAAACCGACTATCAACTCTTTCCCCAAGGCATCGCGGAACTGTTCCGCAATAAGGAGTTGGAGGTCATGCGGCGACGCAGCGCCGTGCAATCCGAGGATCAACTGGTGCTGGCCGGAAGCCAGCGTTCGCTGCTGGCGATTCGCTTTCCGCTGCTCTCGGAAGATGGCACCGTCATCGCCGTCTGCACCCAGGCGCTCGATATTACCGAGCGCAAGCGGATTGAAGAACAACTCCGACTGGCTGCCCGGATGTTCGATCGTGCCGCCGAGGCGGTGATGGTCACCGACCGGGAGCTCCGTATTCTGTCCGTCAACGGTGCCTTTCGGGCGATCACCGGCTACAGCCGTGAGGAGGCGGTCGGTCAGACGCCGCGCCTGCTGCAATCCGGCCGGCACGACGCCGCGTTCTACCAGGCGTTATGGAGCCACCTGCAAGCGCATGGCTGGTGGCAGGGCGAAGTCTGGGATCGCCGCAAGGACGGCGAGGAATATCTGTGCTGGCTGAATATCAACGCCATCGAGGATGCCGAGGGCGGCGTCCTGAACTACGTGGCCACGCTCAGCGACATCACCCTGATTCGGGAATCGCACCAGCGCATGGAATTCCTGGCCACGCACGATGAATTGACCGGGCTGCCGAACCGCAGTCTGTACGTCGATCGGCTGCGGCACGCGCTGGCCCGCCTGGAGCGCAGCGACCGTCTGTTAGCGGTCCTGTTCATCGATCTCGACAACTTCAAGACCGTCAATGACGCCCTGGGCCATCATTGCGGCGACCAACTCCTGATCGAGGCGGCCGAACGCCTGAAATCCTGCATCCGGGTCGCGGACACGGTGGCGCGGCTGGGTGGCGACGAGTTCACTTTCCTGTTGGAGGACATCGAGAAGCACGATGCCGCACTGGCCGCTTCGCGGGTGCTCGAAGCCTTCGCCAAGCCGTTCCACCTCGCCGAGCGTGATGTGTTCGTCGGGTGCAGCATCGGGATCGCGGTCTATCCCGACGACGGCTCTGACAACCATACTTTGTTGCGCAACGCCGATACCGCGATGTATCGGGCCAAGGAAACCGGCAAAAACGCCTTCCAGTTTTTTACCAGCAACATGGCTGGTGCCGCTTCGCAACGGCTGGAGTTAGAGAGCGGGCTGCGCCTGGCGTTGGAGAAGGACGAACTGTTCCTGCACTATCAGCCGCAGATCGACGCACGCAGCCGGCGGGTTGTCGGGATCGAAGCACTGCTGCGCTGGCGGCGCGCGGACGGTTCTTACGTCACGCCCGGCGAGTTTATCCCGATCGCCGAGCAATCCACGTTGATCGTGACTCTGAGCCAGTGGGTCATCGACCAGCTTTGCCGGCAAATCCTGATCTGGGACCACATCAAGCTACCGCCGGTGCGGGTATCGTTCAATGTGGCGGCCCGCCATTTCCGCCACGCGCAAATTCTGGCGACCTTGAATGAGTGCATCGGTCGCTACGCCATCGATCCGACCCGACTCTGTCTCGAACTGACCGAGGACGCCCTGCTGGACGACGCCGCGCACGCCCGGACCATTCTGGAGGAAATCAAGCGGATCGGTCTGAGCATCAGCATCGACGATTTCGGCTCCGGCTATTTCTCGCTGGCCTGCCTGCGTTCCTATCCGATCGATGAATTGAAAATCGACCAGCGCTTCGTCGCCGAAATGACCAGCCGCGAGGAAAGTCGCGCCATCGCCGCAACCGTCACCGCGATCGGCAACACGCTCGGTCTGCGGGTGGTGGCCGAGGGCGTGGAAACCGCCGAGCAGATGGCGCTGCTGAGCGCGCAGGGCTGTCACATCATGCAGGGCTATCATATCGCCAATCCCATGAGCGCCAGCGCCCTGGCCGACTGGATCCGCTACCGTCTGGAAGAACCGGAATGACCGCCGCTCACAGGCCGCGCCGGCCCACCCAGTCGCGGGCGAACTGCCAGGCCACCCGGCCGCTGCGCGACCCGCGGTGCAAGGCCCAGCGCAGGGCCGCCTCGCGCGCCTCGTCATCGAGACGCGCTGGGTCGTCCAACTGCTCCAGCCAGTAGGCGACGATGGCCAGATAATCCTCCTGACCGAATGGATGGAAAGCCAGCCACAGACCGAAGCGTTCCGACAAGGAGATTTTTTCTTCCACCGCCTCGCCGTGGTGCAGCTCGCCCTCGACGAGCCGGGCGTCCTGATTGTCCCGCATGGACTCGGGCAGCAGGTGGCGGCGGTTGGAGGTCGCACACAGCAGTACATTGTCGGGTGCGGTGTTGATCGAGCCATCCAGCATGGCTTTGAGCGCCTTGTAACTGGGGTCGTGGGCTTCGAAGGACAGATCGTCACAGTAGAGCAGAAATCGTTCCGGCCGGTCGTACAGCGGTGCGACGATGTCCGGCAGATCGAGCAGATCGTGCTTGTCCACCTCGATCAGCCGCAGGCCCCGGTCGGCATACTCGTTGAGGAGCGCCTTGATCAGCGAGGACTTGCCGGTACCGCGCGCGCCCCACAACAGGACGTTGTTGCAGGGATGCCCGGCCAGGAATTGCCGGACATTCAGATCGAGCGCCGCTTTCTGGCGGTCGATCCGGCGCAGATCGGCCAGCCGCAGCCGGTGCGGATGCCGAACGGCTTGCAGATAACCGCGCTGGTTCCACCGACGCCAGCGGAACGCCCGGTCGCGTTCCCAGTCCGGCGCGAGCGGCGATTCCGGCAACAGCGCCTCCAGCCGCTCGAGCAGGACGACGCAGCGTTCGGCCAGCCCCGGATCGACCGTCAGGGTAACCGGTGCCACGAACTTAACCGCCCACCACCAAGCGCCGCTTCTCGCCGGGACCACTCAACACGATCAGGTCGGCGATGATGCGGGCGCTTTCTTCCAGAGTCGTGTCCGGGACCGCGCTGTCCTCGCCTTCCGGGATCGGGTCACCGGGCTTGAGCGGCGGCAGGCCTTGGGCGACGCGATAGCGGTTTTCGCGTTCCCGCCGCCAGCTTTCGAGATAGGCTCGCTCGGCTCGCCGCTGGCTCTCCAGCAGCGACAGCGTGGTCTTGTCCCGCTGCCGCCGGGTGAATTCCAGATCTTCCAGGAAATCCTGGTAATCCGAATCGTTTTTGGTGCGCGCCTGGTGCCGTTGCCGCAGCTTCGGCAGCAGCGCTGCCAGCTGCGGGTCGCCGCGATAGCGGACGGCGGCGATTTCGTCCCAGGGCAGCGCGTTTCTCTGAGCGCTCTCGCCGACTTCGTCGCTGTCCAGGACCGAGGAAGGGACGTGGATATCCGGCTGAACGCCTCGATGCTGGGTGCTGCCGCCGCTGATCCGGTAGAATTTGGCGAAGGTCAATTTCAACTGGCCTTGGGGTTCCCGGGTCCGGGTGAAGCGGTTCAGATCCACCAGAGTCTGAACCGTGCCCTTGCCGAAGGTGGCATCGCCGATGACGAGACCGCGGCCATAGTCCTGAATGGCGCCGGCGAAGATTTCCGAAGCCGAGGCGCTGGCGTGATTCACCAGCACCGCCAGCGGGCCGGCGTAGACCCGTCCGGAATCGCCGTCCTCCTCGATCTCGATCCTGCCGCCGGCGTTTCTGACCTGGACCACCGGTCCGCCGCTGATGAACAGCCCGGTCAGATCCACCGCCTCTTGCAGGGAGCCCCCGCCGTTGTCGCGCAGATCCAGCACCAACCCATCGATCTCGTCGCGCAATTCCTTCAGCAGACGCCGGACGTCGCGGGTGGTGCTGCGGTAATCGGCCACCCCACTCCGGGCCGCCTCAAAGTCGCTATAAAAGGTGGGAACGGTGATGATCCCGATCCGCAGCTCGCGGCCGTCGCCGTCGGGACCGGGCAAGGTTCGAATCTCGCTGCGGGCGGCCTGCTTCTCCAACTGAATGGTGTCTCGGACCAGCCGCACGGTCTGCTCCGCCGCCGCCGCGCCAATCTGGCCGGGCACGACTTTCAGGCGCACCACCGTTCCGCGCGGGCCGCGAATCCGTTCCACGACATCGTCCAGTCGCCACCCCACCACATCGACCCATTCGCCGTCTTCGCCTTGCGCCACCGCGATGATGCGATCGCCGGCGCGGATTTTCTGGCTGAGATCGGCCGGACCACCCGCGACCAATTCGACCACGGTCACTTGTTCCTCTTCCATCCGCAGCACGGCACCGATGCCCTGCAAGGACAGCCGCATCTGGATATTGAAATTCTCGGTATGGCGCGGCGAGAAATAGGCGGTGTGCGGATCGAAAGCTCGGGCGACCGCGTTCATGTACAACTGAAAGACGTCATCGCTGGTCGATTGCAGCGCCTGCCGCAGTCGGTTGTCGTAACGTTTGCCGAGCAATTCCCGGGCGTCGGCCTGATCTTTGCCCGAAAGCATCAGAGTCAGCATTTCGTGCTTCAGCCGCTTGCGCCAGATTTCGTCCAGTTCCGCCGTGTTCCTGGCCCAGGGTGCGTCCTTGCGGTCCACTTCCAGCGACTCGTCCCGGTCGAAGCGAACCTCTTGCTGGAGCAGGGTTTGGATGCGTTGGGTCCGCTCCGCCAAGCGCCGCAAATAGGTGTTGAAAATATCGTAGGCCGGTTGCAGGTCGCCACGCCTCAGCGCGTCGTCCAAGGTGTGGCGATACTGCTCGAAGCGGGCGAGGTCGCCCGCCAGAAAATAGGAGCGGCTGAAATCGAGATCGTCGAGGTAATTGCTCAGAACCTGCGAAGAGAGCGAGTCGTCCAGCTTGCTGCGCCGGTAATGATGCTGCGACAGGAAGTTGGCGATGGTTCGATCGAGGTGCTGCTGCCGGGCGACTGGCGCCAAATCCCTGACCACGAGATCGGCGTCCGGATCGGCGGATTTCGCGAAGACCCCAGGGAGGCCAAGAACCAGCAGCAGGGGCAGGAGAGTCAGAAGCTTCAAAAGTCGAACATTACGCATGGCATTTCTCGACGGACAGGACCTCGACGGGCCGATTCACCGCACTCAGGACGCGGTGGGGTGAACCAGGATGATATCAGTGGCGACCGGTTGCTTGCCGTTGGGTTCGGCCAGGGTGAATTCAAAGAGGTGATTGCGGGACGGCAGTTTCATGACATTGAATCCGTCGGGCAGGCTGGAATCGTGAAAGAAGGCCGTTCGGTACGGTGAGTCGGAATCACGGGAGTCGGTCTTCCAAAGATACGGCGACAGCTTGACCAGGAACCGCATGAAACCAAAACTCTTATTGTCATCGTGGTGGTAGCAGTAGCCGCGCACCCGCGAACCCATCGCGCCCCAGGCCGGCGCGGTGTAATCATCGCCGCGGGTCGGCAGCAGCCCCGGCACCAGGAACCCGGATACGTACATGTCCGCTTCCCGGCGCAGTTCCTCGGAGACGTTGTCGAACGCCAGGACCTCGACCCGGCAGCCCTTGTTTTGCAAGGCGCGGACCACCTGCACGAAGTCGCCATCGCCGGTCGCCAGCAACACCCGATCCAGATTCTCTGATTGCAGCAGTACGTCCACAGCCATGTCGAGGTCGGCATTCGCTTTGCCGAACCGGTTGCCGGCTTCGTCCTGAAACCACTTGACCCGTTTTTCGATGACCTTGTAGCCGAGTTCGCGCAAGGCGGATTGATAGGCACGCGCCTTGTCACGGTAGATTGTATTGGTTTCAGCGCGCTCCTCGTCATAGGACAGGTAGACGTTCAGGCGGAGGGGTTCGGCGTGATCGCGGCAGGCAAACTCTCGAAGGATATCGTATTGCATGCGTTGGCCACCATTGCGCGATATGTTGGCGGCGTCTACGTAAACGCCCACCTTGGCGTGAGACTTAACATCGATGGTCATAGGGTTTTTTAAGACTCTCTTGAAATGAGGTTAAAGCTTTTATATTTCACCCTCCGGAAAGGGGGTGTTGAGGATTATGACAAAATCACCCCCCGAGCGCCGCATTTCGTAGTAATCCATACTTTCCATATGGCGTGCCGGCGAGAATCATCGCCCGCCTCGGGGGACGCAGCGCGATCCTCGCGCGGATTCCGTCACTCCTCGTTCTTGCGCAGATCCAGTCGCTCGACCGCCTTCAGCAACGGCCCGAACAAATCCAGCGGTACTGGAAAAACCACGGTGGTGCTGTTTTGACTGCCAATGTCTCTGAGGGTCTGCAGGTAACGCAATTGCATGGCCTGTGGTTGGGTGGAGAGGATCTCGGCGGCTTGGCGGAGTTGCTCGGCGGCCTGAAATTCGCCCTCGGCATTGATGATCTTGGCCCGCCGCTCGCGTTCGGCCTCGGCCTGCCGGGCGATGACGCGAATCATGCTCTCGTCGATATCGACATGCTTGATCTCCACATTGGCGACCTTGATGCCCCAGATGTCCGTTTCGGCATCCAGAATGTTCTGGATATCCCGGTTCAGCTTTTCCCGTTCGGCCAGCATTTCGTCCAGTTCGTGCTGGCCCAGCACGGAGCGCAAGGTGGTTTGCGCCAACTGGCTGGTGGCGGACATAAAGTCCTCGACATGAATGATGGCTCGCTCCGGGTCGACCACCCGGAAATAGAGCACCGCGTTGACCTTGACTGAAACATTATCGCGGGAGATCACATCCTGGCTGGGCACGTCCATGACGATGGTGCGCAGGTCCACCCGCCGCATCTGCTGGATGACCGGCACCACGATGATCAGGCCCGGTCCCTTGACCGCCTGGAAACGGCCGAGCAGGAACACCACGCCACGCTCGTATTCAAACAGCACTTTGATGGAAGCGGCCACCAGCGCCAGCAGCAACGCCAGGGCGATGAAGATAGGATTAAAAACGATCACGGGAGTTCTCCTTGGTTATAACTTCGCGTCCCCTCCCGCCGGCGGGAGGGGAGTCGGGGTCAGCATGGTGGATGCAACCACTGACTGAGGGTCCTCGGTCGCGGAATCCAGCGGCTGCACGAACAACAATAATCCGTCCCGGCCGATGACCCGGACGGGTTCGCCCGGATGCAGGGGCCGGTCGGCGTGGACGCGCCAGGATTCGCCATGAATCCAAATCCGGTCGGCGTCGTTCGGCATCACGGTTGCGACCGTGCCCAGCAGTTTCTCCGCGCCGCCCAGCACCCGCTGGCGGCGCTGGCGCGCCATCAGGGTCGCCAGACCGACCAACACCACGAGGCTGGCCAGCGCGAAACCGATGATCAGCCCGAGCGGAACGTCGTAACCGGGACCGGTTTCATCCCACAGCAGCAGCGAACCGGCGACGAAGGCGGCGACTCCACCCAGGCCCAACATCCCAAAACTGGGCATGAAGGCCTCGGCGATCATGAAGGCCAGCCCCAGCAGCAGCAGCGCCAGCCCGGCGTAGTTGACCGGCAGCACCTGGAAGGCGAACAACGCCAGCAGCAGACACACCGCGCCCAGCACCCCCGGAATCGCCGCGCCGGGGTTGGACAGTTCGAAGAACAGGCCGTAGATCCCGATCATCATGAGGATGTAAGCCACCATCGGATGGGCGATCGCCGCCAGCACGCGGTTGCGCAGGTCGGGGGTGAGCGTTTCAACCGTCAAGCCCTCGACCGCCAGCGTGCGTTGGACGCCGGCGACCGTCACCACTCGCCCGTCGACCTGTCGCAAAAGATCGGGGATATCGGCGGCGACCAAGTCGATCACGTTCTGTTCCAAGGCATCCTGGGCGCTGAGACTGGCGGCTTCGGTCACCGCCCGTTCGGCCCATTCCACATTGCGCCCGCGCAACTGGGCCAGCGCGCGAATGTAGGCGCGAGCGTCGTTGACCAGCTTGCGGTCCATGTCGCTGGCTGGCTTGGCGGGAGATTCCGGCGAAGTCGTGGAAGGCTCTTCTTTTTCACCCGGTTTCTTTTCGGCCGATTCCTCGGCGGGTTCCCGGGTTCGCTCGTCCTTGGGCGGCTGAGTCGGGAGCGGCAGACCACCGATCTGGACCGGGGTGGCGGCGCCGAGGTTGGTGGCGGGGGCCATGGCGGCGACATGAGTGGCGTACAGAATGTAGGTGCCGGCGCTGGCGGCGCGGGCACCCTCCGGGGCGATGTAGCCGATCACCGGGACCGGCGAAGCCAGGATCGCCTGGATGATATCGCGCATCGAACTGTCCAGTCCTCCCGGGGTATCCAGCTTGAGGATCACCGCCGTAGCGTTGCGGGTCCGAGCCTGTTCCAGACCGCGCAGGATAAAATCGCGGCTGGCCGGACCGATGGGGCCTTGCGCTTCCAACAGCAGCACCAGACCGGCGGCTGATGGCGGTGGCGACGACGGTGATGCGGCCAGCCCGAAACCGAGCAGCGAAAACAACAGAGCCAGAACTGTCAGGATACGCATACCGGTCACCACGATGGCCATAAAATTTCTATCCATTGTAGACCGCTGAAACGTCAGGGGTTCAGACCGGCCAACAATGTCTCGGAACAACCCCGGCTTGGGCCGGGATGATGTTTGGGAGGCGTTTTGGCTCTCTGGTATTTCGAAGAACTAATAAAATTAGCGTTTCAGGCCTTATGTTTGGTCAGTGAACTGTAGAAGGCCATTCACGAGCAAGACCATCTCGGGCAACAAGACCGGCGCGATGGTTTCATCCGAGGCGGGGTAAAGGATTTCCCGATAGCCTTCCGCGCTGGGACGCCGGTACACTTCCAGCCGTCGGCCGGGCAAATCCAGCAGCCAGACTTCGGGAATGCCCGCCCTGGCGTACAACGGCACTTTGATCTCCCGGTCGTAACGCAGCGTGCTGTCAGAGATTTCAAGCAAAAGCAACACATCTTCCGGACGAGGGTGACCGCTTTCGTAGAAGTCCGGGCGCGGTTTGAGCAGAGCTATGTCGGGCTGCGGTTCCGAATGTCGATCGAGCGCCACCGGATTTTGCACGTCCACCAAAGCTGCTTCACCCACACGCGCTGAAAAAAGCCGATTCAACTGGCGGGTTTTGCCGGCATGACGTTCTCCAATGGGCGGCATGGCGATCAAATCCCCCTCAATGAGTTCCACTCGGGAATCTTCGGCGAAAATAGCCATTTCGCCCAGACGGTGGTATTCGGCGACCGTCAAGCGGTAACGATGCGGGACGAACAATTCCGGGGTGTTCGAGTTGGTGGCGGTCGAAGTCGTCGCATTCCGGTCGAGCGTCGCGGCTTTGGGCATGACTTCACCTCTCCGAGTCGGTCAACAATAAAAATCCCCGCAAGCATCACTCACGGGGATTGATCGGGATTAGAGGTGATCCGGCACCGCTCAGGCCGCGAGCTTCACCGTATCAGCGACCTGCTGATACTCCGGCACCTGATCGAAGTTCAGGTAGCGGTAGATTTCGGCGCCCTTGGTACTGATCTCACCCATGTAGCTCATGTACTCATCGAAGGTCGGAATCTTGCCCAGCAGCGCGCAGACCGCCGCCAGTTCCGCCGAACTCAGGTACACGTTGGCACCCTTGCCCAGCCGGTTGGGGAAGTTGCGGGTCGAGGTCGAGACCACGGTCGCGCCGTCGGCCACCCGCGCCTGGTTGCCCATGCACAGCGAGCAGCCCGGCATTTCCATCCGCGCGCCGGCGGTCCCATAAATCGCGTAGTAGCCTTCCTCGCTCAATTGATGGGCGTCCATCTTGGTCGGCGGAGAAATCCACAACCGGGTAGGGATGTTGGACTGACCGGTCAGCACCTTGCCGGCGGCCCGATAGTGGCCGATATTGGTCATGCAGGAGCCGATGAACACCTCATCGATCTTGTCCCCGGCCACCGCCGACAGCGGCTTGACGTCGTCGGGATCGTTGGGACAGGCCAGCAGCGGTTCCTTGATGGTGCTGATATCGATTTCGATCACTTCCGCGTATTCGGCGTCGGCGTCCGGCTCCATCAGCGTCGGATTGGCCAGCCATTCCTCCATGCCCCTGATCCGCCGCTCCATGGACTTGGCGTCCTGATAGCCGTTGGCGATCATCCACTTGAGCAGGGTGATGTTGCTGTTCAGGTATTCGATGATCGGCTCTTTATTCAACCGCACCGTGCAACCGGCGGCGGAGCGTTCGGCGGAGGCGTCGGACAGTTCGAAGGCCTGTTCGATCTTCAAATCCGGCAGCCCTTCGATCTCCAGGATGCGCCCGGAGAAGACGTTTTTCTTGCCTTCCTTCGCCACCGTCAGCAGACCGGACTGGATCGCGGCGTAGGGAATGGCGTTGACCAGGTCGCGCAGGGTGATGCCGGGCTGCATCTGACCCTTGAAGCGCACCAATATCGATTCCGGCATGTCCAGCGGCATGGAGCCGGTCGCCGCCGCAAACGCCACCAGCCCGGAGCCGGCGGGGAAGCTGATGCCGATCGGGAAGCGGGTGTGCGAGTCGCCGCCGGTACCGACCGTGTCGGGCAGCAGCATCCGGTTCAGCCAGGAGTGGATGATGCCGTCGCCGGGGCGCAGCGCCACGCCGCCGCGACTGGAAATGAAATCGGGCAGATCGTGATGGGTCTTCACGTCCACCGGTTTGGGATAGGCGGCGGTGTGGCAGAACGACTGCATGACCAGATCGGCGGAGAAGCCCAGGCAGGCCAGGTCCTTCAATTCGTCGCGGGTCATCGGTCCGGTGGTGTCCTGGGAACCGACGGTGGTCATCTTCGGCTCGCAGTAGGTGCCGGGGCGGATGCCGTCGACGCCACAGGCGCGGCCCACCATCTTCTGCGCCAGAGTGAAGCCTTTGGTGGACTCCACCGGTGCCACCGGGCGGCGGAAGATCGGGCTGGGACTGAGGTTCATGACTTCCCGCGCCCAGTCGGTCAGGCCGCGGCCGATGATCAGGTTGATGCGTCCGCCGGCCTGCACCTCGTCCATCAGCACGTCGGATTTGTACTGGAAGGTGGCGATGACTTTGCCGTCCTTCTCGATCTTGCCCTGATGGGGATAGATGTCGATGACGTCACCCATGTGCATCTGGGACACGTCGCATTCGATCGGCAGGGCACCGGCATCTTCCTGGGTGTTGAAGAAAATCGGGGCGATCTTGCCGCCCAGGCAATAGCCACCGTAGCGCTTGTTCGGCACGTAGGGGATATCCATGCCGGTCCACCACAACACCGAGTTGGTGGCGGATTTGCGACTGGAGCCGGTGCCGACCACGTCGCCGACGTAGGCGATGGGGTGGCCCTTGGCCTTGAGCGTTTCGATCAGCTTCAGCGGGCCGAGTTTGCCGGGTTCGTCGGGCTGGATGCCGGGGCGTTCCATCTTCAGCATCGCCAGGGCGTGCAACGGGATGTCGGGCCGGCTCCAGGCATCGGGGGCGGGAGAGAGGTCGTCGGTGTTGGTCTCACCGGTGACCTTGAAGACGGTGACGGTGACTTTTTCCGGCACTTGGCCGCGATTGACGAACCACTCGGCCTCGGCCCAGGACTCCATCACCTGGCGGGCGTGGGCGTTGCCGGCGTCGGCTTTCTCCTTCACCCCGTGCCGGTAGTCGAACATCAGCAGGGTGTGCGCCAGTTCTTTGGCGGCGGCGGGCGCGCATTCAGCGTCGTCGAGCAAATCGATCAACGGCTGGATGTTGTAACCGCCCAGCATGGTGCCGAGCAGATCGGTGGCGCGCACGCGCGAAATCAGCGGCGACTGGGCCTCGCCCTTGGCGACGGCGGCCAGGAACGCGGCCTTGACGTAGGCGGCCTGATCGACGCCGGCGGGCACGCGGTGAACCAGCAAATCCAGCAGGAAATCTTCTTCGCCTTGGGGTGGGTTTTTCAGCAAGGCGACCAGGTCGGCGGTTTGCTGGGCGTCCAGCGGCAGGGCGGGAATGCCCTGGGCGGTGCGTTCGGCGGCTTGTTGGCGGTAGTGGTCGAGCACGGCAAAACCCCTGTGATGATGTGATGGCGTCCGCGGGCGCGGGCGGCCGAGGTGAAGAATTGAATCTTCGGGGTGACTGGAGTCCCTGCATTCATCCAGGTTGAATGGGCGGACTCCGCTGCGAAAATGCCCGGCTATTGTACCGCCGAAACGGAAGCGCTGGGAATGTGAACCGGCGATGGGGACGGATTGAGCGACGTATTCTTGTCAACTTGTCAAAAATGAATGATAGTCAAAATCGGTGGTGAATCTAATGAAAACCATGACGGTTGGTGAGTTCAAAAGCCAATTTTCCGAGGTCTTGGAGGCCGTGCAGGCTGGGGAATCCGTTGTCGTTTGCTATGGGCGCAACCACCGAAAAGTTGCGGTGATGGTTCCCTATGCGAGTTTCAAACCATCGGAACCCCGTCCGCTCGGGCTGCTTAAAGGCAAAGTCCAAGTGGCTTTTGCCAAGGATTTCAGCCTCGACGACGAGACGCTACTGGCTTCATGATCGCATTGCTGGATACGCATTGAAACTCACCTCCCCCCTCCCGCAAGCGGGAGGGGGCGGAGGTGAGGAAGGTTCTTCCGGACTCACTCTTTCTCGGGAATGGTCAGCGCCAGGAACAGCGCGCCCCGATCGCGTCGGACCAGCACCGGAATCGGTCGGCCGGTCGGGAGTTCTTCAACCAGTGCCTCGAACTGGCTGACCTCGGTCACGTTCACGTTGTTGACGCGGGCGATGACGTCGCCGGAGCGGATGCCGGCGCGGCTGGCCGGACCGTCGGCCACTTCCCGGACCAGTACGCCGGCACCTTCGCCCTGCCGGTCGGCCGGCAGTTCGGTGACGGTCAGGCCGAGCGGGCTGGGGGCAGGCGGCACGGCGATGGCCTGTTGCAACTGGGGGTCTTCGGGGAGTTCCTCGATCTGGACGGTGAGCGTTTGTTCCTGACCTTCGCGAACCACGGTCAGTGGGGTGGGGGTGCCCGGCCGGGTGCGACCGACCATCAGCGGCAGTTCGCTGGAAACGCTCACCGGCTCGTTATTGAAGGCGACGATGATGTCGCCGGCCTGAACCCCGGCTTTCAGGGCCGGACCGTTGTCCAGGACTTGTCCGACCAAGGCGCCGCGCGGGCGGTCGAGGCCGAAGGACTGCGCCAGTTCCGGCGTGACTTCTTGAATCAGCACGCCCAGCCAGCCGCGTGCGACTTTGCCGGTGGTCTTGAGCTGATCCACGACTTCCATGGCCACGTCGATGGGAATGGCGAAGGACAGGCCCTGATACCCGCCGGACCGGCTGTAGATTTGCGAGTTGACGCCGATGACCTCGCCGGCGAGATTGAACAACGGCCCGCCGGAGTTGCCGGGGTTGACGGCGGCGTCGGTCTGGATGAAGGGGACGTAGTTATCTCGGGGCAGGTTGCGGCCCAAGGCGCTGACGATACCCTGGGTGGCGGTGCGCTCGAAGCCGAACGGCGAACCGATGGCCAGCACCCACTGACCGACCTTGATTTGCGTGGCGTCGCCGATCTGGACGACGGGCAGTTCGGCGTCGGTCTCGACTTTGAGCAGGGCGATGTCGCTGCGGCGGTCCGTGCCGACGACGGTGGCGGGCAGTTCGATGCGGTCGTGCAAGCCGACCACGATGCTGTCGGTGTTTTCCACGACATGGGCGTTGGTGACGATGTAGCCGTCCGCCGAGATGATGAAGCCGGAGCCGACCGAGGAACGGGGCTGGGGGGACCGGTCGGGCATTTGTTCGAAGAAGCGTTTGAAATAATCCTGGAAAGGACCGCTTTCGGGAATCAGTGGATGGCCGCGTCGCGCTGGTTCTTGGTCCTTGGGTTCCACTTTGGTTTGAATGCTGACCACCGCCGGGCTGTGTTGCTCGACCAGGGTAACGAAATCAGGGTAGGTCGCCGCCGAGAGCGTCGCGCTCCACAGCAGGGCAAGGGCGGCGATCAGCCAGAGAGGCTGTTTCGAACGTTGCATGGGG
>REEE01000133.1 GCA_007695245.1 Candidatus Competibacteraceae bacterium | reverse complement strand
CGCATCCAGCAACGCCACCTGCAAGCTGCCCGGTCCCCGCGCCTGCTCCGCCGCCAGTTCCCCGGCCACGCCGAACACCGCCAGCCCGGCCACCGTCGCCGCGAACGCATCCGGTTCCACCGCCAGAAACGCCCCGATCACCGCCGTCGCCGAACAACCCAGTCCGGTGACCCGCGTCATCAACGGATGGCCGTTATGGATTTCCACCACCCGTTCGCCCGCGATCACATAATCCACCGCCCCAGTGATCGCTACCACGGCCCCAGTCTCCGCAGACAGGTATCGCGCCGCATCCAGCGCGGAATCCGAACCGTGCAGGCTGTCCACTCCCCTACCCTGCTCCGCCGGCGTCGGTTGCGCCAAGGTCAGAATCTCCGAACCATTGCCGCGAATGACGCTCGGTCCCAACCGCGCCAGAGCCCCGGCCGCCGCCCGCCGGTACGGCGTCGCTCCCACCCCCACCGGATCGAGAATCCACGGCACGCCGACCGCCTTCGCGCGCATCGCCGCCAGCTTGTACGCCGCAACCTGCTCCGAATACAGCGTCCCGATATTGATCACCAGCGCCTGGCAGAGCGCCACGAAATCCTCCACCTCATCGGTGGCATGAATCATGGCCGGCGAAGCGCCCACCGCCAGCAAGGCGTTCGCGCTGTTGTTCATCACCACGAAATTGGTGATGTTATGCACCAGCGGTTGCCGCTCGCGCACGGCGGTCAGCAAAGTCCAAATAGCGTCCGGTGACATGGGATTCAGCAATCCTCAAAATTTTTGGGGCGTGTACGAAGCCCCTGATGGTTCTACCTCTCACTCATCATCGGGCCAGAAGCGCTCATCCATCATCTGCTCGATCAAAAGAGCGAGCGCTTTTCCGGTGGCCGGCTAAGCGCCGGTCGTGAACATGAGATTCTCCTGCTCCACCACCCGCACGAAAGTCGTGCGTTTGGTCAGCTCCTTCAGCTTCCCGGCCCCGACATAGGTACACGCCGAGCGCAACCCGCCCAGGATATCCCGCACCGTCTCCGCCACCGGACCCCGATAGGGCACGATGACGGTCTTGCCTTCCGAAGCCCGATACTCGGCCACCCCACCGCTGTACTTCTCCATCGCGGTTTTCGAACTCATCCCGTAAAACAACATGTAACGTTGCCCTTCCCGTTCCACGATTTCCCCGCCGCCCTCGTCGTGCCCGGCCAGCATGCCGCCCAGCATTACGAAATCCGCCCCCGCGCCGAAGGCTTTGGCGACATCGCCCGCGCAGGTGCAGCCCCCGTCCGAGATGATATGCCCGGACAAGCCATGCGCGGCGTCGGCGCACTCGATGATCGCCGACAACTGCGGGTAACCGACCCCGGTTTTGACTCGGGTGGTGCAGACCGACCCCGGCCCGATGCCCACTTTGACGATATCAGCGCCCGACAGGAGCAGTTGTTCCACCATCTCCCCCGTCACCACATTGCCCGCGATGATGATCCGATCCGGGTGGCGTTCGCGGACCTGGCTGACGCAAGCCGCGAAATGCTCCGAATAACCGTTGGCCACATCCAGACAGATGAAGGACAACTCTGGATGACGCTCCAGAATCCGCTCCAGTTGCTCCAGATCGCGGTCGAGAATGCCCGCGCTGACCGCCACGTGCGCCAGCCCGTCTTCACGCCCCTCGGCGCGCAAACCGGCGGCGAATCCCTCCCATTCCTCCAGGGAGTAATGTTTGTGGACCGCCGTGAGCAGCCCGTGCCGCGCGAGCGCCGAGGCGAGCGCGAACGTGCCGACGGTATCCATGTTGGCGGCCATGACCGGAATCCCCGTCCAGGTTCGCCCGCTGTGCCGGAACGCGAAGGTCCGCTCCAGCTCCACTTGCGCGCGGCTGCCCAGCGTCGAGCGCTTGGGACGGATGAGGACATCCTTGAAACCCAGCTTCAGGTCGGCTTCGATACGCATGGTTTTTTACCGTTAGACCCGCCCATATAATTCCAACAGGTGTCGGTAATGGCCAGCGATCTGCGGTTCGACCTGCTCCCAGCGGAATCGCCAACGCCAGTTGCCGTTGGGAACGCCCGGCATGTTCATGCGATCTTCACCACCCAGCCCCAACAGATCCTGCATCGGCAACATCGCCAGCCGCGCCACCGACGCCAGGGCCGTCCGC
Organism: Candidatus Competibacteraceae bacterium; assembly: GCA_007695245.1. GTDB lineage: Bacteria > Pseudomonadota > Gammaproteobacteria > Competibacterales > Competibacteraceae > REEE01. The sequence continues at coordinate 12,275 of REEE01000133.1, read as the reverse complement.
GTCAGCAACTCCGGCATCTGTTCCGGTCCCCCCCCCAAATAATCAAAAAGATGCCTGCGGGTCCCTTCGTCCAGTTCCTCGAACCAACCCATCGTGGTGTTGTTGTCGTGCGTGCCGGTGTAGATCACCGCGTTGGGGATATGCTGGTGCGGCAGATACGGATTGTCGGCACCGCCGCCGAATGCGAAATGCAGCACCTTCATCCCCGGCAGACCGTGCGCCTCGCGCAACGCATCCACCTCGGGCGTGATGATACCGAGATCCTCGGCCACCAGCGGCAAACCGCCGAACTCCTCCCGCAACGCTTGAAATAGTTCGTCGCCGGGAGCCGTTTGCCAGCGGCCGTGGATGGCGGTTTCGGCCTCGGCCGGGATTTCCCAATACGCTTCCAGTCCGCGAAAATGATCGATCCGCAACAGGTCGAACTGGGTCAATTGAGTGCGGATCCGTTCTTTCCACCATTGAAAACCATCGGCGCGCATCGGCTCCCAGGCGTAGTGCGGATTGCCCCAAAGTTGGCCGGTGGCGGAAAAATAATCAGGCGGAACGCCGGCGACTACTTTGCGTCGCCCTTCACGGTCCAGAAGAAACTCGTCGCGACGTGCCCAGACATCCGCGCTGTCGTAACCGACGAACAGCGGGATGTCTCCGAACATCAAGATGCCTCGTTCGTTGGCGTGTTGTTTGAGCGCCGTCCATTGCCGATAAAACAGAAATTGCTCGAACTTGCATTGTTCGACGGCTTCGGCGTGTCGCACGCGCGCGGTGGCCAGGGCCTCGGGCTCGCGGTCGCGCAGCGCCTCGGGCCAGTCGAACCAGGCTTGTTGTTCGAGAGCCGCGCGAATGCCCTGATAGAGCGCGAAATCGTCCAGCCAGTACCCATGCTGGCGCTGGAAAACCGCATAAGCCTCCCGTTCGGCGCTACCATACGCCAAAAACCCCTGCTGAGCTTCGCGCAGGCACCGCTGGCGATAATTCCATCCCTCTTCCCCGGCGCGTGGTCCCTCATCCGGCTGGAGCCAGCCCGCATCCAGGAGAGGATCGAGCGCGATCAACCGTGGATTGCCCGCATGAACCGACTGCGCCGAATAGGGGGACAGGTCGTCGTGGGGAGGGCCCAGCGGCAGCGTCTGCCAGACCGTGAACCCACAGGCGGCCATGAATTCCACAAATCGGTAGGCATCCGGCCCCAGATCACCGTTACCGAAACGGCCGGGCAATGAAGTCGGATGCAATAAAAGTCCCGCGCGTCGCCGGTCGAGTGGCGAACCCATACTCATGAATAAGCGCTCCTGAATGATGGAGGTGGATGTGAAGGTTAAAGATTGAAGATGCGAATAACGATGCAATCAGTAAATCCGGTTAGCCTGAATGAGTGAGGCTGACCCGCCTGAGGGGCGTTCAACGAATGCGCGGCAGCTCCTGACCGAGCATCTCGCGGGTGATCAGAACCACGCCTTGCTCGGTTCGGTAAAAGCGGCGGGCGTCTTCCTCGGGATTTTCCCCGACCACCGTGCCGGGTGGGATGATGCAACCTCGGTCGATGATCACCTTGCGCAGCTGGCAGTAGCGACCGATATCCACTTCCGGCAACACCACCGCATCTCGCAACTGGACGAAGGAATGCACCTGTACCTGGGGGAACAGGAGCGAGTGGTTCACGTAACCACCGGAAATGATACAACCGTCCGCCACGATCGAATCCACCGCCATGCCGCGGCGTCCTTCGTCGTTGAAAACAAATTTGGCGGGGGGCTGTTGTTCCTGATAGGTCCAGATCGGCCAGCGGGAATCGTACAAATTGAGTTCCGGGTCCACGCTGACCAGCTCCATGTTGGTTTCCCAGAACGCATCCACGGTGCCGACGTCGCGCCAATAGCTGCGCTCCTTGGTTTGCACGTCGTGGAACGGATAGGCGATCACGCGGTAGCGGCCAATCGCCTCCGGCAAGATGTCTCGGGCGAAATCGTGAGCGGAATCCGGGCGCTCGGCGTCCTCGATCAAACGCTGGTACAGAAAGGCCGTATTGAAGACATAGATGCCCATCGAAACCAGCGTCGTATGTTCCCGACCCGGCAACGCCTCCGGATCTCGCGGTTTTTCCACGAATTTGATGATCTCGTTGTGTTCGTTCACGGTCAACACCCCGAACTCGTGGGCCCGTTCCCGAGGCACCTCAATGCTGCCGACCGTGATATCAGCCCGGCTCTCCGAGTGAAGCGCCAGCATCGGACCATAGTCCATTTTGTAGATGTGATCGCCCGCCAGCACCAGGACGTACTCGGGCGCGTGGCTGCGGAAGATGTCCAGATTCTGGTAGACCGCGTCGGCGGTGCCCTTGTACCAGGACGCTTCGTCGATCCGCTGCTGCGCGGGGAGCAGTTCCACAAATTCGCCGAATTCGCCGCGCAGGAAGCCCCATCCGAGCTGGAGGTGTCGAATCAGCGAATGGGCTTTGTACTGGGTCAACACGCAAACGCGCCGAATGCCTGAGTTGATGCAATTGGAGAGGGGAAAGTCGATGATCCGATACTTGCCGCCGAAGGGCGTCGCCGGCTTTGCGCGCCACAGGGTGAGTTGCTTGAGCCGGCTGCCGCGCCCCCCTGCCAGGATGAGCGCCAGCGTCTCTCGGGTCAGGCGGCTGACGAAACGTGAGGTGATCGCGGCGCTCATGCGTTGGGTACCCCTCTCATGATTTTTTAGATTACAGTATGAGTGTTCAGCCATTATTCAGCCAGCGTGGCGGCAGCGGACCTGTGAGGTCGCGGTGCTCGCCCTCTAAATATAGTAGGTTCCAAATGCCGTTTTTTGCTACTTGCCTTGTAGTAATCTGGTCTGGACCGCCGCGGGGCGATCTGGCGATTGGAGCGATCGGCCTTCTCCATGACTCATCCTGATCGAGAAGATCCTTTTCAGGATACTGTTCGGCTCGCCGACGCCGCGCTCGTCGACGATGCGGCGCTGCTGGGTGCGGGATGTCACCCGGATCCTGGCGCGGTGCTGGGGCGTCATGGGGATGGCGAACAGATCCGCATTCGGGTTTTTCTGCCGGGTGCTCGGGGCGTTCGGCTCGCCGACCTCGATCAACCGCTGCGACGCTTGCCGGACACCGACTTGTTTGAATGGCGGGGGTTGGCCGAAAAACTGCCGCCGCGCTACCGTTTATCCTGGACCGATGCCGAGGGCCGCGAGCGGTGTGGGTATGATCCTTACGATTTTGGTCCGCAGCTGAGCCTCTATGATCTGCACCTCTTTAACGAGGGTCGACATCTGCATGCTTACCGGGTTCTGGGCGCGCATCCACGCCTGATCGACGGCGTCGCGGGGACCCTGTTTGCGGTATGGGCTCCGAACGCTGCCCGGGTCAGCGTGGTGGGTGATTTCAACGACTGGAATAGTCTGCGTCATCCGCTGCGCCGACGGGGCACGGTCTGGGAACTGTTCGTACCCGGCGCGGCGGCGGGCATGGGTTACCGGTTTGAGATTCTGACCGGAGAGAGGGGTGACCGATTGCTCAAGATCGACCCTTACGGGCAATGCTTCGAGCGACGGCCGGCGACCGCTTCGATCATCGTCGAACCGACGGCTTATGTCTGGAGCGATGTGACGTGGATGGCGCGCCGGCGCCAGAACTGGCCACAGGCGCCGCTGGCGGTCTATGAGGTGCATTTAGGTTCCTGGCAACGCCAGGGTGTGGATGCTTATCTCAGTTATGAGGAACTGGCGCGGCGACTGATCGCTTACGTGGTTGCTCAGGGCTTCACTCATATTGAGCTGATGCCGATTACCGAACATCCGCTGGATGCTTCTTGGGGCTATCAAACGACGGGCTATTTCGCTCCGACTCGCCGACACGGCGTCTTGGCTGATTTCCGTCGCTTTGTGGATTATTGTCATCAGGCGGGTGTCGGCGTCATTCTCGATTGGGTGCCGGGTCATTTTCCCAAGGATACGCATGCCTTGGCACAGTTTGATGGGACTCATCTTTATGAGTATGCGGACCCGGCGCGGGGCGAGCATCGGAGCTGGGGGACATTGGTTTTCGACTATGGTCGAAATCAGGTGCGGAATTTTTTATTGGCGAGCGTGTGTTTTTGGTTGGAAGAGTGTCACTTGGATGGTTTGCGGGTGGATGCGGTCTCTTCCATGCTGTACCTGGACTATTCTCGTGAATCTGGGGAATGGGCACCGAATCAATTGGGTGGTAATGGAAATTTAGAGGCTATCGCGTTCTTGCGTGAATTGAATGAGATCGTGCATCGCCGTTATCCGGGTGTCCTGATGATTGCCGAGGAATCCACGGCTTGGCCTTTGGTGACGCGGCCGTCCTGGATGGGCGGCCTCGGTTTCGGTATGAAATGGAATATGGGCTGGATGCACGATACCTTGGAGTATCTGGGACTCGATCCAGCGCTGCGACGCCATCATCATGAATTATTGACCTTTGGCTTGCTGTATGCTTTTAGTGAGAATTTTATTCTGGCTCTGTCGCATGATGAAGTCGTGCATGGCAAAGGCTCGCTGTTGTCGAAAATGCCGGGGGACCGTGGCCAGCGTTTCGCGAATCTACGTTTGCTTTATGTCTATATGTGGACCTACCCTGGGAAGAAGTTTTTGTTTATGGGTAATGAATTCGCGCAGGAGCGGGAATGGGATCACGCCGCTGTTCTGGACTGGGATCTCTTGGCCAAGCCCGAGCATCGTGGGATTCAGGCGCTGATTCGCGATCTCAACGGTTGTTATCGCAATCTGGCCAGCTTGCATGATCGTGAGTTTGTTCGGGATGGATTTGAATGGCTTGACCATCATGAGACGGCCCGCTCGGTGGTGGTCTATCTACGCCGTGGTAGTACTGATTCTCAATCTGCAGTTGTGGTTATTAATTTCTCAGCGATACGTCGAAATGGCTATCGTATAGGAGTGCCGTTGCCGGGATTTTATCGGGAGGTCGTGAACTCCGACGCTCGGTGTTATGGGGGGGGTGGCACGATCAATGAAGGGGTTCGCGCGACTTCGATCCTGCATATGGGCCAGCCTTGTTCGTTGGTGATAGACTTGGCACCATTGACGGGGATCGTGCTGGTTTCTCAGGATTTGGAGAACGATGAGTAGGGGGAGTTCTGAGGGAGCGGCTGATGGGTTGATGCCGGTATGGATCCAGTCGAATCTTTAATCGTAGGTGGTTTTTGGGATCTTTTTATGAAGCTGCAACAATTGCGTTATCTGCTTGCGATCGTGCGCAATCATTTGAATATTTCTGCCGCTGCTGAAAGTTTATACACTTCGCAGCCGGGTATCAGCAAGCAGTTGCGCTTGCTTGAGGAGGAGTTGGGCGTTGAATTGTTTACCCGGAATGGTAAACATCTGACTGAAGTGACGCCAATTGGTCGGCAGATTATTAATCGCGCGGAAATGATTTTGCGCGAGGTGAATAATATTCAGATTCTGGCTGAGGAGTATCGTGATGATCGGCGTGGTAGTTTGTCGATTGCGACCACGCACACTCAGGCTCGTTATGCTCTACCGCCGGTGATCAGGATTTTCCGCGAGCGCTATCCAGCGGTGACTTTGCAAGTGCATCAGGGTTCGCCGGCGCAGATTGCTGAGTTGGTGCAGTCGGGTGAGGTGGATTTTGCAATCGCTACTGAGTCCTTGGAGTTGTTTGAGGATTTGGTGATGATGCCCTGCTATGTTTGGCGGCGTTGCGTGTTGGTGCCACGAAATCATCCATTGGCGGAGATTCAATGCCTCTCGTTGGGTGACATCGCTCGCTATCCGTTGGTGTCATATGTTTTTAGTTTTACCGGTCGTTCCCAGTTGGATGAAGTTTTTCGTAACGCGCAGTTGAAGCCGAGCGTGGTTTTTACCGCGACGGATGCCGATATTATTAAGACCTATGTGCGTCTGGGTATGGGAGTAGGTATTGTGGCGCAGATGGCTTATGATGATCAACAGGATTCTGATTTGGTGCAATTGGATGCGGGCCATCTATTTGTGTCGAGCGTGACGAAGATCGGTTTTCGGCGAGGGATGTTTCTTCGTTGTTATATGTATGAGTTCATGGAGCTGTTTGCCCCGCATTTGACGGCGGAGCGTGTTCGAAGGGTCGAACGGATGGATTCTTCCGAGGAGATTGCGACTCTGTTTGATGAAGTTGAATTACCGGTTCGCTAATAGAAGATTGATGATGATATAAGAAGGGGTTGAACATGCAGACTCCATCACCAGTCACGCTGCGCATCGCGCTGCTGGATCGCTTTGAAGCCCTGCTGGCGCAATTGGACGCTTTTTGCACGGCGGTTCGCCATGACGCGTCTCTTCCGGTCTGGGTATCGCGTACCGAGACCGAGTTGGCGGGGAATCTCGACATGCGCGTCAAGGCGATCCAGCTTTATCGAGCGCTTTGGTACGAGGATAGTCAGGATGGACGGGAAACCCTCACCTGTCCCGGCATCGTTGGTGCCAGTCCGTCTACGCTGCGCGCCGCGCAGGCGTGCAATACCGCCAAGGATGAATTCAAGACGGCCGTGCTGGCGCTGAAAGCGTTGGGCCGTGTCGAAACCCACACCGCGATGGCCGATCTCCACCGTCGTTGGGAATCGGTGGCGGTAGCCATGCGCCGCATGGGCGCCGCGCGTCTGAATCTGAAACAGGCTTACCGACATGTTCCGGTGTTGGAACAGCGTCCTCTGAAGATTGGCTTTACCTGGTCCAAGCAAGGGCGTGTCATTCAGCGCACCAGCATCGCCGCGGCCCGGCGCTTGTTGGAACAACGGGTCGAAACTCCGCAGACCGGCCTAGAGCTACAACGTTTGGCGGAAATTCGCGACCCGGAAATGCTGGCGCGCGTTCGGAGCGTTTGCCCGCACTTGCGCGCCAATCTGGTTTTCCCCGTCGAGGAAGGCTCCGCCGAGGTGTATCGCCGTCTCATGCAGGCGCCCCTTCCCATTCTGGTGCCGTTGCGGTGCGGCGAGCGGTTGCCTGAGTTTGTGGCCGTTGGTCCGGAGCCGCCGACCACTCCCCGCCTCCGCCGCGCGGATATCCGCATCGAAGACGAGCCGTTTTTGCCTTCGGTGCGCATTCATCGATATCGAGTGGTTTATCGCTGAATCATTTTGAGTTGGAGAATACGAACCAAAGAAGATGGTATAAAAGCTAAAGAGCTTATGAAGATGATATAAAAACCGATGAATTTTCGCCGCCTCCGGGCACTTTTCGCAAAATGGCTTAAACTCTAGCACTAGCTCGCGCGGCGGCGGTTCAGTCGCGGGTGCCCGCATTCATCCATCCGAATCCGTCAGGAGGCCCCATATCATGTCGTCACGTGCCCGCGTGTGGCCAGGCAAACCTTATCCGCTCGGCGCCAACTGGGATGGCAAGGGCGTCAATTTCGCGCTCTTCTCCGCCCATGCCGAAAAGGTCGAACTCTGCCTGTTCGACTCGTCGGGCCAGCGTGAGATCGAACGGTTGATCCTGCCCGAAAACACCGATCAAATCTGGCACGGTTACGTCCCGGGCCTGTGGCCGGGCACCTTGTACGGCTATCGCGTGTCCGGTCCGTACGAACCGCAAATCGGCCACCGCTTCAACCATCACAAGTTGCTGCTCGACCCCTACGCCAAGCAGTTCCACGGGGCTCTGAACCTGCACGACGAACACTGTGGTTACAAGGTGGGTCACAACAACGCCGATCTATCCTTCGATACTCGCGACAACGCCCGCGAAATGCTCAAGTGCGTGGTGGTGGACACCCATTTCAACTGGGAAGGCGACCATCCGCCCGAAACGCCCTGGACGCGAACCCTGATCTATGAAACCCACGTTCGCGGCTTCACCATCCGCCACGAGGGAGTGCCCCATCACCTGCGCGGTACGTTCGCCGGTCTCGCCCATCCCGAAATCATCAAACACCTGCAAGCGCTCGGCATTACCGCCGTGGAACTGATGCCGGTCCACGCCTTTGTGGACGACCGGTTTCTGCTCGATCGCGGCTTGCGCAACTACTGGGGCTACAGCACCCTGAGCTTCTTCGCGCCGGAACCGCGCTACCTCAGCGGCGGCGATCTGGCCGAGTTCAAAACCATGGTCAAGCGCCTGCACGACGCCGGCATCGAAGTCTTGCTGGACGTGGTCTACAACCATACCGCCGAAGGCGATCAGATGGGGCCGACGCTGAGTTTTCGCGGAATCGACAACGCCTCCTACTACCGACTCCGTCCGGACGACCGCCGCTACTACATCAACGATACCGGTTGCGGCAACACGCTGAATCTGACCCATCCCCGCGTGCTGCAAATGGTGATGGACAGCCTGCGCTATTGGGTGGATGAGATCCATGTCGACGGCTTCCGCTTCGATCTGGCGGTCACGCTCGGCCGCGAGGAATATGGCTACGATCGCCGGGGCGGGTTCTTCGACTCGATCCGCCAGGACCCGGCCCTGTCCAAGGTCAAGATCATCGCCGAGCCTTGGGACATCGGTCCCGGCGGCTACCAGCTCGGCGGCTTTCCCCCCGGCACCACCGAATGGAACGACCGCTTTCGCGATACCGTGCGCGGGTTCTGGCGGGGCGACGATGGGATGTTGTCCAAGCTGGCCTCCAACCTGCTGGCCTCCAGCGACCTGTTCGAGCACGACGGCCGGCGGCCGTGGGCGTCGGTCAACTACATCGCCAGCCACGACGGCTTCACCCTGGCCGATCTGGTCAGCTATAACGAGCGGCACAACGAGGCCAACCAGGAAAACAACCGCGACGGCCACCCCTCCAATTTCAGCAACAACTACGGCGTCGAGGGGCCGACCGACGATCCGGACATCCGGCAAATTCGTCTGCGCCAGCGCCGCAACATGCTAGCTACGGTGTTGCTGGCTCAAGGGACGCCCATGCTCCTGGCCGGCGATGAAATCGGCCGCAGCCAAGGCGGCAATAACAACGCCTATTGTCAGGATAACGAGGTCAACTGGGTGAACTGGGAGGATATCCCCGCCGAAGAGCAGGAATTTATGGACTTCGTCCGCCGCCTGATCAACCTGCGCCGCGAGCATCCGGTGCTACGCCGACCCCGGTTTCTGCACGGGCTTGAAACATCCAAGACCACCGATCTGCGGGATATTCTCTGGGTCAGTCCCGGCGGCGGAGCCATGAGCGATTACCATTGGCACGAACCCAAGGCCCGCTGCTTCGGGATGCTGATGGCGGGCGACGCCGGCGAATACTTCACCCCGGACGGCTACCCGGAAACCGACGATACCCTGTTGATCATCTTTAATGCGGGTCCCACCGCCATTCCATTCCGCGCCCCCACCGTACGCGGCGCCCGTCACTGGCGCTGCCTGCTCGATACCGCGCAACCGCAACGGGCCGTCGGCGAGTTTCTCCTGGGGGCTGGCGATGATTTTCAGATGGAAGCGCAGGCCATCACCCTCTTTACCCTGGTCATGACCGATTCGGATTCAGGACTTTCGCTTTCCGTCATTCCCGAGCAAGCGGGAATCCAGTCACCGACTGAAAAGACTGGATACCCGTTTTCACGGGCATGACGACACCCAGTCGATCGGCGAACCAGCGAAAGTCCTGGGCTTGAAAACCTTACCGCGGGCCGTGTCCCTGGACCGCTGGCGGCGGCTGGCCGCCAGCCCCTGCCGTCGGTGCTGGCGTTGTGGAGATCCACCACTCGGTCCGGGGCGGTGCCACAACGGCTAGCGACTCACCTCGGCGTCCGTTTCGCTGCCTTCCGGCACCGAGAAACCATCATCCTGCATGAGATCGCTCTTGGGAATTCGCACCAGAAAATACTGGGGTGTTTCATCCGGATCGGCCAGGTCCAGCGGCCCGGCATAGGACCGCACCTCGCCGACGTCCAGACTGCTCGTTCTCAAGGCGTTCGGGGCTTGCGTTCCGATGGCGGCACCGCCGACCTGGACACCATACTCGTTAAACAGATCGATGCGGATCTCCGGCCAGAGCGTGGATCGGGTGCTGTTCTGCACCACCAGCTTGTATTCATAACTCCGGGCGCCGCGGCTCCGCAGTTCGGTAAAAGCGATGTTCTTCAAATAGCCTTGATCCAGCGGTAACACCCGGTCGTATTCCAGTTCGCGCAGGCGCGGCAACTTGCCGCGCACCAGATCATCCATATCTTGCCGCAGTTGCTGCACTTCGGGTACGAACTGGCGCAGCGTTTCCTGAGCTTGGGACAACTCGCTCCGCAGCATCCTGTTCTGGTGATCGAGCGCGTAAAGCCGGGTCCCCAGCAGCAATCCGGTGAAAAACGTGACCAGCGCCAGCAGCACCACCCATCCCAGCAACCACTTGCTCCGCCGACTCCACGCCCGTTCGCGCCGACCGCTGGAATTTCGAGACCCTTCATGACTCGGTCTCCGACTCCGCGGCGACTCCGCGATATTCGCGCCATTCGCTGCATTCACGACTGGACGGTTCCCCGATTGAGCCTGGTGATCGCTGGCCTTCACTCGCCCCAATCCTCTTCATCCTCGATCCCGTTGCTTTCGGGATACAGCAGCAACACCCGCTCGGGCGCGCATTCGGTCAACTTTTGCGCGATATCACGAGACACCAGGGGATAATCGAACTCGTGGCGATCGCCGCGGGCGACGGCCATGCGGCCCGTTGCCAGCGCCGTGCGCTGCGCGGGCGTGACTCGAACCGAGCGGAGGACGCGACCTTCGGGAAAATGATAGAGGATTTCGGCATCCGGTTCGTTCAGGCGGTGTGCGTCGAGCAACTGCCGGGCGCGCGCCTGTTGTTCCCGACGCCGTTTCTCCGCCTCGCGCTCCTCGTTCAACCGCCGGTCCCGCTCGCGCTTGCGGGCGGCATCGGCGGCGGCCTGCTGGCGAATCTCGGCCTGGCGCGCCGCGTCCTCGGCGGCCGCCTGACCCTTCTTGTGTTGGTAACCCTGCTTGCGGGTATCAGCCTCCAGTTGTTTGGCCCGCTCCGTCGAGACCAACCCCGCTTTCATGAGTTCATCGCGCAACGACATCGCCGCTTCCTCCGCACTGGCGCTTCAATACAAGATCCGGGTTCGAATCGTTCCGGGAATCGCTTCCAACTGTTTCTTCAACGGCAAGGTCTCGGCGCGTTCGTGGCTGTCCACGTCGATCACCACGTAACCGATCCGGGGATTGGTTTGCAGGTATTGCCCGGCGATGTTGATGTGCTGCTCGGAGAAAATCGCGTTGATCCGCGACAACACTCCGGGCTGGTTGTGATGGATGTGCAGCAACCGATGCTTGCCGGGATGTTCGGGTAAGGCGACTTCCGGAAAATTGACCGAACTGACGGTCGAACCGTTGTTGCTGTACTTGATCAGCTTGCCGGCTACTTCGAGACCGATGTTCTGCTGCGCCTCCTCGGTGCTGCCGCCGACGTGTGGCGTCAGCAGCACATTATCGAAGCGGCGCAACGGCGAGATAAATTCCTCGTCGTTGGCTTTCGGTTCCTCCGGAAACACGTCGATGGCGGCACCGGCCAGATGTTGCGCCTCCAGCGCCTCCGCCAGCGCGTCGATATCCACCACCGTGCCGCGGGCGGCGTTGATCAATCGGCTGCCCGGTTTCATCCGCGCCAACTGGGGAGCGCCGATCATGCGCCAGGTTTGCGGGGTTTCCGGGACGTGCAGGGTCACCACGTCCGCGACCTCCAGCAACGCCTCCAGCGACGGCACCGCCTGGGCGTTACCCAAGGTCAGCTTGGTCTCGATATCGTAATACACCACCCGCATCCCCAGCGCCTCGGCCAGCAACCCGACCTGGGTGCCGATGTGGCCGTAGCCGACGATGCCCAGGCATTTACCGCGCGTTTCGTGGGAGCCCGCAGCGGTCTTGACCCAGCCGCCGCGATGGACCACGGCGCTGCGCTGGGGAATGCCGCGCAGCAAGAAAATGATTTCCGCCAGCACCAGTTCCGCCACGCTGCGGGTATTGGAAAATGGGGCGTTGAACACCGGAACGCCATGCTCCTGGGCGGCGGCGAGATCGACCTGGTTGGTGCCGATGCAGAAGCAGCCGACCCCGATCAGGCGCGGGGCGTGCTCGAACGCCCGGGCGGTCAATTGCGTGGCGGAGCGGATGCCGATGAAACTGGCGTCGCTGATGGCTTCCAGCAGTTGCGGCTCGGGCAAGGCTTTCTGCTGGTATTCGATGTAGGTGTAACCGTCCGCCCGGAAGGCGTCCACGGCGCTGGCGTGAAGGCCTTCCAGCAGCAGGATTTTGATTTTACTCTTGTCGAGTGAGGTCTGGCTCATGGGGCGCGAGTT
>REEE01000136.1 GCA_007695245.1 Candidatus Competibacteraceae bacterium | reverse complement strand
CCATGCGCTGGCCGCGGCCCACCGCCAGCAGGGCGTTGATGGCGCGCACCCCCACGTCCAGCGGTTCGCGGATCGGTTGGCGCAGCAGCGGATTGATGGTGGCGCCGGCCAGCGATACGGGCTCGGTATCCTTGGGCGGCGGCAGGCCGTCCAGAAATCGGCCCGAACCATCCAGCACCCGACCGAGCAGGCTCTCCCCCACCCGCACCTGGCTGACGCCGCCGGTGGGAATGACCCGGCAATTCGGCGTCAATCCGTGAATGTCGCCGCTGGGCATCAGGAACAACTTGCCGCCGGCGAAGCCGACCACCTCGGCCTCGACCCCGCCGCCATCCGGGTTCATCACCAGACAACGGGAGCCGACCGGCGCCACGCATCCGGCGGCCTCCAGGGTCAAGCCGACCATCCGGGTCAACTGGCCCTCCACCACCAGGGCCGGCGTCGCGGCGATCCGCGCCCGCCGCCGCGCCAGTCCCGCGCGCCAACGGGCGGGGCCGGCCGCTTCAGGAACGCCCGCCGCCATGTTCGCGCTCGTCGCCCAGCACGGTGGCGATCACCGCGCCCAGGCGTTTTTCGACGGTCGCGTCGATCCGCGACAGTTCGGAATTCACGGCGCAACCGCCGCGGCTCAGGGACTGATCCTCGATAATTTGCCAGACGGGCTGATCTTCGGGACCCAGCGACAGCACCTCGCGAATCAGGCGAGCATCCTCCGGATGCAGACGGATCTGGATGCCCAGGCTGGCCACCGGCAGCAAGCCGACCGCCTCACGCACCACCGCCACGATCTCGCCGGGGGAGGCGCGCAGCTCCCGTCGCACCAGTTGCCGGGCGATGTCGATGGCCAGCGCCGCCAGCTCCTCCTCAACGGCCTTGTCCAGCGTCGCCAGCGGCCCGCTCATCGCGGTCAAAATCTTTTCGAGCTGCTGCGCCCGCAACATGACCTCGTCGCGACCCGCGTTCAATCCCTCGGCAAATCCGCGTTGATAGCCTTCGGCGTGCCCCTCGGTCTGGCCTTTTTTATACCCCTGATCGCGGCCCTCGCGGCGACCTTCCTGGTAACCGTTGGCAAACCCCTCTTCCTGCGCCTCGCGCTGGATCGCCTCGATCTCATCCAGGGTGGGCGGCGCCGTGGACGCCTTCGGTGCGCGCGGACCCTTGCGCGCGCTCTCATCCGCCTTGGCGGGCGACGCGGCCGGCGACGGTTCCGGTTCGGGCGGCGGGTCCACGTCGGGCAGCTCCCAGCGCTGGTACGCCGTCAGGTTGTCGCCTGAAACGACTTTAGACAAGCTGATCTCCTTTAGTCCCCAGTGAGATTTCGCCGGCTTCCGCCAACCGCTTGGCGGCGTTCATGATTTCTTTCTGCGCGTTCTCCACGTCGCTGAGTTTGACCGGCGGCATGGCCTCCAGATCGTCGCGCAGCAGCTCGGCGGCGCGCTTGGACATATTGCCCATGATCTTGGCGCGGACCGCCTCTTCGGCGCCGCGCAGCGCCACCAGCAACATATCGGACGAGACCTCGCGCAACAGCGTCTGGATATCGCGGTCGCTGACGCCGAGCAGGTTCTCGAACACCACCATCATTTCCTCGATCCGTTCGCCCAGCGCGGCATCCGCTTCCTTGATCTTGTCGAGAACCTGGCCTTCGACGCCGCCATCCAGGCGACCGAGAATTTCCGCGGCCCGTTTGGGACCGCCGATCCGCGAGGTCGACGCCGCGTTGATATTGCCCATGACCTGTTTCTCGATCAACTCGTTGAGTTCTTCCAGCGCCCCCGACGGCACTTCGCCCAAGGTCGCCACCCGCAACAACGCCTCGTCCCGCAACGGCCCGGGCAACAGCGCGACGATCTCGGCGGCCTGTTCGATGCGCAACGAAGACAGCACCAGCGCGATCACTTGCGGGTGTTCGTCGCGCAGACCCCCGGCGATGGCCCGGGCGTCCATCCATTTCAGCGAATCCACTCCGGACCGGGTTTCGCCGTCGAAAATGTGCTCCAGAACGCCCTTGGCTTTTTCGCGCCCCAACGCCCGGGTCAGAACGCCGCGCACGAAATTCTCGCTGTCCAGGACCAGGGAGGTCTGTTCGTTCACCTCGGCGTTAAAGGTTTGCACGATCTCACTGATCTGTTCGCGCGTGACCCGGTTCAGACCGGTCATGGCGACGCCGATCTTGTGCAGTTCGCGCGGGTCCAGGTGCCGGAGAATTTCGGCGGCGTGATCCTCGCCGAGCGCCATCAGCACGACGGCCACCCGTTCGATGCCCTTCAGATGGATCGCGGTCAGTTCGGGCATGGCTCAAGCCTCGTTGCTCAACCAGATTTTGATGACTTGCACGGCCCGCTTGGGGTCCTCGGCGACCATCAGGCGCGCCAGACTCATCTGATTCTCCAACTCCGCGGTGAGCTCGGCTGGAGTCTTGGCCCGGCCGTTCTCCAGCGCGCCGCTGATTTGGACCTGATCCTCGAGCAGTCCTTCCAGACCGTTCTCCTCACCGGCGGGCAGCGCCGGGGCAGTCTGGCCGTTCCTGCCGATCTTGCCGTGACTGGCCGCGACCGGCGCCGGCAGCAGGCGGCGCAGGAGCGGCCGCACCACCAGCAACAGCGCCAGCGCGATCACCGCCACCACCGCCCATTTCACCAGTTCCAGAAACCAGGACTGCTGCCACATCGGCAAGATCGGCTCGTCGAACGGCGAGGGCGCGAAGGTGGCGTTCATGACGTTGATGCTGTCGCCGCGCTCGGCGCTGAATCCCACCGCCTGTTGGACCAGCGCGGTAATCCGGTCGATTTCCGCTTCCGTCAGCGGCGTGCGGACCGGTTGGCCGCTCTCCACGGCGAAGCGGTCGTCCACCACCACCGCCGTGGAAACCCGCAGGATGCGCCCCGGGGTGTTGCGAGTGTGGCTGACCCGTTTATCGAGTTCGTAATTACGCGTGACTTCCTTGCGAGTCAAGCGCGGCGGCGCGGCGGGATCTGGCGGATCGTCGAGCCCCGGCGCGACCGCGACTTCCGGGGCTGCGGCCGCGCCGGGCGGCTGATTGGCGAGCGCGCCGGGAATGCCCGCCGGGTTCAGCGGATCACGGGTTTCTTCCAGGAGCTGCTCGCTGCGCACCGGGCGCGGTTCGTCGCGCGGCTCGTAGCGCTCCGCCGTCTCTTCGCTGGTGGTGAAATCCAGATCGAGGGTCACTTGGGCGCGCACCCGGCCCATCCCCAGCACGGGCGTCAACAGATCCTCGACGCGGCGGGTGTAACGATCTTCCAGCCGCCGCGTGTATTCCAGTTGGTCCAAGCTCAGGCTGGTCGAACCCGCCCCGCCCTGGCGGTCGGACCGGGTCAGCAGATTTCCGCCCTGATCGATCACCGACACCTGCGCGGGTTGCAGCTTGGGGACGCTGGCGGCGATGAGGTGAACGATCGCCGCCACCTGACCCTCGTCCAGGATCCGCCCGGCGTGCAATCGCACCAGCACCGACGCGGTGGGCGGTTGTTGCTGGCGGGCGAACACGGTTTCCCGAGGGAACGCCAGATGAACGCGGGCGTTTTCCACCGCGCCGATGGTCATGATCGAGCGGGCCAACTCGCCTTCCAGCGCGTGTTGGTAGCGAGCGGTTTCCATGAACTGGCTGACGCCGAATCCGGTTTGCTGCTCCAACGCCTCCAGGCCGCTGACCGTCCCGCGCGGCAACCCCTGGCCGGCCAGGTTCAACCGCGCTTCATGGACCCGGTGGGCGGGGACGGTCAACGCGCCGCTGCGCGAGTCGACCCGGAAGGGAATGTTGGCTTTCTGTAAGGCGTCCATGATCTGGCCGGCGTCGGCCTCGGCCAGACCGCGATACAACACGTCGTAGCGCGGCGCGCCGTACCACAGCGCCGCGGTGATCAGCAGCGCCAGCAGCGCCGCGCCGCCGGCCATGATGCCGATCTGGGACGGGCCGGGATGCCGGAACGCCGCCAGCCAGCTCCGCCAGTCGAACGGGGCTGGAAGGTTCGGCGCCGGTCCGGGGGTTGCCTCAGCCACGATAGGTTCCTCTTACGGTCGGGCGATGGATCGGACGGTTGCCGACGGCGTTCAAACCGGCATGTTCATGACGTCTTGATAGGCGGTCATGAGTTTGTTGCGGATTTGTAAAGTGGTTTCGAAAGCCAGCTTGGCTTTTTGCTGGGCGATCATGGCGCCCAGCAGATCCTGGTGTTCGCCCCGGTCGAAAGATTCCGTCAGCGTTCGTGCATGCTGTTGGGACTGGTTGACATTCGCCAGCATCGCTTTGAACACCGTGGCGAAATCTTCCTGGGGCAGGTTTTGCAGGTCGGCGCCGACCGCTGGAGCGACGGCGCGCGTCAGGTCTGGCGCACCCGGTAATTCCTTAATCAGCGTGGGATTCGCATCGATCGACATCATCAGTTCTGGCTCCCTGGATGGGGTGGAACCGCCAGAAAAGCGGCGGACTCTCCGGGTTCCAGCAAAAACCGTGCCTTGCCGTGGATACGCCGCGCTGAAGGTGGCGAGCGCTGGAAAAGTTTGGAAGTCAGCGTTTAGCCCCCTCTCCCCCATTCATGGGGGAGAGGGCTGGGGTGAGGGGGTCAGGCGTTGATTCCGCGACCCTCACCCCCAGCCCCTCTCCCGCCGGCGGGAGAGGGGAATGAACGGTTAGGCTTGGCAAAGCGCGCCGACCGCCAAATCCTTGGCGTCTGGCACCGCGACGGTTTTCGGTCACTCATCCTCTTCGTCGCGTTTGATGCGGTACTTGCGCATCTTTTCGACCAGCGTGGTGCGGCGCATTTTCAGCAGAGTCGCCGCGTGGGCGACCACCCCGTTGGCGTCCTCCAGCGCCGAATGAATCAACGAGGATTCGATATCGATGATGTGCTGCCGCAGGTCGAGACCGTCCGGCGGCAGATTGATCGGTTCGCTGGGAACGGGCGGCGGCGCGGCGGCCAGCATCGCCCGTTCGACCGTCGCGTCGGCCGCGGCCAACTCCTCCGGGTAGTAGGCGCGGAACTTGGACGGCAGGTCGTCCAGACCCACCACGCCGTCCGGCTGCAAAATGGCCAGCCGTTCCATGAGATTGGCCAGTTCGCGCACGTTGCCGGGCCAGGGGTAATAACCGAGACAGCGCAGCGCCGCCGGGCCGAGAGTGACCCGCAGGCGCTGTTCGTGGGCGATGCGCTCTCCCAAGTCCTGGATCAATAACGGCAGATCCTCGCTGCGCTCGCGCAGCGGTGGGGTCTCGATGGGGAAAACATTGAGCCGATAGTAGAGATCCTCACGGAACTGACCCGCTTCGATCAGATCCTCCAGACGGCGGTGCGTGGCGGCGATGATCCGGACGTCGGTTTTCAGGCTGCGATCGCTGCCGACCCGCTCGAAGGTGTGCTCCTGCAAGACCCGCAGCAGCTTGACCTGCATGTTCAGGGGCATGTCGCCGATTTCATCCAGGAACAGAGTTCCGCCCTGGGCCAGTTCGAAGCGCCCGCGGCGGGCGGAGATGGCGCCGGTGAACGCGCCTTTTTCGTGGCCGAACAGCTCGCTTTCCAGCAGGTTGTCGGGAATGGCCCCACAGTTGATGGGCACGAAGGGACCGTGGCTGCGAGGGGAGAAGTAATGGATGTTGCGCGCCACCACTTCCTTGCCGGTGCCGGATTCTCCCAGGATCAACACCGTGGCCTCGGAGGGCGCAACCCGTTGCACCAGCTCGCGGACCCGGACGATGGTGGGGCTGTGGCCGATCAGGCTGCGAAACAGTTCCGCGCCGCGTCGGTCCTGAGCGCCGCGCCCGGCGCGAGGGTCGCGCCGTTGCAGCTTGGCCAGCACCGGACCCAACTGGGAATGGCGAAACGGGCGGGACAGGCGGGCGCGGCAATCGACTTCGAGCGCCGCCGGCCAGCGCGCGGGGCGCTCGGCGTCCTCGATCAGGACGAGATCGACCTGCGGCGCGGCGGCTTGCAGGGTCTGGAGAATCGCACTGACTTCGGTGGGGGCAACTTCTCCCGCATCCAGGAAAATCGCCCGCAAGTCGGGGCTGTTTTCGACGTGAGTCCGCCAGTCGGCGAAGGCCGTGCAGGCGACATGACTTTCTTCCATGAACCGCAAGAGCAAGCTGAGTTCTTCAGCTCGCTGGAGGTCATCGTCGATCACGAGCAGCGCGGTCTTCATCGCCTATATAGTCCTTGGGTGGGGATGAAGCCTGCGCGACCACCCATGACTGGAGCGGGCGGGAACCCGATAGTCTGCTCGCTCTTAAACGACCGATGAGAGTTTCAAGCACCCGCCGTCGGCGGCGCGCTAAGGCTTCCAACGTATAATAGGTGGGGGATTGTAGCCCCGGCAACCGGGACGTCAAAATTTTAACGCGGGCGACTGATTCGGAGATTAGCAATACTGCGGCGATGCTGGAGAAAAATGTAGCGTTCCAATGCCTCATGCATCGGTGGGCTCATCGGATAAAAATGCGCTTTAATCTGTTGCTCGCCTTCATCGGAGACCATTTCGTCCACCTGGGCGTGCAGGATGAGGGGTTGGGGGTAGCTGAGATTGCAGTACAGTTCCAGGCGCAGCGGGACCCCGACGGGCGGCGCGGACGCGGCGGACCAGCGGAGATGGTCCGCCGTCAGGGCGAGGGGATGTTCCGGGGGCATCGCTTGTTGGTGGGCCAGCAATTGGCCGACCAGTCCGAGCAGCAGACCGACCTTGAAATCCAGCCGCTTGAGTTCGGTGGCGTTGGTCAGCGCCAGAGGGTCGTCACTGTGATCGCCGGCGTGGATGTCCAGCGCGAACAGGGTGTGCAGGAGGTTCAGGTTGGCCTGTTCCAGATGCTGGAGTTCGGCCGCGTCCGGCAGCGCCGGCAGTTCCCGCCAGGTCAGCGGCAGGCGGCCGGTGAAAGCCAGGTTGGATGCGGAGGATTCGGGATCGCTGGACATGGGGATGAAGGATGAAGGATGAAGGATGAAGGATGAAGGATGACACGAAAAATTGGCGCCGGGCCTCAGGCGTCCTGGTAGGCACTCAGGGCGCGGCGCCCCTGGTTGAGCGCTTTCAGCGCATCGCCCAGCCGGTCCATTTCGCCGCGCGCCAGTTTCCACGCTTCCGCGTCGCTGGCCAGGGTGTCCCGGACGGCCTCCGCGAACTGGGGAGCGACCGCCTCCGGAACCGGCTGGCGGAACAGTTCCTCCAACACCGCTCGCCGCTCCTGCTCCCGCTCGGTCACGGTCTCCCACGCACCGGCCCGGGCCTGGTCGAGCAGGTCGACGCTCAACGCGCGCAGGCGCTGGATACACGGTTCCCAGTCGGTCGGGGCATTCACGCTGGATGATCCTCCAGGGGGGACGTCGTCAGGACGTCGCGGGTGGCGTTGAGTCGCTCCAGATCCGCGCTAGCGCTCGATACGTTCATAGCCATTCCCCCGGCGCATCGCTAGCGATTCCGAAGATTTCCTTCAGGCCCTGGAATTGATCTCGCCGATCTCTCCCTCGGGCGGCGCGGTGGCCGCCGGTGGGCCAATGGCGTCCCAGGCGATTTTCAATTCGTTCAAGCGCGCGGTCACTTCATCCACCATCTCGCCATCATTCTTGACGTTGGCCTCAAGCAACCGCCGCTGCAGGTAATCGTACAGCGCATCCAGGTTGGCCGCGATCTCGCCGCCGGCTTCCAGATTTAACCCGTCCTTCAAACCGCCGATGATGCCGATGGCCCGGCTGAGTTGTTCGCCCCGGGCCGCGACTTCGCCGCGCTGGATGTGGCCCTTGGCCTTGCTCAGGCTTTCCAACGCACCGTCCATCAGCATTTGGATCAACTGATGGGGACTGGCGAACGCCACCGCTGATTGGGCGTCGATCTGTTGGTACTGCCGCAGGGCGTTGCTGATGTTAGGGGTCACCATGTTCTACCTCGGGGTTCATCAATCTCGGGCCGTTAAGGAGTTATTGAACAGCCTAGCCCGCTGTTGCGTCAACCATCGGCGGACGCCCGGTTACTTTTTATTGTTGTAGATGTTCGCCATGCCCGCCAACTGCTGGCTCAGGAAACTGCTGGTCGCCGACAGTTGGCCGACCAGCGCGTCCATGGCGTTGAATTGCCGGCTGAGGCGCTGTTCCGTTTTTTGCAGGCGCAGGTTCAGGGCTTCACGGTCGTTGCCGATGCCGGTGATCCGTTGGTTCAGATTGTCGAGACGGGTATCCAGGGTGCCCCGGCTGGCCAGCATCGATTCCAGATAGCGGGTGAACCGATCCGCCACGCCTTCGGTCGCCGCCACGTCCTCGCTGGCCTCGGTGCCGGCGAACAGGCGGATCACGCCCGGCCGGTCGGCGTCCAGCGCCGCTTGCAGCTTGCCGCTGTCGAGCGCCAGCGTCCCATCGCGCTGCGTCGAGATGCCGACGCTGGACAGGGAGCGGAAGGTCGACGGACCGCCCACGGTCTCGCCCAGCAGTCGTTGCAGTTGGGCGCTGATCGCTCGGGTTCCGGCGTCGCTGCTCAGCGGGCCGCCCTGCTGGGTCTGGGCGTTGAAGCTGGTCAGGGATTTGATGGTTTCGAATAGTTTGTTGTAGCCCTCGACGAAGGATTCCACCGCTTCGGTGGCGGCGGCGGGATCGCGGGCCACGCCGAGCTGCGTGGTCGTGCCGGGCTTGGCGGATTTCAGGTTGATGGTCACGCCGGTGATGGCGCTGCTGAAGGTGTCGGTGGCGTTGGTGATGGTCAGGCCGTTGATCACCACTTCGGCGTCCTTGGCTTCCTGGGTTTCGGTCAGGCCGACGTTGGGGATGTTGCGGTCGTAGGCCAATTCCGCCAGTTGTCCTGAAGGTTCGTCAACGGTAATTTGCAGGCTGTTGCCGGCGCCGGTGAAGGAGGAATTGAGGGCCAGTTGATAGATGTCGCCGTTTTTGACCACGCTGGCGGACACGCCCAGTTTGGCTTCGTTAATTTTGACCGCGATGTCGGTCAGCGAACTGTCGGCATCGATGGTGATGGCCCCGCCCAAGTGTTCGGTGCTGGCGGTGAAGTTGCCTTCGCCGTAGCTGCCGAATTTAATGCTCAGGGTTCCGCCGCCGAAAGCGGCTTTCGCATCGGCGACGCCGGCGGTGAAGGCCAGCGAGTGGGTCTGCGCGAGATTTTTGACCTCGATATTGTAGTTGGCGGCCGTGGCGATGCTGCTGACGCTGGCGGTGAACAGGCTGCTGTCGCCGACCGTGGCCTTGAGCGCGTCGTAGCGGCTGGCGTTGCCCATGGCCGCCAGCGAGCTTTTGAACTCGGAGAGGGCGCTCTTGAGGGTGCCGATCGCCGAGAGTTCGGTCTGCAAGCGGCCTTCGCGGCGGTTGAGCCGGTTGGTGGCCGGGGTCGCCTCGGCGGCGACCAGTTGTGAGACCAGTTTGTTGATATCAATACCCGATCCCAGGCCTGTTGAGGTAATGCCAGCCATATTAGCCTCCTAATTTTCGGTCATGCCTTGGCGTGCAGCAATAATCCTTCCGGCGTGATCGAGCCCGTTGAGAAGCCGCTCGCGCCCGACGCCGTCAAGTTCATCCCTTGCGCTTCCTTCTCGGCCTGTTCCTTGAAGAACGCGGCCAACGCCAATACTTCTTGTGGCGGAATTTGGCGAATCACTTCTTCCTTTTCAACATCCATGACCTTGACCACCATTTCGCCGGATTGGTCGTCCATGCTGAATTGGAGATGGGTATTCGGCAAGTCTTGGAAATGTTGGTTGAGTTCCTCGACCGCGGCGGTCAGCGCCTGGGCGTTCGGCGCGGCCGTGGTCCTCGATGGGGTTTCGGCTGCCGTGGTGCTGGCGCGGGTGGATGGGACGCGGCCGTTATCCGCGGCGTTGGCGTTGATCTGCTTTTCGGCGGGCCCCGCCTTGGGCTGCGGATGGGCTGGTGCCGGGGGCGGTGGCGCACTGCTCGGGGCGGTGATGTTCGGCGTCATGGCGATTTCTCCTTGGGTCTCGCTCGCGTCGGGGAAGCCCGTCACGCCGGTTTTCCCGGTCCCGAATGCGGTTTGGCTCCCTCCCCCGGCGGGGAGAGCAACGCGGGGGGTCTATCGGTATAGACCGGTGGCGAACCACTGTTCCCTCGCCCTGCCCTCCCCGGAGGGGGAGGGAGCCGCTGCGCCGCGGGGTTTCGCGGAGCGATGGTCAGACTTACCGCAGCAGTTGCAGCACGCCCTGTTGCGACTGGTTGGCCTGGGCCAGCATCGCGATGCCGGCCTGTTGCAGGATCTGGCCGCGGCTGAGTTCGGCGGTTTCCTTGGCGAAGTCGGCGTCCTGAATCCGCGCCCGGGCGTCGCTGATGTTCTCGGACGCGGTCTGCAGGTTGTTGATGGTCGAACCGAAGCGGTTCTGCACCGCGCCCAGATCGGCCCGCAGGTCGTTGATGAAGCTCAGGGCCTTGTCGAGCACGCTGATGGCGTCGTTGGAACCACGCTGGGTGGAGATATCAATCGTACCCACGCTGCTCAGCTCGGACTGCCCCGCAGCGCCGGAAGCCACTGCATTGGTGCCCGAAGCTACCACCGAGAAGCTCTTACCGGACTCGAAGGTAACTTGACCGGCCACAATGGCGCCAGACGCGGTGCCAGCATTGATGTCCGCAGGGGTGGTGCCCACAGCAGTACCGTCATTAGTCAGTGCCCCCACTGTGATATCCGCCGAAGAATTAGTCTTACCAACAAGCGAGATGTCATATCCCGCGGAGTTTTCGAGGATCAGACCATCTTTGCCATCATTCAATTTGGCGGTGACCCCCGTCGTTCCAGCCCGGTCGTTGATCGCCGCCGCTAATACTCTCAAATCCTCCTGACCGGCGGTACCCGGTGCGCTTACATTGACGGAAACACTGACAGCATCCGTTCCCGAACCGTTTTGTCCCCGCAAGTCGAAACTGACGGCACCGCTGCTCGTAACCTTCAGCTCGAGTTGCGTTTGAGCCCGGGCAGTCACACCAGTCAGTGCGGTCTGTTCATTGACTGCACCCGCGATGGTGCGCGCGCTATCTCCGGCATTGACGGTGATACCGGAAACGGTACCAACCGAACCGTTAATGGTTAGGCTACCCTCACCGACGCTGTTGGCTGCACCACTCGATGCCACTATCGCGCCGGTCGCTGAACTGACTTGCTGCGCGCCAATCGCCGAGGCCTGCGCGTTGCCGGCACTCACCGAAATGGTCTGGTTAGCGTTGGCGCCGACCTGGAACTTTTGGGCGCTGAAACTTCCATCCAGCAGATTCTTGCCGTTGAAGGCGGTGGTGTTGGCGATGCGGTTCAACTCCTGCTGCAACTGGCCGACTTCCTTCTGCAGCGAGGTGCGATCCGTACCGGTGTTGGTGTCGTTGGCCGACTGCACGGACAGCTCGCGCATCCGCTGCAGGATGGCGGTGGATTCCTGCAACGCGCCTTCGGCGGTCTGCGCCAAGGAGATGCCGTCGTTGGCGTTGCGCACCGCCTGGTTGAGGCCGCGAATCTGGCTGGTCATGCGGTCGGCGATGGCCACGCCGGCCACGTCGTCCCTGGCGGAGTTGATGCGCAGGCCCGAAGACAGGCGCTCCATACCGGTTTTCAGGATGTTGCTGCTGCCGGAAAGCTGACGTTGGGCGTTCAGCGACATTTGGTTGTTGTTGATGTTCAACATGATGTTAACTCCTCGACTGTTTGTAAGCCCTGGCAACCGGGAGGGTTGCCCCTGAGATCTTGGCGGGCCGTCCCGCCTTGCCCTGTTCTATCGGCGGCCCACGGCGGGGCTTTAGGGGATCGAGGAGAAATTTTTTTGTGACGGGCGTTTCAAATATGATTGAAAGCGTCGAGGAACGGGGGACGTCAGCATTCCGGGATGCGTCGGGCGACGCTGATTTGGCGATCCAACGGAATCCTACGGATGGAGGTGCTGCAACGCGGCTTCCAGATTGCGGCGTGCTTCGTTGAAGTCAGGCCGGAGCGCGACCGCCCGGCGGAAGCTGGCGACTGCTTCATCCCACCGGCCCAGTTCCGCTTGCACCTTGCCCAAGTTGTTGCAGGCCAGGACATGCTCGGGATTCAGCTCCAGCGTGCGCTGGTAGCTGTCCGCCGCTTCTTCCAGCCGCCCCTGACCTTGCAGGGCCTTGCCGAGGTTGTTTTGGTAGGTATCCGCCCGGGGATTTTCCCGCAGTGCCTGGCGGATCAACCGCTCGGCGGTGGCGTGATCGCCGCGCTGGGAGTAAAGCACCCCCAGCAAGTGCAGGGCGTCGATGTAAGCCGGTTGCGCCTCGAACACCTGGCGATAGACCGCCTCCGCGTCGTCCAGACGTTGTTCGCGATGCCAGGCGGCGGCTTGTTCCAGCAATTGCTGGTAAACCAGGTCCGCCGCCTGGGCTTGCCCGGCATTGACCTGTTGCTCGGCCAGCGCCAGGGCTTGCGCCAACTCCAGCGGTCGGTCGTTGATCTGTACCATGATCTGCTGGTTGCCGCGCATCAGGCTTTGCAGCAGGGTCACGGCGGCGTTGCGCGCGGCCGGGGAGGGCCGGGAGTGGTTGGAACCAGGGGATTTACGGGGTTTGTTTGGCACGAGGAGTATCCTTCGGATGGGTGTTAGCGACTTGCCGATCGGTCTTAGGCCAATCAATCGAACTGATAGGACAAATAGAGCGCAACTTCTTTGGATCGGGCGTAGTCCATCACGTCCCGGGCGCTGACCATGTGCGTCACCAGCACCGGAAAGAGCCGCCGGCCGTCGCCGGACAGTTGCGCCAGTCGGCGACTGAGGAAGCGGTCGATGTCGCGCTTGGACAATTGCGCCTTGCTTTCGCCCACGACCAGCAGCGCGGTCTCGCCGCGCTGGGCTCGCCCCAGGATATTCACTTCGACTTCCCGGCCTTTCTGGTCGGTCAGGTAGTCACGAATCAGGGGTTCTTCCAGTTCGATGCCATAGTCGCGGCGTAGCAGAGCCGGCAGGGCGCGATACGCCTGGTTTTCCAAGGTGTAACCGACGGTCATGGCCAGGCCGCCGAGTTGCTTGTTGGTGTCGTCCAGCCGCTCCGAAAGTCGCAAGATGGACTGCTCGGTGCGTTTTTGGGCCTCGGCGAGTTCCTCCATGCGCAGAGCCAGGGTATCGACCCGCTGCTCGGTGCGTTTCTGGGCTTCGGCGAGTTCCTCCATGCGCAGAGCCAGGGTATCGACCCGCTGCTCGGTGCGTTTCTGGGCTTCGGCGAGTTCCTCCATGCGCAGAGCCAGGGTATCGACCCGCTGCTCGGTGCGTTTCTGGGCTTCGGCGAGTTCCTCCATGCGCAGAGCCAGGGTATCGACCCGCTGCTCGGTGCGTTTTTGCGCTTCGGTGAGTTCTTGTACCGAGGATCTCAGTTCCGTGAATTCGACCTTGGTGACGGTGTTTTGCAGGTCCTCGTAGATCGCGCCCAGCACCGAAGCCAGCTTGCGCGCCGCTTCATCACCAATGATTGAAATAAATTCTTCGTAAATTTTGAAGGTATTAATCACTCATACTACCCTCGCAGGCGATTTTCAGGAATCACGACTACGTCCTCAGTTCAATCCGGCAGCAACGCCTTCAGCCATTCATCGAGATGTTGGTCCAACATCCAGTTGGACAGCACCCATTCGCGTAGTTGTTCCCCAGCGGCGCGGGTGGCGTCCAGGTCGTGAACGTGGGCGCGGATCGCGTCGATCCAGGCATTGGGATTGTTGGGAACGCGGGTCACCGGGGCGTTCCGGTACGGCAGGATGTCGGTGGCGATGACCGGGTAGCCGACCGCGCCGTATTCCAGCAGGCGCAGATTGCTCTTGGCGGTGTTGAAGCGGTTGAGTTCGAGGGGCGCGATGGCCAGATCGAGATCGAGCGCCGCCAGCGCCGCCGGGTACTCCGCGAAATGAACCGCATTATGCGCTTCGGCGACATGGTAGCGGAGTTTGGGGGGACACATCCCCATGAAAATCCAGTCCACTTCGTTGGCGGTCGCCTCGACCACCGGCAGGATGAATTCCAAATCACCCTGATGCTGCTGCGCGCCGGCCCAACCGACCCGAAGCTTGCGCCGTTCGTTCCTTAGCGGTTGCAGGTCGCCCCAGCGGGAGCGCTCCAGGGAATTCGGCACCACCCGGATATCGTCGACCATGCCGCGCATCGCCTCGGCGATGGGTTCTGTGGTCACGATGGCCCGATGGCAGAGCGATGCCG
This sequence comes from Candidatus Competibacteraceae bacterium, assembly GCA_007695245.1. Taxonomy (GTDB): domain Bacteria; phylum Pseudomonadota; class Gammaproteobacteria; order Competibacterales; family Competibacteraceae; genus REEE01. The sequence goes on along the minus strand of REEE01000136.1, from coordinate 336 downwards.
CTTTCCGCACGCGGGCCTTGGTGTCCTTGCCGAAATGTTTGCGCGCCGCGCTTTTCTGGGGGATAGAAAACACGATGTCGTCCTGGCCGAAGACTCGGAAAATATCGGGCAACAACTCCGCATAGTGCTGCAAGTCATCCAGATGGAAGTCCGAAAAGGCGTTTTGCAGGAAGAACACCGTGGGTTTTGCTCTGATGAGTTCGGACACATACGGCAGAAAACGCTTTTCACTGCTCAAGGCCGGCAAGAGAAAGCTGCAAATCCGACCGCTGTCGGTCAACTCCTTGAGTGGGCCGATCATCCGGTATTGCCCGACGCCCATTTCATCGGGTGGTT
>REEE01000007.1 GCA_007695245.1 Candidatus Competibacteraceae bacterium | reverse complement strand
ATCGACATTCACCGGGGCGAATTCGTCTGTTTCCTCGGCCCGTCCGGTTGCGGCAAAACCACCCTGCTGCGCGCCATTTCCGGGCTGGACATCCAAACCCACGGCACGGTGGAACAGGACGGGCGCGATATATCTCCCCTGCCGCCCGCCCAGCGCGATTTCGGCATCGTGTTCCAGTCCTACGCGCTGTTCCAGAATCTGACCGTGGCTAAAAATATCGCCTACGGCCTGGAAAACCGCCGCCAGCCCAAGGCGGCGATCCAGGCGCGGGTTCGGGAGCTGCTGGAATTGATCGGCCTGCCCGACAGCGGTTCCAAGTATCCGGCCCAACTGTCCGGCGGCCAGCAGCAGCGCGTGGCCCTGGCCCGGGCGCTGGCGGTGTCGCCGGGCCTGCTGCTCCTCGACGAGCCGCTGTCGGCGCTGGACGCCAAGGTGCGCGTGTACCTGCGGGAGGAGATCAAGGCGCTGCACCGGCGGTTGGGCATCACCACCATCATGATCACCCACGATCAGGAAGAAGCCATCAGCATGGCCGACCGGATCGTGGTGATGCGCGACGGACGCATCGAGCAGATCGGCACGCCCCTGGAGATTTACCATCACCCCGCCAGCCTGTTCGTGGCCGAGTTCATCGGCGCGATGAATCTGTTGCCGGCGACGCTGGTGCGCCACGGGGAGATTCAACTGGGCGGGGTGCGGCTGAACTGCCCCATCAACGGTTTCGCGCCGGGCGCTTCGGTCCGCGCGGCGGTGCGGCCGGAGGACGTGGTCTGCACCGGCAAGACCAACGGTCACGCCAACAGCTTCCAGGCCGAGGTCCGCGACATGGAATTCATGGGGCCGTTCTTCTGGCTGAATCTGAGCGGCGGCGAACTGGGCGAGCAGCGCTTGCGGGCGCAGTTGCCGAGCCAACAGGCGCGCGAGCTGGATCTGCGGCCCCGCGAGGCGATGCATCTGCACATCCCCGCCGAACACATCCGGCTGTTCCCGCACGGAGTCGGACATGGCTGAAGCGACCGCGGGCGTAACCGCCGCCCTACCGCGGGTGCGCCCGCGCTTGGGCCGCGACGGGTGGCTGATGGGCGGCGGCCTGCTGGTGGTCGCGCTGTATCTGGCCGCCACCCTGTTGTTGCCGCTGGCGGTGATGCTGGTGAAGAGCGTGCAGGACCGGGACGGCGTGTTCGTCGGTCTGGCCAACTTCGCGCAGTACTTCGCCAACCCCGCCTTGTCCGCGTCCGTCGGCAACAGTTTGTGGGTTTCGGCGCTGGCCACGGTCATCGTCATCGCCCTGGCCTTCGGTTACGCCTACGCTCTGACCCGGAGCTGCATTCCCTTCAAGGGGTTCTTCCGGGTGACTGCGATGCTGCCGCTGCTAGCCCCGTCGCTGCTGTCGGCCATCGCACTGATTTACCTGTTCGGCAATCAGGGGCTGTTGAAGGACTGGCTGTTTGGCGCGAGCATCTACGGCCCCATCGGGATCATCATGGGTTCGGTGTTCTGGACCTTTCCCCATGCCCTGATCATCCTGATCATCGCTCTGTCCACCTCCGACGGCCGGCTGTACGAAGCTTCGGAGTCGCTGGGGGCCAGCCGCTGGCGCACCTTCACCACCGTGACCCTGCCCGGCGCGCGCTATGGCTTGATCAGCGCCACCTTCGTGGTGTTCACCCTGATCATCACCGACTTCGGGGTGCCCAAGGTGATCGGCGGCCAGTTCAACATGCTGGCGACCGATATCTACAAGCAAGTGGTGGGGCAGCAGAATTTCCAGATGGGCGCGGTGGTGGCGCTGATCCTGCTGCTGCCGGCGTTGGTGGCGTTTTTCGTCGAGCGCTGGGCGCAGCGGCGGCAAAGCTCCGCCCTGTCCAGCCGCGCCGTGCTGTACCAGCCCAAGCCGCATCAATCCCGCGATTGGGCGTTGCTGGGCCTGGTCGTGGTCGTGACCGCGATGATCCTGGGCATTCTGGGCATGGCCGCGTTCGCCTCGCTGGCTAAGTTCTGGCCTTACGATCTCAGCCTGACCCTGCGCCATTACGATTTCAGCGTGGCCGACGGCGGCGGTTGGGATTCCTACGGCAATTCGATTCGGATGGCGCTGTACACCGCGCTGTTCGGCACCCTGGTGGTGTTCGTCGGGGCGTATCTGGTGGAAAAGACCCGCGTGGTCCGGCCGCTGCGCACCGCGACGCATCTGCTGGCGCTGATTCCGATGGCGGTGCCGGGGATGGTGCTGGGGCTGGCCTACATCTTCTTCTTCAACGCCCCCGGCAATCCGCTGAATTTTCTCTACGGCAGCATGGCGATTCTGGTGCTGGCCACCATCGCTCATTTCTACACGGTCAGCCATCTCACTGCGTTGACCGCGCTCAAGCAGCTCGACCCGGAGTTCGAGTCGGTGGCGGCCTCGCTCAAGACGCCGTTCTACCGCACGTTCTGGCGGGTGACGACCCCGATGTGCGTGCCGGCGATTCTCGATATCTCCATTTACTTCTTCATCAACGCCATGACCACGGTGTCGGCGGTGGTGTTCCTGTACGCGCCGCACACGACGCTGGCCTCGGTGGCGGTGCTGAACATGGACGACGCCGGCGATACCGCCGCCGCCGCGGCGATGGCGATGATGATCGTGCTCACCGCCGGCGCGGTGCGGGTGCTGCACGCTGGCTTGAGCCACGGGTTGCGGCGGACGCAGGCCTGGCGGCGGCGGTAGCGGGAGAGCGTGGAGTTGGCAGGACCATTAGCCGGATAC
>REEE01000100.1 GCA_007695245.1 Candidatus Competibacteraceae bacterium | reverse complement strand
CCAACAAGCAAACTGAATCCGCAACGAAAGATAACCCGGTTGGCAACCTGAGTGAACGACTACCTGGATCACCACGCCATGCTGCTCGACGAGACCGATCTCTATGCCTTGCATCGCCAAGGCCGCTTTCTCGCCGCCGCGTTCAAACGCCCGCACCGGGTGTTGAGCACCTGCCGGATCAACGGCGGACTGCGCGAGGACCTGACCCACATCGCCAACCACCAGAGTTGCGAGGGCGTCGCCCACGCCGCTCGCCACCGCTCGGTCGTGGGCCTGGGTCCGGAGGCCGGTCACGCCGCCGCCTGCGCCGAGGCCGAGCTGCCGCCCGCCACCACCGCGTTGATGAGCACCGCCGCCAATATGCAGTGCGCGGTGGTGGCCCGCGCCGCCCACGCGGAATTGACGGTGCAAGTGGTCGCCACCGCCGGCGTGCTCGGCAACGCCACCCGCGCCGGCGATCCGGCCGGCTGGCACGAACTCCCGAGCGGCAGTGCGCGGGTGGAGCGGTCCGTGACCGATACGCCGCCCGCCGAAGCAGGATCCGGCACTATCGTGACGCTGGCGTTCGTCAACCAGCCCTGTACCCCGGCCTGTCTGGTCAAGGCCGCAACGATGGTCACCGAGGGCAAGAGCACGGCGGTGCTCGACCTGCGAATGCCCAGCCTGCAATCGCCGGGACTGGCTACCGGCACCGGCACCGACCAACTGGCCATCGCCGCGCCCCTGGAAGACGACGGGACTTGGGCGCGGCATTGGGCCGGCAGTCACAACACCTTGGGCGAACTGCTCGGACGGGCCACCCACGATGCCGTCACCCGCTGCCTGCTGCTACAGAACGGGGTGTGCCCCGAATTGCGGCGCACGGTCTGCGGCGCGCTGGGTCGGCACGGCTGCGACGAACCAACCCTGCGCGCCTGCGCCGAGGCCGAACTCGACGCCGAGTCGGCACGCCTGTTCGCCGCCAACCTGCTGGCGCTGGTCCACGACCCGCAGAGCGCCGCCGCGGCTTATTGTCTGGCCGAGAGCGTGGATCTGGCGCGGGCCGGCATCCTGCATCCGGAAGTCGTCCGGGAAGCGACCCTCAATCAAGCGGCCTTGCTGGCGGCGACGGTCGCGGTGCAACCGGAACGCTTCGCCGAATTTCGCGAGAGGCTGGGCGCGCGGTCGGACACCGCGCCAGGCGCACTGGCGGCGCTGGCCATGGTGTGGGGCTTCGCGCGCAAATGGAGTTAGGAACCCACGTCGCGTTGATTCTGGTCGCCTGCCTGCTCGACCTCCGGTTCGGCGATCCCGTGTATGCCCTGCATCCGATCCGGGTGTTGGGCGCTTGGAGCCTGTGGTGGGAACGACAACTGTTCGCCGTCGGTCTGAACGGCTATCTGGGCGGCGCGCTGCACTGGCTGCTGGTGGTCGGCGGCGCGCTGGCGGCCTGGTGGGGCGTGCGTTACGGCCTCGGCCAGATCCATCCGTGGGCGGCCTGGCTTTGGGACGTCTTTCTGGCCTACAGCCTGCTCTGCCTGGGCGACCTGCTGGCGCACGGCCGGCGGGTGCTCGACGCCCTGGATGATCTGGTCACCGCCCGCCGGCGGCTGAGCATGCTGGTCGGGCGGGATACGGATCACCTGCCGCGCGATGGCGTCGTGCGCGCGACCATCGAGAGTCTGGCGGAAAATCTCACCGACGGCGTGCTGACCCCGCTGTGGGCGTTGTGCCTGTTCGGACTGCCGGGCTTGATCGCGGTCAAAGCGGTGTCCAGCCTCGATTCCATGGTCGGCTACAAAAATGACCGTTACCGGCGGTTCGGCTGGGCCGGCGCCCGCTCCGACGACCTCGCTCACTGGCTGCCGGCGCGACTGTCGGTTCCGCTGATCGCGGCGGCGGCGCTCCTGCTCCGCCTGCATCCTCGGTTGGTTTGGGCGGCTGCGCGGCGCTATCACGCGCTGTTGCCCAGCCCCAACTCCGGGTGGAGCGAGGCGGCGGTGGCCGGCGCCTTGCGGGTTCGCCTGCTCGGACCGATCCGTTACGGCGGCGAGCTGGTCACCGAGGTCTTCATGGGCGACGCCGACTGGCCCGCCGATCTGAACGGCACCGATTTACGCCGGGCCTTGCGGCTGGTTCTGGTCTGCGGCCTGCTAACATTGGCCGTCGGCCTGGCGCTCGCGCCGCTGCGGATATGGATGCCGTGGTGAGCGCGCCTGTTTCATTTTCCCCAACCTCTGAGGAGCTTTCCCCATGACCCTATCCACCCTGGTCACCGAACCCGGTAACGGCACGCTGGAGATCTTCCCCCTGCCGACCGATACCGAGTTGCTGCGGACGTTGATCGCCGATGTATTCCAGAATTACTGGGACCAGATTTATTTCGGGACGGCCGTGCAGGGCGCGGTCTGGGAAGTGCGCGCGCCTAACGCGCCCCAGCGAATCAGTATGCTGGACGGCTATCTGACCGTGGATTTCGGCCACTGGCATTTCCACCTGTGCATCGGCGAGCATCGGGGCGCGCGGAGTCAGCCGTGCTCGCCGGAACTGGCGCGGCATCGCCGCACCGCCCGCGCCGAACTCTATCGCCAACTGCGCGAGGACGGCTGCCCTCACAGTTGGGGACTGCGCTTGTTCAACGGCCAGAACGAGCAGCAGATGACGGTGTTCCTGCCTAATCCCTACCTGACCGTCGAGCAGAAAATTCTGAAGGAACCGCGCTGGGAACACTTGGCGCTGTGGGACCATCTGCGCCAGACCTATCTGGGACTGGA
>REEE01000008.1 GCA_007695245.1 Candidatus Competibacteraceae bacterium | reverse complement strand
GAAACCGAAGCATCCAGCGGCGATCAAGCCTTGCGTCGGATGCCGCAGGAAGAACTCAAAAAGTTAGCGGCGTAAGCTAGACAGGACGATGCGACTGCTTTGCCCAGACTCCGCCAACAAGCGGAGGGAGCCCACGCCGCCGCCCAGTACAACCTCGGCTGGAGGTGTATGCAGGGTCGCGGCGTCCCCGGAGACGCCGCCGAAGGGGTTGCGTGGTTTCGCCAGGCGGCGGCACAGGGGGCATACCCCCCCGCGCCTTGCTGACGATAGCGCCGAAAGCGCCGCTCAGCAGCCAAGGCGCCATACTCACCACAGTTGCACGGCTATCCGCTTCCAGCGGACAATGAACCCATGGTATTTGTCGAACTTCCCATCTTCACCCGCCGCGCAAACGATTTGTTTTCCCAGGATGACCTGGCTGAAATCCAGAATACCCTGCTCGAAAATCCCGCAGCCGGGAGCCTGATCCCTGGCGGCAAGGGATTGCGCAAGCTGCGCGTGCCTCTACCGGGTCGAGGCAAACGCGGGGGTGCCCGGGTGATCTACTACCACTGGATCCGCAAAGAACAATGCTATCTGGTTTATGCCTACGCCAAGAATGTGGCTGCCGACCTGAGCCAGGAACAGTTGCGGTGGTTGACGGCGGTGATGGAAGCGGAGGTGCGCGATGAATGACAAGCAGTTTGATGAGTTGCTGGAAAGTGTTCGGGATATGGGACGCCACATGCGCGGCGAGCCGGTTCCCGGAATCAGGGTGCGAGAGTTTCCCGAACCCGATGTCAAGGCCATCCGCGAACGCCTGGGGCTCTCGCAGCGTCGCTTCGCCGATCTCATCGGGGTCAAACCCAAGACGCTACAAAACTGGGAGCAAAAACGGGTGAGACCCAGCGGTCCCGCCCGAACCCTACTTAAAATCGTCGCCGCCCATCCCGAGGTTTTGTCGGCAACCCACGCCTGACCAACCTCGACACGGTGCGGTTGGAAATCATCAGGTCCTCCACATCGTCGTCCGCCGCCACCTCTGAGCCGACCACCCACGCCGTCAACCTCCAGGTGCGGGAAGACATTCGCGACCTGATCGACCGGGCAGCCAGGAGCCAGGGGCGTTCGCGTTCGGACTTCATGATCGACGCCGCGCGGCGGGCAACCGAGGAAGCCTTCCTCGACCAGACGCTGGTCCGGGTGGATCGGCAAACCTACGAGCACTTCCTGGCCGTCTTGGATCAACCGCCGGAGGGTGAAGGCTTCGAGCGGTTGAGCTTGGTCGAACGCGATCAGCGACGAGCAGGACCTCAACAACAGATCTGAAGACGCTAACTTAATGAAGACCATGACCTTCACGAGCGCTGCACTGAGTTTCGCTCATACCGGTAAACCCGAACCGGAAACGTTCGGCGCCCTGGCCGGCAACATGCTCGCCGAGGGGCGCCCCACTGCACCGCAGAATCTTGCAACGCCATGACCAGACCGTATCCGCCGTTACGCATCAAACACTGGTTGCCTTCTGTTGAAGAAGCGCTGGGACCGGGGCGGCGCGCCGTGGTCTGGGTGCAGGGCTGTTCCCTGCGCTGTCCGGGCTGCATGGTGCCGGAAACCTGGTCGACTCAGGGCGGGCAATCGTTCGACCCGGTCGATCTCGCGCATCAAGTGCTGGGGCGGGAGTCGATCAGCGGCGTGACGGTCAGCGGCGGCGAACCCACCGAACAGGCCGAAGCGGTGGCCGCTCTGCTGGCCGCGGTCAAGCAGGCGGGCAAAAATACCTGGGTTTACTCCGGTTATACTCTGGAGGAATTGCTCGACCGGGCGGACCCCGCCGTCGATGCGTTGTTGTCCTTCACCGACGTCCTGGTCGACGGGCGTTATGAAGCCGCCCAAGGCGGCCGCTACCGCTGGCGCGGTTCCGCCAACCAACGCATCCTCCACTTAACCGAGGCTATCGCGGTGGAGGATCGGCCCGGCGGCGTCAGCCGGGTTGAAATCACCTTGAACGCCCGAGGCGAGATGGTGCTGGTGGGCATTCCGCCGCCCCATTTTCTACACCGGTTTCGCCAAGCTTTAGCCCGGCAGGGGGTGGTTGTCCATACTCCGTCGCCATGGAAAATAACGCCCAACCTTTCGCGGGGAAACGGTCGTTGAGCACCCTAACGGATACCCACCGATTTCTTTATGGCCGATCGCCGCTCACGGTGGATAAACGAATCTGGGTCTGTTCCGGACAAATCCACGACTGGTTCTACCACGATCTCCTCTTCGGCTGCGTCAACGTTCGCCGGACCTTGGCGCTTTGGGCGCTGGAGCATCTGCCCTTGACGGTGACGTTTACCCGCGAAGGGCAACTGGATTTCAGCGACAACCGCGATCCCGCCGCCGCCGAGGCCTTATTCAACGGCCGACAGGTCAGGCGCCCGGCGCGCTATGGTCAGCGCTGGCAACCGCAAACCGCGCCCGCCGCGACGCCCGCCGGCGATTCCGACGCCACCGCCGCCCGCGCCCATCAAGCTGCCGAGAATGTTCAACAAGCCGTGGGCGGCGCCGAACAGGGGGTGATAAACACGCTGCAACGCCTGACCCACTTGATCCGCTCGCCGGACGTAGCCAGCCTGATCATCATGGACGAATTTGGCGAGTATCTCGAAGCGCTGGAGTTGAACCCGCAGCAACAGGCCGTGGCGCTCAGAATAAGAGAAATGGTCCGGGCCTGGCCTCGTGAAATCGCCCATCATCATCTGTTGGTCTTCCTCGCTTTGGATGAGAGTGTTTTAGAGCGGATT
>REEE01000171.1 GCA_007695245.1 Candidatus Competibacteraceae bacterium | reverse complement strand
ACTCATAATGCCGGTGTCGGTGGTTCGAGTCCACCCGTAGCCACCATCTAATCAAGAACTTAGACCTCCTTTAACCAGGCGAAATTTCGGGCGGTACACTTTTGGGCACCCCCATCGCCTCGGCTGATCGATCGGCTTGTCGGTCACTCTTGTCCGCGGGGCCGAAGGATCCGTTTCTTGGACGTTTCCTTCTACCTCAGAAGCTGTATAAAAAATAACTAAACGATTTATATCAATCTGTAGGGTACGCAATGCTTACCCTACGACTCTCGAATCAACAAGATTCTGATTTTCAAGAAATGATTTTTACACAGCTTCTGATTGGGTGTGCTGTACCAGCGGGGGGGCAACGCGCCCAAGGCGGTCAGGACGGCGGCGAACACTTCGGCCTTGAGGGTGGCGTATTCCACCTCTCGGGCGGTGCCGGCCGCTTCGTCGGGGGTCGGTGGGGCTTGCCCGGCCGGAGGCGCGGGGTTCGGGGTTCGGGGTTCGGGGTTCGGGGGGCGCGTGGGGCCGCGCAGGCCACCGACCCGCCTCGGCGCGGGGTGAAAGTTGGACTTCCCGCCGTGCTGGTCGGGTCGGTTTTCCCGGCCGGTGAGCCGGGTGAAGCGGCCTGACCGGGGCCAGCTATACTTGGCCCCATCCGATCCAGCGTCACAAGCCCACATCATGAAGTGGAAACAATGCACGAACCCACGCCGAAGATGAAGAGAAGTTACCGAAATCCGCCGGTGGAAGAGGCACTGGTTGAATTTCGCTTCGTACCCGGCCCAGGGTGGGATCCGACCCTTCCCGGCAAACTCCATCAGCACGCCGCCATCAAAAACGGTTACGCCGGCAAGCCGCGAACCCAGAAGATCGTGGAAGCGGCGCTGGAGGCCGGCCGTGACCAGCCCTCCCAGATGACGCTTCGCGAAGGTTTCGGCCGCGTCCAACTGGTCAACGAGAACGGTAACCGCCTGATCTCCCTGGGACCGGATGTGCTCAGCGTCAACGTGCTGCGGCCGTATGAAGGCTGGACCCGGTTTCGCCAGCGGATCGACACCGCGCTCCAGGCGTATGCCGAGGTGGCCGAACCCGGCGGGGTATCGCGCGTCGGGGTGCGCTATATCAACAAAATCGTGCTCCCGGAACAGGCAGTCGAGCTGAAAACCTGGTTCCGGTGCGGTCCGCCCGCCGTTCCCGAGTTGCCTGGCAACATGGCCGGGTTCATGAGCCGGGTGGAATTTCTCTACCCGGACGCGGTGAAACTGCTGCTGACGCAGGCCAGTATCGACGCTCCTGAGGAACCGGCGGCTTTCCTGCTGGATTTGGACGTGCTCTGGGAGAGCGGCGAGGCCCGGTCGCCGGACGCGATCATGACCGTGGTCGATGACCTGCACGCGCGGGTGGGCGGCGCCTTTGAAGCCATTATCACGGATGCCACTCGGGAGAGATTCGATGCGAGCTGAAACATCACCGCGGAACCGGTTCCAAGGCAGCCAGTCGAGCGCTGCTTATACGCCAGGCCTCCACGGCATCACGCCCAATGGGTTCACCCGCGAACCGACGGGGCCAGTCCCGGCATCCCCAACGCGGACCCTCGGCGCATCAGACCTCGCCCGTGCCTCGGAGCGTCAGTCCATGGAACTGCTGCGGGATTGCTCCGAATCGGCCTCTTTCCAGCGCGATCCCGCTCTCGCGCGCAGCCTGTGCGGCAGGGCGCCGCCGATCCGGGGCACCGCGCCGGCAGCGTCGGACACCCAGCCGGCGTTCCGGGCGGTGGCGGCACGGATACGGGCGGCGCTCGAAGCCGAACCGGTGGAAGACGGCTCTACCCATCCAGCCGAAACCGATCTGGCGGAAATGACCCGCAATGGGGGTCAGGTCGCCGGTGACTGGCTGTCCGGCGCGATCGCCGAGGGCGGATGGCCGCGCGGCCTGGCGGCCGGGCTGCTCCGCCTGCTGGGCCGCCAAAGGATTTTCACCGGAACGTGGCGGCTGCGCGTGATTCAACTGGCGCTGTCCTCTCCGGATATCGAACTCCGGGATGCGGGCGTTCAGGCGGCGGAGTCGTGGGGAGACCCGGCGGCGGTCCAGGTGTTGCGAGCGCGCGCGGAACCCTGCGCGTGGCTGGCCGACTACATCGAGCGGGTGATCCGGGACTTGACGACGTAAGCGATGGCTTACCTCGCCAGGAAAATCACCCGCCCCAAATGGGAGTCGCGGGAGGGTTTCGCGGCAGGCGAGATTCCCGCCGACGCGGTGACGGCGGATCTGCGCACGACCGGCAACACGCTGTCGTTCTGGACGTGCGAACCGCCTCCGGACGACGGAATCCGCGCCGTCGTGCTCGCGCTGGCGACCGGCGCGGATCGCCTCGACCGCATGGACCTCGTGTGGGTGGAAGAGGAGGCATTTCGGGCAAATGGCATCGCCCTGAATCCCAGCGCGAGGGCCGGACGCCGGTCGTGAGCCTGCGCGGCCAGCATGTTGACCTGATACGGCTCGATGTGGGACGTTTGGCCACAGTCGTCACCCTCGTGGCCGGGGCCCTGACTCGATACCAGCAGCGCCGTTTTACCAGAAGGGAGGTTATGAAGATCGTCGTTGAGGCGATCCACCATGACCTCTTGTCGGTCAGCGCGCTGGATCCCCGGATGAGGGAAGAAATCGAGAACGCGGTTGCCTTTCCCCCAGATGCCGGTCTGCCCAAGCCGTCATCCGTTCCCGAGCGGTATCCAGAAACCGCCGAGGCCGGACGATCACCGAGCCATCCCCTACCGGGATCTCG
>REEE01000131.1 GCA_007695245.1 Candidatus Competibacteraceae bacterium | reverse complement strand
ATCGACGAAGCTTCGGCCACGTCGCTGGAGACCGCGAATCGCAGGTTCTGCTCGGCTTGATCCGAACTACTGTGATCTACGGTCTCCATCGCCGTATCGACCACTGCTATCTACTGGTGACCCAAGCCTTCGCCCGCCTGCTGAATCGGTTGGGGGTCGTGTTGCACCAAGTCGGCACCGCCACCGATCATCGAGGTTTGCGCACTCCATATTTGGTCAATCTACAGGAAAGCGGAGAATCTCTGTGCCAGCGCTCGGCTCTGACCGGCGCATTGTTCGCGCGCCCTGAACTCGCCTACCAACCCTACTCGGCGCTCGGCGGCGCGGTCTCTTCACCATTCCACCATGCGCCGCTGCCCCTGCCGCTACCCAGCCGTCACGCTGGCGCGAGCCATCTACACAGTCGCCGACATCGCGTCTCCGAAGCGCTCAGCCAAGCTCGGCGGAGCGCATAATAACAACCCCTTTCCCGCCAACGGGAAAGGGGACCAACGGTGAGCGACTTGGAAGCCGTACGAAAACCCCCTCCCCCCTTGCGGGGGAGGGCTGGGGTGGGGGGTTGTTTTTCAATAGCTTAGATTGCCAGAGACTGTAAAAAAACGCCTCTTGAGAAGATCAGGCAGAGGGGGGGCGCAGTTGTTCCTGTTCGGCCTCGAACAGCACCGAAGCGATCTGATGCAGGCCCTCTTCCTCGGCCAGCTCGGAAATCTCCTCCCACGAAGCGCCCCGGTCGATCGCCGCCGCGGTCCGGCTGCCCTCGGGCAAATCCTGGCGGGATATCTGGATAAAGTCATCGGTTGCCGTAGCGGCGTCTTCCTGGGTTTCCACCCCTTCCCGCAAGGCTTCCTGTTCGGCCTCAAACAGCACCGAGGCCAACTTGTGCAACCCTTCCTCCTCGGCCAGCTCGGAAATCTCCTCCCACGAAGCACCCCGGTCGATCGCCGTCGCGGTCCGGCTGTTGTTGGGCAGCTCGTCCCGGAAGGAGTGGAGCAGTTGGTCGATGTTCTTCATTTCCACGAATTAAACTCCTGCTAACGATGATGGGTTTGGGCATTTCAAGACAGGGAAGTCTAAGGCGGCACATCGAAAATGCCAATCGTTTAGCTATAATTAATTGTTTCTAAATTATTTTAAAGCGGGCAACCCACCCATCGCTGACAGTCCCGGCTTTTCCGGCTAGACTTGGCCAATCAGGTTCTTCCTCTCTGTCGAACCGCTCCCGCACGTATTGAGTGCCGTCGCCGATGAGCATCCCACCCTCTCGCCGCGCCGTTGCAAACCCACCCCGCGCCGATTCCGCCGCGATCGCCACCGGCGCGGAGGGAGCGCGGGACCGGGGTTCCGTCGTGCGGCGCGGTTGTTTCGAACAAATCCACATCGACGCCGCCCGGTTTGCGACCGACGATTTCAACCCTTTTCACGATCCGGACAAGTGGCGCCGGATCGCCAACAATCCGTTCCCGGGTCCGCTGGTGCTGGGTTTCCAGCTGGAAGCGCTGGTCGAAAATCTGATCCTCCATTTGCCGGATCGCGCGGCGGACGAAGCCTTCGCCGCCGAGCAGGTGCTGGTCTGGACTCAATACGATTTCACCTTCGCCAGCCCGCTCTCTCCCGGCGATCGCTTCGAAGCCAGCGTGCGCGCCGGCCAGCGCAAGCGGGCACCTGCTCCCACCATCGTCCATCGCGTGTTGATCCGGACCGAGACCCGGCGGCCCGTGCTGCTCGGCAGCGTGCGGCGCGTGACCGAGCCGCCACACCCGCTGACCATGCGCGAGACGCCCTTCACCAGCCCCCTGCGCGACTATCCCGACCGTTTCGCCAGCGACGGATGGTTTCTCAAGCGCAAGTTCGCCAGCACCGGCCATGCGAAAAATTTTCTGGCCGGTTCGCTCGCCCGTCCGGCCGACTGGTTTGATGAACTGGAAGGACGGGTCAGTTTTCCGGATCTGTTCCCGCCGGCGCTGCTGTCCTGCGCGTTGCTGGAACAGGCCCATGCGTGCGGCCACGATTTTTTCCGCGCCCCGCTCGTTTACACCACGCATCGGATCAACGTACATCGCCAAGCGGTCGAGGCGCTGCGCAGCAACGAGCCGATTCATCTTCTGGTGCGCGCCCCCGAACCGGCGCACGGCGCGGGAGGATCGAGCGGGGGCGAACGGCTGAAAAGCCTGGGGCTGGTGTACGCGGGACAGGAAGATCGGTTGCTGGCCCAAGCCGAAGTACAGTTGGCGCCGCTCGCCGCCGTGCCGCCCTCCAGCGCCGCCGGGTCGCCTGATTAGCTTGGAAGAGACTGTAGAAAAACGGCTCTTTGATATTTGAAGGGGTATTTAAATATCATAAAATCAATTACTTAAAAACATAAAACGTTCGTGACCTTGGGCAACCGCGTGGAGGTGGAGCCGGAAACCGGCGACGGCAGCTCGCTGCTCGCCTATCAGCCCGATCGGGAGTTATCGGAACGGCAGGCCGGTTTGCTCGAGGGGGTTGCCGAGGCGTTCCGCGCCATGAGGGCCGATCTGGAGGCAGAGCCGGGACTGTTTCCCGGCGAGGACAGGAAGAAACAAGCCATCGATTTTCTGCTTTACCAGCGGAAGGTTGCGTTGACGGAGGAGAGATGGCTGGATCGCGGAGGAGCAGGATCAGCAGATGCCCAATATCATTCTGTTTGTCCTGCTCGTCGACCAACAAAGCCTGCTTTTCTTTAATGTACGCCGCGCGATCCTGGAGCATCGGCCCTTGTGCGAATGGGTCCGCCGCAAGATCGAGGAATTGGGCGATTC
>REEE01000015.1 GCA_007695245.1 Candidatus Competibacteraceae bacterium | reverse complement strand
GCCTTGAACACGGTTTTCAGCAACCCCTCGCCGTACAGCAGGGTTTCGTAATAGTCCTGTTTCCGCCCGGTCATCAGGACTTCGTTGGCGAAGTTGTCGTACTCGTCGATCAGCAGATAGAGTTTATGGGGGGTTTGGGAGACCGCCATCAGGGCGGAGCGCCAGGAAGACAGGGCGTTATCCGAGTGCAGTTCGATGCGGTGGGCCAGCCGTTCCTGATAGCGCAGCGCGAACTCTCGGATGCAGTCGTTGAGATGCTGATGCACGGCCGCTTCAATGTCCTTGATCTCGCCCTGGGCCTTGATCAACGAGAAATCCCACTTCATCACGAAGTACTGGTTGCGCGACGGCGTGGGATTCCGGCCGATGGCCAGATGCCCGAAGAGAGCGTCAAATTGCGCCGCGCGGTTCAGATCGTAGTAATGCTCCAGCATCGACAGCAGCAGGCTTTTGCCGAACCGGCGCGGGCGGATGAACAGCAGTTGCCGGCCGGCCTCTTCCAGCACCGGAATCCGGTCGGTGCGATCCTGATAGAAGTAGCCCTCCTGGATCAGGGTGGCGAAATCGCTCAAGCCATAGGGAAATTTCATGGGGGTCGGCTCCCGGTCGGGGTTTCTGGAAACCACCATAACACGAACGTGGGGCAACGCCATGGAAGGCCCAAGGCGGTGATTTAAGCGGTACGTTATCCCCGTATTATCCCGAATTCCATGCTTGACAATGCGCCATCAGAACTTTATAAAGCGGCGGTTTTATCCACCTTGGAGGTTTTCGTGAGCACTGATTCCAGCGACAGTCCTCGATCTCGGATCGACCGCACTGCCTGACAGGCTTCACGGACCTCGCTCTTTTCCGTGCCTGTTCGGGCACGGTGTCTCAGCCGGACCTTCCTGACCGGCACCCTCGATTCCAGTTCGCTTTTTAGGCCGTCGACCCGCACGGCGGGGCGGTTTGCGTT
Source organism: Candidatus Competibacteraceae bacterium (assembly GCA_007695245.1). GTDB lineage: Bacteria > Pseudomonadota > Gammaproteobacteria > Competibacterales > Competibacteraceae > REEE01. The sequence continues at coordinate 1,823 of REEE01000015.1, read as the reverse complement.
TCTCCGCGCGACCATTCCCCAGGCATGAATCAGTGCTCACCGTTCCTCCCTTGACCGCTGAGGCGCTGGGAAACAATACCCCCCGCCGAGTTCGAATCGCGGGCAACTTGACCGACCGTCGGTCACCCGTTCCTCCCACACTCCCAATTCTCAGTCAAGGAGATTTCATGGACCCAGACCCTAGACGTTGGGGCCACGGTCCTAACTCACGCTGACCTCGTTGTTCCCCACGGGTCAGCTTGCGTCAGGCTCGTGCGCCCTCGCGTTCGCCGATTTCCGTAAATCCATCCAGCGAGGCCAGCCAATGAACTACCAAGAAGTTATTTTTTCGGTGAGGGACGCCCTTGCCACCCGCGACAGCCGGACTTTCGCGACCCTCGAAAAGCACGCCCATCCGGCCGACATTGCAGCGGCGCTGTCGGAATTACCGGTCGAGAATCAATGCCTGCTCCTGGGTTTGGCGTCGCCGCCAAAGCGCGCCACAATCTTCGGCTACCTGTCCAGCGAACTCCAAGTCGAGATCGCGGAACGCTTCGACCGCAAACAATTGGCCGAACTGTTCCTCCACATGTCCGCCGACGAACGGGCGGACTTGTACAACCGCTTGCCGGAAGCACAAAGGGAAGCGTTCATGCCGGCGCTCGCGCAGGTCGAGCGCGAGGACATTCGCCGGCTGGCGGCCTATCCGGAAAAAACGGTGGGCGCGGTGATGACCTCCGACTACGCGACCCTGCATCCGGAACTCACCGCCCGCGACGCGATCGACGAACTGCGGCGGATCGCTCCGGACACCGAGACCATCTATCAAGCCTACGTGATCGACCAGGATCGCCGCCTGGTCGGAACGGTTTCCCTGCGCGAGTTGATTCTGGCCGCGCCTGGAACCCGGATTAACGAACTCATGCAGACCGACCCCGTCTTCGCGCGCGCCGACGCTCCGCGTGAAGAAGCGGCGCGCCTCGTCGCCAAATACGACTTGCTGGCGTTGCCCGTCATCAACGGCGGCGACATGCTGGTCGGCATCGTCACTCACGACGACGCCATGGACGTCGAGCAGGCCGAGACCGATATCGACTTCCGCAAGATCGGTGCCGTCAGCGAACTCGGCAAGGGCCTCAAGGAGGCGTCGATCGCGCTGCTCTATCGCAAGCGGGTGTTCTGGCTGGTGCTCCTGGTGTTCGGCAATCTCTTTTCGGGCGCCGGAATCGCCTATTTCGAAGACACCATCCTGGCCTACGTCGCCCTGGTGTTCTTCCTGCCCCTGCTGGTCGACAGCGGCGGCAACGCCGGGGCCCAGTCGGCCACTCTGATGGTCCGGGCGCTGGCCACCGGCGACGTGGTCATCAAGGACTGGGCCAGCATGTTGCTGCGGGAGCTGATCGTGGCCGGTCTCCTGGGCGCCACCATGGCCTTGGCCGTCTCGGGACTGGGCATCTGGCGCGGCGGTCCTGAGATCGCCCTGGTGGTGGCGCTGTCGATGCAGATCGTGGTCATCGTCGGCAGCATGATCGGCATGTCCCTGCCCTTCCTGCTGAGCCGCCTGAAGCTCGACCCCGCCACGGCGAGCGCGCCGTTGATCACCTCGATCGCCGACGGGGCTGGAGTCCTCATCTACTTTGCCATCGCCACGACCATCCTCGGCTTGCCCGCCGGCGGTTGATTCACATCCTGTCCGGTTTTCCGCGTCCGAGGCACCCCAGACGGGCGCGGAAAGCCAGGTTCGTGCAGTACGGACTAGGGGCAGCGTCGCCAGACCACCCGCTCCAAGCCGATGCCGACCACCGCGAACGCGCGCAGATCGGTCAGGCCATAGCGATCCCGCA
>REEE01000314.1 GCA_007695245.1 Candidatus Competibacteraceae bacterium | reverse complement strand
TGAACGCGATCATGCGAGCCATGGGCTATCGCCTTGCGCCACAAAAAATCGATCCGTCAGGGCGCGGAAGCCATCCATGAAAAACTAAAAACTTCGCCCTCCAACATCAACCCCCGTCGAGCGGCTGACCGGTCATCGCCGCTTCCAGGATCGCCGCCATGCGCGGTCCGATCACGTCCGCCGAAAATCGCTCCTCGATATTGCGTCTGCCTCGTTGCTGATAATCCGGCCCAGCGGTTGGCATCGCCATCAGGGTAGAGAGCGACCGACCAGCCGAGCATCGCCGGCAGGGGCATAGCGCATGTTGTCATCGGATGGACGCCCGTGGAGGGCGCGGCGGGGTGAAAAAACGGCGAAGATGCGCGTTAATAAGGTAAAGCCACGGTAACTGCCCAGGTGCCTCGTCGGTGATCAGGCCGTACGGAGCTTGCTGAGGAGGACCGTTGGGGATTGGGTCAGGGTATCGATAATGTTCCAGCCCTGCTTTTTCGCGGTCGCGATGAGGGAGCGGATGACGGCGAAGTCGCGGACCCCCGGTTCGGAGCGGAATCCACCGGAGATTTTCTGTCTGAGCTTCATCATGCGGGCGGCCTGCTCGGCCAGGTTGTTCGTGAAGGGTACGCGGGGATCGGTCAGGAAGCGCACCACGTCGTCCTTACGGGTGCTCAGTCGGAGCGACAGGTTGCGGCCGGTGCGGCGCCGTGGACGACCCCGACGCCCGGTGATGGGCAGCGGCGGTTGGGCCTCATGAAAGGCGAGCCCGTCGGCGACGATGGCGTCGTATCGGTGCTGGAACCGCTGCACGAGACTGGGTTTCAGCGGCCCGTCGCGTTCGCGGGCCAGATGGGGGGCATGGCAGGCCCGACGCAACAGGCGTTGCATCCGCCGCGCCCAGGGTTCCTGCTCGATCTCGAACAAGGCCTTGAGCTCGCGCAGGTGATGCGCATCGCACAAGGCATGCAACACCCCCGCAAAGTGTAGTAGGGCTTCCAGTGGTCATGGACGACGATGCCGATCATCCCTTCCCACAGACTGCCGATCAGCAAAAACCAAGGTCATCAGCGCGCGGTAACGATGCCGCACGATCGCGCTAACCGACCGCCGGAGGAGCGCCAGCCGCTTCGGCGGCCGGTGTCGAGCGCTTTGTTCGGTCTCTTCTATCCACGAGCTTACAGCCTGGTTTTTCTTGCTTGTTTTTTAGATCAGCCACCATTTCCGCGAGATTGTGGTGATGTTTGGAAGTATATGAATCACGGTTCTTCCAAACTTCATCGATGATTTCATCTCTATACATTCCCGTCGTCCTCCGGAAGCAACTCCATCGGCGTGCAAATCTCTGGATACGGATAGCCAGCGCCAACGCAGATCGAGCGAATAATTGGCTTCTTGGTTGCGTTGTCTATATGGCGACAATTCCACGTCAGGAGGTAATCCATTCCATGTACCGCAGCGACCGCCACATGCAACGCATCTGCTTCCGCGGCAGCCGGAATCCCACCCTGTGAAATTAGCAACTCGGCGAGATCTTGCACTTCTTCATCAATTTTCAGCCTTGGGACGACGCGCCGACGTTCGTGCTCGGAAGGACGCTTTGCCCCTTGATGGTTCCCGATCCGCGCCCCGACGCTCCGGCCTCGCGGCAGGACCACCATACGACCACGGCGCTCGTCGATCAACAACAGCTTGGCGTTGATTTCCACCGCGCAAGCAATCGTTTCCGCTTCGCCGGGATCGAGCTCCAAGCGCGACGAGTCCACCAAGGGCCGATTGACGACCGGGCGAATGCCCCAGCGGCCAACAGGTGCTGGAAAGGGATGGGCCGCATTTCAGCGAGTTCGGCGGCCTGCATCAAGGTCAGGCGGTCGCGCTCGAACAGCAGCACCGCCAATTCTTGCTTGAGTTCCGCCGCCGTCAGATGCGCGGCGTAAAGGGTTTCATCGGGTATCACGACAGCCATGATTGCGGCCTTGGGTTGATCGACGCTAAAACAGCTCTTGCTGTTTGGATTCCCGCGATGCTACCACCTCTTTTCCTAACGCTCACCGATTCAGTACGGCAGGAAAATCCACGGGCTGCGCGCACGTATCGAGCGCCTGTTCGGTATCATCCAAGGAAAACAGACGACTTGCCGTCCGCTACGAAGGGCGCTAAACGTCCACCGTGAAGTCGGCGACGAACGCCGGATTGGGTTCCGTGGGATACCCTCTGGGATTGCAAACGATGCGGGTGTTGCCGATGGCGTAATCGCTCTGCCGGTGAACGTGTCCGTGAATCCACAGTCCGACGCCCGATTTTTCAACAAAATCATCCAGATTCGATGCATAGGCCGCGTCGGTCAGATCCCCTGTGGCGGACTCGGGAACGGATCGCCGGCTGGGCGCGTGGTGGGTGATCACGACCTTCTTGTAGCCATCCGCTTTTTCGATCTCCCGCGCGAGCCAATCCAGGGACCGTGCGTGAATGCCCGCCGTGTCCAGCGAGCGCAATTTCCGGAAACTCGGACTGACCCGGATCTTGCGATAATCCGTCATCTGCTGGGTCGCTTCGTAACCGGCGATGCGCGGATCGCCGAACAGCTTGAAATCCGTCCACAGCGTGCATCCTAAAAATCTCACGCCGTCCATCGCGAAAGACTCGTTTTCCAAAACGTGGATGGGGGTTCCCCGCGCCTGGTCCTTCAGGTCGTGGAGGTGTTTGGGATAGGCTTTCCCGTAATACTCGTGATTGCCCAAGACGTAGAGGACCGGCCGGTCGGGAAAAGCCGCCCGCGCCCACGCCAGCCCGCGGTCCTTGACGTGAATGTCGCCGGCCAGGACGACGAGATCGGCATCTACCGCCGGCGGACGAAAATCCTCGAACTCGATGTGCAGATCGCTCACGACATACAGTTTCATGATGGCATACGGGGCAAACGTGGCCAGCCGGGATCGGCCGTGGTGGGCGGAGGTCGAGAGTTCACCACCCGCCTCCGAAACCTGCCGCCCGCCGCGCCCCTAAAGGATCTGGCGCACGAACGAGCCTCCGGCGCGGCGGGTTTCAGGGTCCGTGGACGGCGCTTCCGCAAGCAACCGTTCGGCCAGGTGCGGGTAGGATTTTTGGCCATGGCGTTGAAAGTAGCGCCTTAATGCTTCGAGGGAGGGCAAGTCCAGAACCCCTTGGTCGTCATAGAAAGGATCGGCTACCCCCACCAGTTCCTGGACGATGACGCGCTCCGGGGCGAGGATCATGAGGCCCACGTCGGAGGTCGCGTGGCCGAAGCCGTGGTATTGGTGGCGGCGCAACCGGCTCAGGCACTGGTTCAGGCTCCGGCCGTGGAAGCGCTTGCGTTCGCCTTGCCCCCAGGTCCGATGGTAGTGATATTTGGTGAGTTCGATCAGCTCCGCGCCGGTGAGGTGTTTGTTTTTCGGGATGATCGTGTGGAAGCGGGCGTTGTCGGCCAGCAGGTCCCGATGGAACTCGCGCCGCAGCCGGTCGATGACTCGCATGTCGGGCGGCGCGCTCACGTCGAGAACGCGCGTTCCGGGCGCGAGCCGCACCCGAAACAGGGCGGGCTGGAACCACAGCGCGGCGCGCCAGTCCCGCGAAACGTAAACCCCGTGACCCATGCATCCGGTGCATTTCAATTCTTCATCACGATGGATGAAGTACGGGAGCCGGAACCCATGGGCGAGAAGGCCCGCGACGTTCTTCGCGGCGGTGGCGTGGTAGTAGTCCATGGCGATGGTCCTGATGTGGATGCTCACCTTAGATTAACGCCGCCGCGCGGCTTTTTTAAGGGTCGCAAGTCCCATTCCCCGAAAGTCCGCGCGCGGGCGGTTCGCGGGACGCGCGAACGCCTCGGCGGCGCGGAATGCGACGCTTCCGCCGGATCGTTCGAGCGCGGGGCGTTGCGCCGCGATCTCCAGCGCGGTGAGCGGCGGCAGATCCACATAGGCGATGAGGCCGGCCAAGCTCTCGCCCGACCGGTGCAGCAGATCGATGGACGCCGAGCCCAGGATCAGACGGATCTTCCCCAGTACCCTTCGCGTCGGCTCTTCGGCCCTTCCTGTGAACCCGACAGCCTCCGTACCCACTTTTTCGCTGGGGTGTTCGTTGAAGGCGTGGATTTCGCAAAAGGCGGTGACGACGGGAAGGCGGAACGTGGGGATGGCCAGATTCCAAGTCGGGGCCTACACTAACCGCGTTACGTGACACGGATTCGAGCCATGCTCACTGTTCCCCTCGATCTCCTGCATATATAAAACGAGCGGCCGAAAGTTGGTTTCATCAGCCATGACATCCCTCTCAGGAGAAATCAGACCTGCCCGCCCGCCCGATCGGGCGAGGCCAGCATCCATCGCGCGAGCCGACGCCGACGATCGAAATCATCTCGGCGTTTTTCGCATCAATCGACCGGTCCCGACGTCACCCCGTGGCCCCTGGATGCGGCGCATTATTGAGTGACCCATGACCGAACAACCCACTCTCTTGCAAGAGATTCGCCAATCCCTGAGCCAGGGGCAGCACGATCTCGTTCGCCGGTCGTTGCACGACGAGCATCCGGCCGATCTCGGCACCCTGTTGGGCGACGCCGAACCCGCGGAAGCCCACGCCCTCTTCGATCTGCTGGATCTGCCGACGCAGGCCCAGGTCGCCAGCTATCTGAGCCCGGCCCGGCAAATCCAGTTGGTCACCTATCTGGATCGCCCGCGGTTGGCCCGGCTGGTGACCGAGATGAACGCCGACGAGCGGGCCGACCTGTACCAGAATCTGCCGGATCCAGCGCGCGCCGAACTGTTGCCGGCGTTGGCCCAGGCCGAACGCGAGGATCTGCGCAAGCTGGCCAGCTATTCCGAAGGCACGGTCGGCGCGGTCATGACCTCCGAATACGCCACCTTGCCGGAAGATATCACCGCCCGCGAGGCGGTGGAGCGATTGCGCGCCCAGGCGCTGAGCAAGGAAACCATCTATATCGCCTACGTGTTGGACGCCCAGCGCCGGTTGCTGGGCACCGTGACTCTGGCCGGGTTGGTGATCGCGCCCTCCTTCGTCAAGGTCGAAGATTTAATGCACCGCGAGCCGGTGACCGTCCACGCCGGCCAACCGCAGGCCGAAGCGGCGCGGTTGATCGCCGACTACGATTTACTGGCCGTACCCGTACTCGACGATATCGATACGATGGTCGGCATCGTGACCCACGACGACGCCATGGATGTGGCCGAAGCCGAGGCGACCGAGGATTTTCACAAGGGGGCCATGGTCAGCGGGCCGCTGGGTAGTCTCAAGGACGCCAAGCTGGTCACCCTGTACCACAAGCGGGTGCCTTGGCTGGTGCTGCTGGTGTTCGGCAACCTGTTGTCGGGGTTCGGCATCGCCTACTTCGAGGACACCATCGCCGCCTACGTGGTCCTGGTGTTCTTCATGCCGCTGCTGGTCGGCAGCGCCGGCAACGCCGGTTCCCAGGCCTCGACCCTGATGGTGCGGGCCCTGGCCACCGGCGACGTCTACGCCAAGGATTGGGCGTGGATGCTCGGGCGGGAATTCGCGGTGGCCGGGGCGCTCGGTCTGACCATGGGCCTGGCGGTCTCCGGCATCGGCTGGTTCCGCGGCGGCCCGGAGATCGCCGCGGTGGTGGCCATGACCATGCTGGTGGTGGTGATGACCGGCAGTTTGATCGGCATGTCCCTGCCGTTCCTGCTCAACCGGCTCGGAATGGACCCGGCCACGGCCAGCGCCCCGCTGGTCACCACCATCGCCGACGTCGTGGGCGTGTTGATCTACTTCGGCATCGCCACCCGGATTCTGGATCTGCCGCCTGGATGAAGGGTCTCGCCGCTTACCGCGCGACTGGCTCCAAACGCGCGATCACCCCATTGCGGGCGTCGGTGAGCAGATAGAGATAGCCGTCGGGACCGGTGCGTACGTCGCGGATGCGGCCCAGCTTGCCTTCGAGCAGGCGTTCTTCCCCGACCACTTTTTCCCCGTCGAGACGCAGCCGCGTCACCATCTGGCTCCGCAGCGCGCCGACGAACAGGTCGCCGCGCCAGCGCGGAAACCGGTCGCCCTGGTAAAAATCCATCCCTGAAGGCGCTATGGACGGGGTCCAGACGTGCAATGGTTGTTCCATGCCCGGCTTGTGAGTGCCTTCGCCGATCTGGGTGCCGGTGACGTACTGGACGCCGTAGGTAATCACCGGCCAGCCGTAATTGCGGCCGGCGCGGATCACGTTCACCTCATCGCCGCCCTGGGGACCATGCTCGTGGGTCCAGAGTTCGCCGGTGACCGGATGCAGAACCGCGCCCTGCACGTTGCGGTTGCCGAGTGAATAGATTTCCGGGCGAGCGTCGGCCTGGTTCACGAACGGATTGTCCGCCGGAATCCGTCCATCATCGTGCAAGCGCACGATTTTACCGGCCAGATCGTCCATTTCTTGCGACCGCTCCATCTCGCCCCGGTCGCCCAAGGTGACGTACAAATATCCCTCCCGGTCGAACACCAGCCGCGAGCCGAAATGGCGCCCCCCGCCGGATTTGGGTTCCTGCCGGAACAGCACCTCCACGTCTTCCAGCCGGTGCTCCACCAGCCGACCGCGCGCCACTTCGGTGCTGGTCCCGCCCGCACCGCGCGCGGCGTAAGACCAGTAGATCCAACCGTTTTCGGCAAACTGGGGATGCAGGGCTACGTCCAACAGACCCCCTTGACCGTGGGCGGCGATCGGCGGCAAGCCTTCCACTGGACGCGGGTCCAGCGTACCATCCGCCTCCACCAGGCGCAGCCGTCCCGGTCGTTCGGTCACCAGCCGGCGACCGTCGGGCAGAAACGCCAGTCCCCACGGATGCTCGAGCCCGCGGGTCATGATGGTCACGCGGAAGGCGTGTTCCGTGCTCCCGAGCACCGGCTCGGTGGCATGAGCGACCGCCAGGATGGCGATCGGTAAAATCGCGGCGAAAATGCGAGCTGGCATCATGAATGTTCTCCTCGGTTTGGGGCGTCAGCGCGCCGCTGGCGCGTTCAAAATTAGTCGCGGACCCCACGGGCGGGTTCCACGGCGACCCCGATTGATTGCGGGCGAAAGTCCGGATTGATCGCAGTCGCCCAATCTTGTCACCGTCATTGCCAAGAGCGTTGTTGAAGATGAGGAAAACCAGCGACCTACCCCGGGAAGCCTCGGTGGAAAATCGAACCGACGGGTTGCCCGACACGGCCCCGCCCAGCCATTACGTAGCGGTGGGCGCTTCGGCCGGCGGCCTGGAGGCCATCGAAGCCTTCTTCAGCCACATGCCGCCCGACAGCGGCCTGGGTTTCGTGGTGATCCAGCATCTCTCGCCCGATTACAAGAGCCTGATGGTCGAGCTGCTCTCCAAGAAGACCCCGATGTCGGTCCACCGGGCCGAGGACGGAATGTGGGTCCTGCCCAACCACGTCTATCTGATTCCGCCCAAGAAGAACCTGACGATCTTTCACGGCAAACTGCTGCTCAGCGAGCAGGATCACAGCAAGGGCATCAACCTGCCCATCGACGTCTTCCTGCGGTCGCTGGCCGAGGATCAGGGTGAAAAGACCGTGGCCATCATTCTCTCGGGCACCGGCAGCGACGGCACGCGGGGGGTCCGGGCCATCAAGGAATACGGGGGCATGGTCATGGTCCAGAACGAGGAGAGCGCCAAGTTCGACGGCATGCCGCGGGCGGCTCTATCCACCGGCCTGGCCGATTTCGTGCTGCCGCCGGACCAGATGCCCGCCCAGTTGCTGTCCTTCGCCCAGCATCCCTACGTGGTCAAGGTCGACCGTTCCGAAACCCTGCTGAGCGACGAGCAGGGTATGACTCGAGTGTTCGCCCTCCTGCGGGAGAAGTGCAAGGTCGATTTCACTTTTTACAAACCCAGCACCGTCACCCGGCGCATCGAGCGCCGCATGACCATCAATCAAATCGACGAGATTCAGGGCTACGTCGCCTTTTTGGCGAACAATCCCAGTGAAGTGACGGCGCTGTATCGCGAACTCTTGATTGGGGTCACCAGTTTCTTTCGCGACCCGGCCGCCTTCGACCGTCTGGCGCAATACGAACTGCCGGAAATTATCCAGAACCCCAGCAGTCGGGAAATCCGCCTGTGGGTGGCGGGGTGTTCCACGGGGGAGGAGGCCTACAGCCTGGCCATCCTGGTCCGCGAATGCATGGAAAGCCTGGGCGTCAGCCGCGACGTGAAAATTTTCGCCACCGACATCGATCGCGACGCGATTCACCACGCGGCCAGCGGCGCCTATCCCGAGAGCATCGCCGCCGACATTTCTCCCCGGCTGCTGGCCAAGTATTTCTACAAAAAGGAAGATAATTTCCAGATCGCGCGCAATATCCGGGAAACGGTGGTGTTCGCCCAGCATAATCTGATCCGCGATCCGCCCTTCACCAACATCGCCCTGATCAGCTGTCGCAACCTGCTCATCTATCTGCAACCGATCCTGCAACGCAAGGTCCTGGAGTTCTTCAACTTCTCCCTGACCGCCGGCGGCATCCTGATGTTGGGCACCAGCGAGACCACCGGCGACATGAGCGATTATTTCGAATCGCTGGATCCGAAATGGAAACTGTATCGCTCCAAGGGCCGACTCAAGCCGCCGGTCGACGCCACCCATCTGTTGTCCGTGACCGACACCCACCTGCGCGATTCCCGGGGGTCATTCGCCACCCCTAGTCGCCGAACCCGCCCGTTCGGCGACGAAGAACGGGTGCTGGAGCGGTTTCTGGACGCAGTCGCGCAAGACTACATCACCTTGGCGGTCATCGTTAACCCACAGATGGAAATCCTGCATGTATTCGGCGATGCCAGCGACTATTTCAAGCTGCCTTCGGGTAAGGTGGTCAACGACATCTCCAAGATGGCGACCCGCGAGTTGGCCATTCCGCTGACGACCGGCATTCAAAAAGCATTCCGTCAGAGTCAGGAACTCCGTTTCTCCAATATTCGTCTGCCTCAGGATAGCGGCGGTATCCGGTTGGTGGATCTGCGCATCCGGTCTTTATCTGGGAAACGGGGACAGGAACCTTTGGTGGCGGTCTTCATCACCGAAGTTAAAAAAGCCGAGTCCGCCGAACCCGATCAAGCGATCCACACCTATGACTTGTCCAAGGAAGCCGAGGAACGGTTGCGGGAACTGGAGCAGGATCTGCAATTCACCCGCGAGAACCTGCAAGCCACCATTGAGGAACTGGAGACCGCCAACGAGGAACTCCAGGCCACCAACGAGGAACTGCTGGCCAGCAACGAGGAATTGCAGTCCACCAACGAGGAACTGCAGTCCACCAACGAGGAACTGTTCACCGTCAACACCGAATACCAGAGCAAAATCATTGAATTGACCGAGTTGAACAACGATGTGGACAATTTATTGAGCGCTACCCAGATCGGTCAACTCCTGCTCGATGAGAATCTGGAAGTCCGCCGCTTTTCCCCCAAGATCACCCAAATCTTCAAACTCCTCAACAGTGACGTGGGTCGGCCCATCACCCATATTTCGCACTATTTGGTGGACTGCGATCCCATTCATTGGGTCCGGGAAGTCCAGGATAGCGGCCGACCGCTGGAAAAAGAGGTCTCCACCCAGCAAGGGACTTGGCACCTGATGCGAGTGGTTCCCTATACCGTGGGACCCAAAGCGTTTTCCGGTACGGTGATTTCGTTCGTGGATATCACCAGTAACAAGGAGGCCCAACGCGCGTTGGCCGAACGAGAGGCCGTCCTGCTGGACGCCATCGCCGCGCGCCCCGAGCGAGATTCGGAACGGTCGCGACCCGCGCAACCCGCTGGAGAGGGTTCGTGATCTACCTGACCGACCGACTGAAAGGGTAAACTGTCGGCCACATCCCATGATTTTTCGAGGACCAACCCATGAAAGCCATGCTGAAGCTTGCCTTGATCGCTACTCTGACTTGGGGCGCCGGCGCCTGCACCGTCGTCACCGACCCCAGCGGCGGCACCAGCGCCACGACCGGCGGTTCGAGCAGCGCCGTGTTCATGAACCGTCAGGAACAGATCGCCGCATTTACCAACACCCATCTGGAACGCCTGAAGCAGGACATGGCGGCCGGACAGGGGGAATACCTCGCGTCGCTGGCGACCTTGCTGGAGATTGAAGCCAGCCGCCAGCCGGAATTCTTCGCCTTTACCCAGCGCCAATTCCCCGTGCTGTTCCCGAACGAGCGCACCACCGCCGCCGAAATGTTGGTGGCCTTGGATCGAGCCCTGCTGGCCGACCCGCACTTCGGTCAGCGACTGGCGTTGAATTAAAATCGGCGGATCCCGCTGAACCGGCGCGCGGCGGGCGTTCTGCTGCTTGGAGCGTTGCTCCAGGCTGCGGCGGCCCAGGGAGAAGCGGAGGAGCGGGCCCAGGCCGCCGCGCCGATCCCCGTGGAGTCCCACGCCGATTCCGCCTATCTCGCCGAACTGCTGGACCGCGCCGCCGCCGCCGACCTGGCCGCGCGGCGCGAGTGGCGAACGCTGTTGCATTACCGCGCCACGGGCGAAGGTGCCCGCGTCGTCAGCGACGCCACCGATCCCCGGTTTTTCCTGGCCCCGACCGGACGCACCGATCCGTCCGCCGAACTGGCCGCCACCCTGCGCGTCTTTTTCAGCCCGGAGTGGGTGGGCGGCGATCCACAGCCGGCGCAGTGCGCGTTCGTGGCCCGCTACCGCTGGCTCGACAGCGTGTTGCGCTTCGACGCCCGCCGTCTGCCGCCTCAGGATTGCGACCGTTTCGAATACTGGCTCCGCGAGTTGAACGCCGAGTCCGCAACCTTGGTGTTCGCTTCGGCCTATCTCAACAATCCCGCTTCGTTGTTCGGCCATACCCTGCTGCGGCTGGACCGGCGCGGTCAGACCGAGCAGACCCGGTTGCTGGCCTACGCCCTCCACTATGCCGCCGACGACTCCACCAGTCGGGGCCTGAAGTATGTGGTGGACGGCATGACCGGCGGTTTCAAGGGCCGGTTCGACCTTCAGCCGTATCACCGGCTGGTGCGAACCTACAGCGATCTCGAAAGTCGCGACCTTTGGGAATACCGGTTGCATTTGGAGGAAGCGCAACTGCAACGCCTGTTGGAACACGTCTGGGAATTGCGCGGCATCGAATTCGATTACTACTTTTTCAAGGAAAATTGCGCCTGGCAGTTGTTGACACTGTTGGAAGTCGCCGATCCCAGCCTGCGCCTGAGCGATGAATTTACCCTCTGGACCCTGCCGGCCGACACGATTCGGTTACTGGACCGGCAACCGGGACGGATTTTGACCGCGACCGCGCGGCCGGCGCTCGGTACGACCCTTCATCGTCGCTATCAGGCGCTGACCGCCGGCGAACGGCGATTGACGCGCCGCCTGCGCGACGATCCAGCGGTAACCACCCACCCGGAATTCCTCCGGCTCGCCCCGGAACGCCAGGCGCTGCTGCTGGACATTGCCTTGGACGAGCGGCGGTACCGTCGGACCAGTCAAACCGCGGACGCCGCCGAAACGTCCGTCGATACCCTCGCCCACCACTTGCTGACCGCGCGCAACCGGCTGGGAGCGGTCGCCACGCCGGTCGCCATCGAACCTCTCGCCACTCGTCCGGAAACCGGCCACGCTTCGCGCCGGGTCGGCGTCGGTCTGGGCTGGCGGGACGGGACGGCGTTCGGAGAATTCAGCGCGCGGGCCAGCTACCACGATCTGCTGGAACCCGACGCCGGCTATACCCCCGATGCTCAGATCGAGTTGTTGAGCGTCGCGGTTCGGGCCTACGCAGGCGGCCGGCTGGCGCTCGATCGGTTGACGTTGCTCGATATCACCTCGCTGCCACCGGTCAATGCATTGACGCCGCGCCCGGCCTGGCGGGTTCACGCCGGATGGGAACCACATCCCCGATCCGATTGCCGGGATTGCGTCGCCTTCAATCTCAGCGGCGGTCTGGGGTTGGCCGCCGAGACCCGCCGGCCGTGGCGAACGCTGTGGTTCGGCCTGGCGGGACTGGAATTCGATTACGGCGAGGTCTTCGCCGATGACTATCGAGTGGGTCCGGCGGCGACCGTCGGGGCGCTGTGGCAACCGGCGGCGAACTGGAAAGTGCTGGCCAGCGCCAAGGGGCTGAATGCCCGGCTGGGAGAAACAGGAACGGCGTTACGCTGGCGGGTCGGGCAGCATTGGGCGCTGGGTCGCAACCTGGCGCTGCGGCTGGACTGGCGCGCGCTGGAAGGCACTCATGAGTTCACCATGGGGTTGCAGGGGTATTTTTAACCGGCCTTTCGCGCCCCGCACCGCATATCAACCACCCCCACCCTTGCCTCTGACCAGGTGGGTATCGCGGCTCAGGGTTCAGGCGGGCATGGCGCATCCGCGGTGGGCGGCGGGGAGCGGCGGGCATGGATCTCCTGGAAAACCAGATCCCAGTCCAGCAAAAAATCCGCAAACAGCGCCGGCGCCAGCGTGCCGATGGTCTCGTGAATGGCCGGTCTGCCATAACGGCCTTGGGGATTGAGGGCGTAGACACTGACGACACCATCGGTGGGATGGACCAGCCAGACCTCACGCACGCCGGCCCGTTCGTAGGCGGCGAGCTTCTGAATCTGATCCTTGGCGGCGGTGCCGGGCGAGAGGACTTCGATCGCCCAGTCCGGAGCGCCGCGACACCCGCGTTCATCCAGCTTGGCCGGATCGCAAACGACGGTGATGTCGGGTTGCACCACCGTGCTGATGTCGTCGTCGGCCTCGTTCCCATGCGGCAGCCGCACGTCGAACGGCGCGACGAACGGCCGACAAGGTTTGCCGACCAAGTGGTTGGCAATCTGTCGGAACAACTCGCCGACCACCGTCTGATGGGTCAGACTCGGCGCGGCCATGGCGTAAGCTACGCCGTCGATCAATTCCCACCGCTCGTCGTCGGGCCAGCGGCAATAATCGGCGTAAGTGAAAGTCGTGGCGGATTGGCGCAGTGCGTGTCCCATGATCGACGTCCTCTCAATTTTTGGGGATTGCTGGAATCTAGCCAAACGTGCCGCTGTTCCAGCCCCAGTTTTCAGCACCGACGCTGGTGAAACCGAGGTAAACCCGATCCGGTGGAATGCCGAGCCGCTCCTGGAGTAGGGCGCAGAGGCGTTCGGACAGTTTGCGGTTGACCGCGCCGCTGAGGCCACCGATGCTGCGGATTTCGGCATAGGCGGCGGGACCTTCGATCCCCGCCATCAGCATCGTTTTCTCGCTGACGGTGACCATGACGTAGCGTTCCGGCTTGCCGATGCCCTCGGCGATGATTTTCGAGAGCGGGGCGAGCAGGTCGTGACGTTGCCGATCGGACAGGGAAACCGAGGTGTGCAGGGCAAGCAGGGGCATGGGGCAAACTCCAGAAGCAGGAATGACGGACGCGGGTTCGGTACCGCCGGACCCGCGTTAAGTATCCAGGAAAACCGCCGACGGTGAAATATTCCACGTGGAATATTCTACGGATCGCCAGCGGTTGCGCCAAAACGCCAATGGATCGTGGTGGCGTGCCAATGGACGCCGAGCGCGCGAGGTGGCTTCATGCGGCTCGCGCGGCGGTCTGGGTCTCGGCGGGATCGAGCGCCCCGCCGCAACTGCTGCCCTGGCCGGCGGTGCAACCGTAGCAATGGTCCGCGACCCGGATGCGCGCGCCGGTCAACTCCCGCTCCAACAGCTCGGACAGATGCGTGCGCTCCGATCCACCGGCACCGAGCGGCAGGCTCAACATCTGGTTGAAATCGCAGTCGTAGACGTAGCCTTGCCAATCCACCGACAGCAGGTTGCGACACATCACGGCGGTTAGATTTTCTTCCCGATGCGCGCCCTTGAGCAGATTCATGTAGGGCACGAACTGTTGCTTGGAGACCAGTTGGCTGCCGAAGCGCTGGATCGGCATGTTGGCCAGCACGAACAACCGGGTGAATACGACGCCGTAGCGCGCGGCCAGCTCCCGTTGATAGGCCGCTTCCAAGGCCGTCTGCTCGGGGGGCAACACCGGGCCGAGCGGGTTGTAGACCAGGTTCAAGGGCAGCTCGCTCGATTGGCCGTAACCCAGGGCGTTGAGTTGGCGCAGCCCGGCCAGACTGGATTCGAACACGCCCTTGCCGCGCTGCTGGTCGACATTCTCTTCCAGATAGCAGGGCAGCGATGCGGTGATTTCGACCTGATGCGCGGCCAGAAACTCGGCCAGGTCTTCATGACCCGGTTCGTTGAGGATGGTCAGGTTGCAGCGATCGATGACCCGCAGGTTCTTCAGGCGGGCGTGGACCACCAACTCCCGAAAATGGGGGTTCAACTCCGGCGCGCCGCCGGTCAGATCCAGGGTCTCGACGCCGCGCTTCACGGCGTAGCGCAATAGCAGTTCCATGGTCTCCCAACTCATTTCCTCGACGCGGTGCGGACCCGCCGCGACGTGGCAATGGGTGCAGGACTGGTTGCAGCGATAGCCCAGATTAGCCTGCACGGTTTCGAGACGGGCGCGGCGCAGGGCGGGGAAGTCGGTCTTGACGAGCAGGGGAAAAGTGTTGCGCATGAGCTTGGGTCTCTCTCACCACAGGTTGCAATTCCAGCGCGAGGCAGGCCCGCGCGGGCGTTTCGGTCCGGTCGCGGCGCGCGCGTGGGGTTATTGGGAAACTTACGCAGCCCGCCCGACTTTAGATGCAGTCGGCGATCAGAAAATCGCAATCCAATTATTCCACGTGGCATAAAATTC
The DNA here is from genome assembly GCA_007695245.1 of Candidatus Competibacteraceae bacterium. Classification (GTDB taxonomy): domain Bacteria; phylum Pseudomonadota; class Gammaproteobacteria; order Competibacterales; family Competibacteraceae; genus REEE01. Next base: position 1 of record REEE01000314.1, on the reverse strand, counting down.
C
>REEE01000089.1 GCA_007695245.1 Candidatus Competibacteraceae bacterium | reverse complement strand
CAATTCTGTTGTCAACAAAATCGTTGACAACAGAATTGTTGATGATAGAATTCAACAAAATTGTTGATGAGAGGTCGCCATGAAATCATCTACGGGTCGTTGGGTAACCGGGGCAAATTTTTTCGATCGTCAGGTCGAGTTGGGGCAGTTGCAACAGCGCGTCGTGGACGGCAATCACGTCTCCCTCACGGGACAGCGCCGCATGGGCAAGACCAGTGTCGCCCGGGAACTCGGGCGGCGCCTCGAGGAGGACGGCTGGGTATTCCTGTTCGCCGATATCGAAGGGGCGCCGGGACCGGAGGACGTGATCGCCGAGATCGCGAAGGCGGTTCACCCAGTTCGGCCGCTGGCGAGCCGCTTCGCTTCCAGCATGAAGCGCTGGATCGGAGATCATATCGAGGAGATCAGTGCGTTGGACTTCGGAGTCAGGATCCGGGCCGCACTGGATGCCGCGAACTGGCGAAGGCACGGAGAGACCCTGCTTGCCGATTGCGCGCGATTCGATAGACCGGTGCTCCTCGTCATCGATGAACTGCCCATTTTTCTCAAGCGCATCCTCGCTGAAGACGACGGCCCGCGTAAGGTCGACGAATTTGAGCTGGTTCAGGCAGGTCTTGCAGGATCACGCCGACGGTTCCCTGGTCGTCATCGTGTCCGGCAGCATCGGCCTGCGCCCGCTGGTCGAACGACTCGGCATCCCCGATCGGATCAATCACCTCGACCCGTTCCGGCTCGGTCCGTGGGATCGGGACGACAGCGTGGCCTGTTTCCGCGCGCTCGCCGGGAATTACGGCCTCGCGATGGACGACGATGTGCCTGGTGCGGTCTACGACAAGCTGGGAATCGGCATTCCACACCACGTTCAGTCGTTCTTCGCCCGGCTTCGGGACCATTCGATCAAAACCGGCGGCGCACGCTTGACGGTGGGCGATGTAGACCAGGTCTACCAGAACGAATTGCTCGGGCCATCCGGCCAGAACGACCTGGTTCACTACGAGACCCGGTTGAAGGACGGTCTCGACGACCATGGTTTCTCGCTCGCGATGGAAATCCTGGCCGAAGCCGCGATTACCGAGCAGTTCGACGGCGAAGCGCGTCGACTCCTGGCGGCGGACTATGAACGGATCATCGAAGACGTGGCCGCCTGCATCACCCATACGCTGGAGGTGCTGGTCCATGACGGCTATCTGGATCAGTCGGACGGCGTGTTCCGGTTTCCCTCGCGACTGCTGCGCGACTGGTGGTTGGCCCGCTTTCGTGACCACCACGTTCCGTTGCGAGATCGAGCCAGAACCAGGGGCTAAGGACATCGAGCAATGAACCCGACGGAAGCCGGCAAACCGCGCCTGCGCAAGTTCCACATCGGCACCGGACAAAGCGATCAGGAGATCATCGACCAGTTCGTGGTGCGGAAAAACCAGCTCGACAGCATCCTGGAAGTCCTGGAAGGGAATATCGATGCCGACTCCTGCCAGCACCTGCTGGTAGTCGCGCCGCGTGGCCGGGGCAAGACGACTTTGCTGGTCCGCGTCATGGCGGAGCTACGCAGCAACGATAGATTCTCGGCGCGTCTGCTGCCGATTCGCTTGATGGAGGAAAGCCAGGAGATCTTCAACCTGGCCGATTTCTGGCTGGAGTGTCTCTATTACCTCGCCAAGTCCTGCGTCAAATCAGACAGCGGGCTCGCCGATGAACTCGCGGCCCGTCACGCCGCGCTGGCCGAGGACTGGGCCGACAAGACGTTGGAAGGCCGGGCGCGCGCCGCCGTTCTGGACGCCGCCGATCGGCTCGACCGCAGGCTGGTGGTCATGGTCGAGAACTTGCAGTCGCTGTGCGACGAGGCCGACAAAGCCTTTGGATGGAGCTTGCGCCAGGTTCTGCAATCGGAACCGCAGATCATGCTGCTGGCCACCGCCACCAGCCGCTTCGAGGCCCTGGAGAATGCCAGGGAGCCATTCTTCGAAATGTTCCGCACCCTCTGCCTGCCGCCGCTCGACGTCGCCGAATGCCGACTGCTCTGGCAGGCGATCAGCGGCGAGACGGTCGACGAACGCGGCATTCGTCCTTTGCGCATCCTGACCGGAGGCAGCCCGCGTCTGATGGTGGTACTGGCCGGTTTCACCCGGGATCGTTCGCTGCGGCAGTTGATGGAGCAACTGGTGAACCTGATTGATGACCACACGGAATACTTCCGCGGCCACCTGGAGGAACTGGCCAGCACCGAACGCCGGGTCTATATCGCGCTGATCGATCTGTGGCAGGCGTCAACCACCGCCGAGGTCGCGGCCCGCGCCCGGATGGAAATCCGCACGGTATCGTCACTGCTCGGCCGGCTGGTGAACCGCGGGGCCGTGGTGGTCGAGGGGTCTGGAAAAAAACGCACCTACTACGCCGCGGAACGGCTGTACAGCATCTACTACAAGCTCCGCCGGGACCGCGACGAAGCGGCGGTGGTGCGCAATCTCGTACATTTCATGGTGACCTACTACCAGGGCGCTGCGCTGGCCGAGCTTTCGCGCGGCCTGGTGGCCGAGGCGTCGGAGTCGGAAGGAATACGTGAAGGACTGCTGCGCGCGGCAGCGGAAATGCCGGAGTTGCGAGAACTGGTCGAAGCGCACGGCTTCTCGTTGTCCGAACCGTCCGTGCGCAGCGTTGACCCGGGTACTCCCGAGGCGCTGGTCGAGATCCGACAACGATTCAAGAACGCGGATTACGCCGCCGTCGTTAGCTTGGTGGATGACTTCCTTTGCGAGGCAGATTCCCGGAGTTCGACGGCCGATTCCGTGGCTGTCGCGACTGCAA
>REEE01000141.1 GCA_007695245.1 Candidatus Competibacteraceae bacterium | reverse complement strand
CCGCCTGTTCGAGCGATTGATTCCTTCGCTGACGATGCTGCGCGCCGAGGCGGTGCATGTCGAGCAGAGCTTCGCCGAGGACGTCTCCCAGATCGAACCCGCGTACCGCGCCAGCGCCCGCAATCTGCTGCATTATCTCGGCGTGCGCCAGCACGACATCCGCAATTTGCAGCGCGATTTGGCCTCGCTCGGACTGTCCTCCCTGGGTGTGCTCGAAGCCAACGCCATGGCCAGTCTGAATGCGGTGCTCAACGTGTTGGGACAACTGACCGGCCGCGATCTGGGGCGGGCACCCGATGCGCCCGTGGATTTTCGCACCGGCCCCCTGCTGTTGCGGGATCACACCCGCAAACTGCTCGGCGCCGAACCCAACAACCGGCAGGTGCGGATCATGGTGACCATGCCCAGCGAAGCGGCGACCCGCCCGGAACTGGTGCGGGATCTCTTGAAAGCCGGCATGGATGTGATGCGGATCAACTGCGCGCACGATAGCCCCGCAGCCTGGCGGGCGATGGTGAACCACCTCCGGCGCGCGGAGCGGGAAATCGGCCGTAGCTGCCGGGTGCAAGCCGACCTGGGCGGACCGAAGCTGCGCACGGGTCCCCTGGCGGTGGTGGGTCGCCTGCTCAAGATTCAACCTCGACGGGACTACCGCGGACGGGTTTTAGGTCCCGTCCCGGTTTGGCTCACGCCAGCCGACGCGCCTGAAAATCCGCCGGAAAAAATTCGATCGGTCATGCCGGTGAGTCCAGCGCTGCTGGACATCGCCGAGGCTGGCGACGAACTCCGTTTCAGCGACGGTCGGGAGCGGGAACGCACGTTGAATATCGTGTCCCGCCAAGGGCGTTCTTGTTTGGCCGAGACCGAACAGGTCGTTTATGCCGTGGATCAGTCACCCCTCGAACTGCTCCGCGACCCTATCGTGATCGCCACCGGCCTCATCGGCCCCCTGCCGGAAATCACTCCGCCCATTTTGCTGTTCCCCAACGAGGTGTTGATCCTGACCCGCGAAGTGACCCCCGGCGAAGACTCCGTGCGCGATGAGACGGGCGTCGTGGTCAGCCCGGCTCACACCCACTGCACCCTGGAGGCCGCGTTCCAGGCGGTCCGACCGGGCGAGCACGTCTGGCTGGATGACGGCAAGATCGGCGGCCTGGTAACGGCCAACGATGGTGAGTCGATTTCCATCCAGATCACCCATACCGGGGCCAACGGCGGCCGGTTGCGGGCCGAGAAAGGAATCAACTTTCCGGATACCCATTTCGAGATGTCCGCCCTGACCGACAAGGATATCGCCGACCTGACTCAGGTCGTCGGCTACGTGGATATGGTCGCGCTGTCGTTTCTGCGCGGGCCGGACGACGTGCTGTTGCTGGAGGATCATTTGCACCGGCTGGGTGCCGGCCATCTCGGCATCGTGCTCAAGATCGAGAACCGGCAGGCGTTCGAGAACCTGCCCCGCATCCTGCTGGCCAGCCTGCGTTCGCCGCCGGTGGGCGTGATGGTGGCGCGGGGCGACCTGGCGGTGGAGATGGGTTTCGATCGGCTGTCCGAGGTCCAGGAGGAAATCCTGTGGCTGTGCGAGGCCGCTCACGTGCCGGTCATCTGGGCGACGCAAATTCTGGAAGGCATGGCCAAGAAGGGTTCGCCGTCGCGGGCCGAGGTGTCGGACGCGGTGATGAGCAGCCGGGCCGAGTGCGCGATGTTGAATAAAGGGCCGTATATCGTCGAAACCGTGCAGTTCCTGAGCGACATCCTGTCGCGCATGGACACGCATCACGACAAGCGCAAGGCCATGCTGCGCCGGCTGTCCATCGCGACGCTGTAGGCCGGCGGTGGCGGTTCGCCGCCGAGCGCCTGGCATCGCAGTCATCCCGTCCGCCGGGGAAGATGGGTTTGAACGCTTACCCGCAATTCATAAGGTTCCGAACAATGCCCAAAGAGATCCCTCTGAAAGAACGCCTCATTTTCGCCCTGGATGTCAGCTCCAAGGAGGAAGCCGAACGATGGCTGGATCGCTTGGGCGACCAGGTGAGCTTTTATAAAGTCGGCTTGCAACTATTCCTGGCCGGCGGCTTTCCCGTGATTGAGATGATTCGAGAGCGCGGGCACCAAGTCATGGTGGATTTGAAATTTTTCGATATTCCGGAAACTGTGGCGCTCGCGGTGCGCGAGCTGAAGAACAAGGGCGCGACGTTCATCACCGTCCACGGCAACGACCCGATCCTGCGCGCGGCCGTGCGGGAGCGCGAGGATGCCCGGATTCTGGCGGTGACCGTGCTGACCAGTTTCGACGAATCCGACCTGCGGGAGATGGGCTTGACCGGGACCATCGCGGATCTGGTTTACCTGCGCGCGCGCAAAGCCCTCGATCTGGGCTGCGACGGGATCGTCTCTTCCGGGCTGGAAGTGGCGCGCCTGCGTGAGGGCTTGGGCGACCAACTCCTGATCGTGACGCCCGGCATTCGGCCCGGCACGAACGACGTCGTGCGCGAGGACGATCAGAAACGCGTGGCCGCCGCCGATCAAGCCATTCGCAACGGCGCGGATTATCTGGTGGTGGGTCGGCCCATCCGCGACGCCAAAGACCCGGTCGCGGTCGTCAAACAGATCCAGGAGCAAATCGCTTCGGCGCTTTAGGACCCTCGCTCCCTCTCCCGATCGCTCATGCCATAATCCGAGGAGCCATCATGTCCCTGTCGGCCAAAGTCTTCCTGGGGCTGGGCAGTTTCGCCATGCTGCTGGCGGTGGCGATGGGTGCGTTCGGCGCGCACGCCCTGAAAAAAACCCTGACCGCCGAATTGATGGCGATTTATGAGACCGCCGTCCACTATCATTTCTATCATGCCTTGGGGCTGCTGGTCATCGGCGTACTGGCGTCGCGTCTTCCGGATACCACATTGCTGCGCGGTTCGGGCATTCTGATGGCCGCCGGTTTGCTGCTGTTCTCGGGTAGCCTGTACGCTCTGAGCCTGAGTGGCATCCGCTGGCTGGGGGCGATTACCCCAATAGGCGGGATCGCCTTCCTGCTCGCCTGGTTGCTGTTGTTGATCGCGGTGATTCGCACCGACTAGCCGCGGCGCCGGTCAACCCACCAGGCTCATCCTGTAACACGAATTTTCGGGTAAATGCTATGGAAGAGGACGAGGAAAAAACTTGCACCTTGGGCTTCGATATTTACGGTACGCTGGTGGACCCGCTGGCCTTGGCCGAGCCACTGACGGCGCTGGTCGGCGAACAGGCGGTTCAGTTCGCCACGTTGTGGCGGAGCAAACAGTTGGAGTACGCCTTCCGGCGAGGTCTGATGCGGCGCTACGTGGATTTCGACGCTTGCACCCGGCAGGCGCTGCTCTACACCCAACAGGTCCTGCGTTGCGAATTGCCGGAATCCGATCAGGACCGGCTGCTCGAGGCTTATCTGTACCTGCCGCCGTTCCCGGAAGTCGCGGCCAGCCTGGACGCCCTGAAAACCCAAGGCCACCAACTGGTGGCGTTCTCGAACGGGGTCGAAGCCAGCATCCGCGCGTTGCTGGCCAACGCCGACCTGCTGCCGCGCCTGGAAGATGTGATCAGCGTCGACGATCTGCGCACGTTCAAGCCCGACCCGGAAGTTTACGCCTATCTGGCGCGCCGGACCGACCGCGCGTTGGGCGAGACCTGGCTGATTTCCAGCAACGCCTGGGACGTGATCGGCGCCAAGGCCGCCGGCCTGCGCGCCGCTTGGGTCAAACGGCAACCGGAGGCGGTGTTCGATCCGTGGGATATCGATCCGGACGTCGTGGTGAATGACCTCAACGAACTGGTGGCATGGTTCGCCGACCCGAAAGACGCGGGGTAACCCTGGATGGCCCTCTCCCACGAACGGGGAGAGGGTTTGAGGTTGGGGAAGCTTGCCGCCCTAGGTGATGAACGGCACCAGGATCAGGGAGATGATCGACAGCAGTTTGACCAGGATGTTCAGGGCCGGACCGCAGGTGTCCTTGAACGGGTCGCCCACGGTATCGCCGATGACCGCCGCCGCGTGCGCGTCGCCGCCCTTGCGCTCGCCCTCGAGTTCGCCGCGCTCGATGGCCTTCTTGGCGTTGTCCCAGGCGCCGCCGGAGTTGGACATCAGGAGCGCCATGCTCATGCCGACCACCAGCGCCCCGAGCAACATGCCACCCAGCGCCACCGGCCCGAAGAAGAAGCCGACGATCACCGGCGCCATTACGGCCAGCATCCCCGGCGCGATCATTTCGCGCAGCGCCGCGTCGGTGGAGATCGTCACGCAGCGGGCGGTATCGGGTTTGGCCGTCCCTTGCAACAGGCCGGGAATCTCGCGGAACTGGCGGCGGATCTCGGTGACCATCTCCATCGCCGCGCGACCCACCGAGGTCATGGTCATGGCGGCGGCGAGCAGCACCACCATGCCGCCCAGCAACACACCGACGATCACCCGGGGGTTGGTGATATCCATCGTGACCGGTTCGCCGAGGGCCAGTTCGACGGCTTGTTTGTAGGCCACGAACAGCGCCAGCGCGGTCAGGGCGGCCGAACCGATGGCGAAGCCCTTGCCGGTGGCGGCGGTGGTGTTGCCGATCGCGTCGAGTTCGTCGGTGATCGCCCGCACCTCGGGGGGCTGGTGCGACATCTCGGCGATGCCGCCGGCGTTGTCGGAAATCGGGCCGGAGGCGTCGATGGTCATGGTGATGCCGGCGGTCGCCAGCATGCCGACCGCCGCGATGGCGATGCCGTACTGACCGGCGGTTTGGTGGGCGACGAAGATCGCCAGCACGATGATCAGCATCGGCAGGGCGCAGCTTTCCAGACCCACGGCGAAGCCGGTGATGATGTTGGTCGCGGGACCGGTTTTCGAGGCGGTGACGATCCGGGTGACCGGTTTGGACGAGGTGTAGTACCAGGCCGCCCGGCCGATCGCGACGCCCGCCAGATTGCCGGCCAGAATCGCGAAAAACAGCATCCAGCCATAACCGAGCACCAGCATGAGCACGAGCGTCAAGATCAGAAACAGGCCGGCGGCGCTGGTTTCGGAAACCATCAAGGCGCGTTCCGGACCGTATTTCTTGAAGAAGTTCATGCCGTAGATGCCGACCAGCGACGCCACCAGGCCGAGCACCGCCAGCATCAGGGGCAGCGCCAGCAGCATCGGCCGGGTGACGTCGTCACCGAAATAGCGCGTCATTTCGGCGGCGGTGATGGCGGCGGCCAGGGTGATGGTCGCCACCATCGCCCCGACGTAGGATTCGAAAATATCCGCGCCCATGCCGGCGATGTCGCCGACGTTGTCGCCGACGTTGTCGGCGATCACCCCCGGATTGCGGGGATCGTCCTCGGGAATGCCGGCTTCGATTTTGCCGACCAGGTCGGACCCGACGTCCGCCGCCTTGGTGAAGATGCCGCCGCCGACCCGGGCAAACAGAGCGATCATCGAGGCCCCCATCGAAAAGCCCCAGACCACCGCGACCGAATGCGGATCGGTGGCGAAACCGGTGGACAGGGTGGCGAACAGCAGGCCCAGACCGAGCAGACCGAAACTGGCGACGGCCAGACCCATCACCGCACCGCCGTCGAAGGCGACCATCAGCGCCTGGCTGGCGCCCCGTTCGCCCGCCGCCGCGGTGGTGCGGACGTTGGCCTTGGTCGCTGCTTTCATCCCGACCAGGCCGGCCAGCGCCGAGGACATGGCGCCGAGCAGAAAGGCCAGGCTGGCGTCGAAACCGTGTTGCACGGACAGCAGCGTCGCGATCACCAGCGCGAAAATGGCGATCTTGAGATACTGGGCCCGCAAGTACGTCATCGCCCCCAGGTGAATCTCATCGGCAATGCCGATCATAACCGCATCGCCGGGGGATTGGCGCACCACCCCTCGGTACAGCATCGCGGCGGCGATCAGACCGAGCAGGCCGGCCACCAGCGATATGATTCCCACAGTCATCGGGTTTCTCCACGGATTGTCTGAACTCGGCGCCACCCACGCGAACGGGCGACTGGATGCCGGCGATCGGCCGCCGGCGCGAACCAGATGCCAGCAAAAAGCATACCTTTCACCCGCTCGCGGTCCGTTATAAAACCGTATGGCCGATGATAGGCGACGATAACGGCCCTGATAACGTCCGATAGAGCGAGGAGAATTGAGGTACGACCGATCGCGATAGGCGGGCAAGGCATCCCATGTGCATGGGAACGAGCAGGATGCGCTCATTTGGTTGATAATAGCCTAACGAGGCGTCGCGAACCCGACAATTATCGGGTCCGAACCCCCCGGGCTTCGCAGCCGGGGCGGCGGCCGCGGTGGCGTATCCGCCCCCATGCTTTCCAATGAGGCGGGGGACGCGCTTTTATGGGGCACTACTCCGGAGAGACTGATGATATGAAGTGCAAACACTACATGATGCCTTCGCCCACCTGCGTGCTCGATACCGCGCCTTTGTCGGAAGCAGTGGCGACTATGGTGAGGAAGCATATGCAGGACTTGCTGGTGATCAACAAGGAGGGCGAGTACGTCGGGACCATTACCTCGTTCGTGTTGACCAAGATGCTGCTGCCGCCGCCGCCGCAGTTGCCGGATGACGCCGAACGGGAAACCGCCGAGGATGTGGACAATCGTCTGATCCCGCACTTGCATCGCCGGGTCGACGAATTCGCCGACTGCCACCATCCGGTCGTCGATCCGGAAGCGCCGCTGTCCGATGCCTTGAGGCTGCTCGCGGAAGGGTACCTGCGGCTGCCGGTGGTCGGTGCGGATCGCAAACTGGTCGGCGCGCTGTCTTCCTTGACCATCCTGCGGCGCTTCCGATTTTAGAGGCGGCCCGCGGATCCCTCTCCCGCACCCGCACCCGGGAGAGGAGCGGGTTGAAGAGGATGTTTCAAGCGGTCGGCTCGCCAGGCACCCGATCGAAACTCCCTTGTCCCAATGAGAGAGTTTGTTGGAGGTGAAAGCTCATGCAACGCAGAACGCTCCTGAAAGCACTGGGCGCCGGTCTGGCGCTGGGCGGTCCAGCGGGTCGGCTGGCCGTGGGAGAAACCGCCGTCCTTCCCGATCTGGTCGCGGTGCGCAACGGCGAACCGGACGCGCTGTTCGACCGGGGCATCGAGGCGCTGGGCGGCATCGGTCGCTTCGTCAAGAAGGGTCAGACCGTGGTGGTCAAACCCAACATCGGCTGGAACGTGCCGCCGGAGCGGGCCGCCAACACCAACCCGCACCTGGTCCGCCGGATCATCGAACACTGCTTGCAGGCCGGCGCCCGCGAGGTCTCGGTGTTCGACCACACCGCCGACGCTTGGCGCTCGTGTTATCGCACCAGCGGCATCGAGCAGGCGGTGCGGGACGCGGGCGGGCGCATGGCGCCGGGCAACCGGGAAAGTTATTTTCAGACGGTCGCGATCCCGGCGGGCCGCCGCCTGCGCGAGGCCAAGGAGCATGAACTGGTCTTGCAGTCCGACGTGTTGATCAACGTCCCGGTGCTGAAAAGCCACGGCGGCACCCGCTTGACGATCGCGATGAAAAACCTGATGGGCGTGGTCTGGGATCGCGGCTACTGGCATTTGAACGACCTGCATCAGTGCATCGCCGATTTCGCCACCTACCGCCAGCCGGATTTGACCGTGGTGGACGCCTACAACGTGATGCTGCGCCACGGTCCCCGGGGGGTGTCGGCGGCGGATCTGGTCAACATGCGCGCGCAGTTGCTCGCGGTCGATCAGGTGACGGCGGACGCGGCGGCGGCGCGCCTGTTCGGCCTGGAGGACCCGACTGAAGTCGGTTATATCCGCATCGCGCACGAGATGGGCGTGGGCCGGATGGATCTGGAGAACCTGCGCATCCAACGGATCGCGCTCTGATCCAGAACCGGGAACCGGAAGGAGATAAACTCGATGTCCGCGCAACTCCAACCCCATAGGCTGTCCGTGGCCGACTATCTCGCGTTTGAGGAACGCAGCGAGATCAAACATGAATATATTAACGGCGAAATTTACGCCATGGCCGGGGCCAGCGTCCGGCACAATCGAGTGACCCTCAATCTGGCCAGCCGGTTGATAGGCCACCTGCGAGGTTCGCCTTGCGAGGTTTTCGTCGCCGACGTCAAGTTGCATCTCCAGGAAATTGGAGTGGAGATTTTCTATTACCCGGATCTGATGGTCTGCTGCGATCCCAACGATCGTGATCCGTACTACCGCACCCGACCCTGTCTGCTCGTCGAAGTACTGTCCGGTGGGACCGCCCGGATCGACCAACGGGAAAAGCTCTTCGCCTATGCCCGGCTGGATAGCCTGCAAGGCTATCTGTTGCTGGAACAGGACCGGATCGGTGCCACCTTGCATTGGCGTGAGAACGGCGATTGGCATCGGGCGGAATTCAACGATCCACACGCGGCATTGACCCTGCCCTGCACCGGACTGACCGTTACCTTGGCCGAACTCTACGAAGGAACCGGATTGTTGGAAACGCCGCCGGACACCGGAGGTCAGCGTTGATTCGCTCGGTTCCGTGCGAAATCCAGGAGCCGTGGTTTTAGAGCAAACGGCCATGAATCAGACGTGGTTGAAGAAAATCCGGGTGGTGGTGGCGCTGGTGTTCCTGGCGTTGACCACGCTCCTGTTCGTGGATTTCGAACGGCTGGGCGAGTCTTACGCGCCGGCCGTGTTGTATCTCCAATTCGTCCCGTCGCTGCTGAACTTCACCCAGACCCTGGCGCTGGCGGCCACCGGTTTTATCGTGGTGTTGGTCGTGACCCTGCTGTTCGGCCGGGTGTACTGCTCGACGGTCTGCCCGCTCGGCACGCTCCAGGACGTGGTGATTCGTCTCGCCGACAAGATCCGCAAACCGCGCAAAGTCAAATTCAAGCCTCAGAAGCCTTATTCCTGGTTGCGCTATGGGGTGCTGGCGCTGACGGTGGGCCTGTTCCTGAGCGGCAGTGTGCTGGCGCTCAGTCTGCTGGACCCGTTCAGCAATTTCGGCCGGATCGCCGGCGACCTGCTGCGACCCTTGTTCGTCGCCGCGCATAACGGCTACGGGCAGTTGCTGGAATCCTTTGGGATATACGGTCCGTTTCCCCTGCACTGGAAAGCGCCGCCGCTGGCGACGCTGATATTTCCGGCGCTGTTTCTGCTGGGGTTGATTGGATTGAGCGCGTTCAAGGGCCGGATGTTCTGCAACACCCTCTGCCCGGTCGGCGCGCTGCTGGGGCTGATCTCGCGCTTCGCGATCTTCAAGATTCAGGTGCCCAAGGACGCCTGCACGCTCTGCGCCCAGTGCTCGATCCATTGCAAGGCCGGCTGTATTCGCCTGAAGACCCAGGAGGTGGATTTCAGCCGCTGCGTGGCTTGTTTCAACTGCATCAATGTCTGCGAGGCGCACGGCATCGGCTACGCCCGGTCGCGGTCGGTGAAGTCACGACCTTTATCCCCGCCCCCGCTGCTCCAACGGGAACCCGGCGTCTCCCGGCGGGCCGTGCTGCACGCGGGCGCCACGGCGCTGGTCGGGTGGGCCAGCCTGCCCGGCTCGAACCCGCTTGCGGCCGAGCCGGGCCGGATCGCTCCCCTGAAAACCGGACCGGTCGCCCCGCCCGGCGCCGGCGATATCGCCCGATTCAACGCACTTTGCACCGCTTGCCATCTGTGCGTGAGCGCCTGCCCCCAAGACGTGTTGCAACCGGCGCTGCTGGAGTACGGGCTGTCCGGGCTGCTGCAACCGCATCTGGATTTCGCGACCCGCTATTGCAGCTACGAGTGCCACCGCTGTGGCCAGATTTGTCCGACGGGCGCGCTTCAGCCGCTGGATCTGGCCGCCAAGCAGATCGTGCAACTCGGCGTGGCTCGCTTCATCCGCGAGCGGTGCATCGTCCATACCGACCACACCGCCTGCGGGGCCTGCGACGAGTATTGCCCCACCAAGGCGGTGCATATGGTTCCCTATCGCGATGGCCTGACCCTCCCGGAGGTCCGGCAGGGGTTATGCGTCGGGTGCGGGGCTTGCGAGTACGCCTGTCCGGTGCGGCCGGATCGGGCGATTGTGGTGGAGGGACTGACTGTCCATCGCCAGGCGCGGCGACCGGTCGCCAAACCGCTCGAACGGGAGACGCTGGATGCCTTTCCGTTCTGATAGCCTGGATTCGGGCCGGCGATGAAGATGCTGTACTACGACTGTTTCGCCGGGATCAGCGGCGACATGCATCTCGCGGCGCTACTCGATCTGGGGTTGGATGTCGACGATCTGATTCGCGAACTGAGCGGGTTGGGTTTGCCGGGCTACGGCATCCAGGCCGGCCGCGCCAGCCGTAAAGGCGTCAGCGGCGTCCAAGTGCGGGTGGTGATCGATCCGCACCAACCGACCCATCGCAACCTGCGCCAGATTGAAGCGTTGATCGGCGGCAGTTCGCTCAAGGAAACCGTGCGGGCGCGGGCCGTGGCGGTATTCCGCCGACTGGCCGACGCCGAGGCCCGGATTCACGATACTTCCCCCGACCAGATTCACTTTCATGAAGTCGGGGCTCTGGACGCCATCGTCGATATCGTCGGCGGCGCCATCGCCCTGGATCGGTTGCAGGTGGACCGGGTGTTGTGTTCGCCGGTCGAGTTGGGCGGCGGCGTCGCGCATTGCGCCCACGGCGTGCTGCCGGTCCCGGCCCCGGCGACTCTGGAGTTGCTCAAGGGCGCGCCGGTCAAGCTGGGCGGGGCGCCGTTCGAGACGACCACCCCGACCGGCGCGGCGCTGTTGGCGACTTTCGTGGACGAATTCGTGACGCACCCCGAACTGATCATCGACCGGGTCGGCTACGGCGTCGGCCATCGCGATGGTCCGATACCCAACGTGCTGCGAGTTTGTCTGGGCGAACTGGCGGTGCCGCGCGAGGAACGGATGACCTTAGCCGTGCTGGAGTGCAACATCGATGACATGAATCCGGAGTGCTACGATCATGTTTTGGAACGGCTGTTCGCGGCTGGCGCCAAGGATGTCTGGCTGACGCCGGTGCTGATGAAGAAGAACCGGCCGGGTACCTTGTTAAGCGTGTTGTGCGCGCCAACACTGGCATCGGTCTTGAGCGAGCGATTGTTGCTGGAGACCACGACGCTGGGAGTGCGCCGGCATGCGGTGGAGCGCACGGCGCTGGTTCGGGAAACCACGCGAGTGGCGACCCGCTACGGCGAGGTGGCGGTCAAGGTCGCCCACCACCGAGGCCAGCCGCTGCGCGGCAAGCCGGAGTATGAGGATTGCCGGCGTTTGGCTCTCGAACATCGCGTGCCGATTCATGCGGTGTATGCGGCGGTGCGGGAAGTGTTGGCCGCGCGAGATCTGGCGCCTGCGTCCGGTGATGCTCCAAGCGCGCATATCGATTGACGGATTTCTCCAGAATACGGACTTTTCCGTCAGACACCAGTTCTTGCGTAACCCAACTCATAGGTGCTGCATTGATGAGTCAAATTAGTCAGCCCAAGGTCGCGGCTGCGACCGCGCCACCCGCTGAATCATCGATGATGGATCGGGATGCGGCGGTGGATGAGGCGTTCGAGCATTTGGGATTCCCGGTGGCGGCTTGGGCATCGATTCCGGATGGGGAATTTCTAATGGGCTCGCCCGAAGGCGAAGAAGGGCGACGGAATAATGACGAGCGCCAGCACCTCGTGCGCGTCGCTGCGTTTCAGATGTTGAGGACGTCGGTGACCTTCGCCATGTTTGATGCCTTCTGCGCGGCCACGGGGCGGGAGAAACCGAAGGATCAGGGGTGGGGCCGCGACACCCGTCCGGTGATCTGGGTCAGCTACTGGGATGCGGCGGACTACGCCGCGTGGCTATCCGCGCAAACGGGTTGGAACTGCCGGCTGCCGACCGAAGCTGAGTGGGAATACGCCTGCCGGGCGGGGAGCGCCACGCCGTTCTGGACCGGCGCGACCATCACCCCGGACCAGGCCAATTACCACGGTCACTACTCCTACGGCCACGGCCCCAAGGGTGTCTACCGGGAAAAGACCACGCCGGTGGGGCAGTTCCCACCCAGTCCCTGGAGCCTGCATGATCTACATGGCAACGTTTGGGAGTGGTGCGCGTCGAAGTACGACGCGACTTACGCGGGGTTGGAACGGCAAGATGCAAGCCGGGCTCGGTTGAGTCAGGATGCCCGCGTGTTGCGGGGCGGTTCCTGGAGCGACTTTCCCGCATGGGTGCGTTCCGCGTTCCGCAACTGGAGCACGCCGACGAACCGCTTCGGCAACGCAGGGTTCCGACTCGCCAGATCGCCATAACTGGGTTCTCGGGTTGATCAAAGAGAGGATCGCATCGTGCGCCTGCTGCATACCTCGGACTGGCACCTCGGCCAGACCTTCCATGAGTTCGACCGTACCCACGAACACCAGGGTTTTCTCGACGGGTTGTTGGATACCCTCGAAGCCGAGCACATCGACGCCCTGCTGATCGCTGGCGACGTGTTCGACAACCCCAATCCATCCGCCGCCGCCCAGAAGCAGTTCTACCGCTTCCTCACCGCCGCCAAGCGCCGCGTTCCCGATCTCGATCTCGTCATCATCGCCGGCAATCACGACTCGCCGGGCCGGCTGGAAGCGCCCGGGCCGCTGCTCGCCGCCTTCGACGCCACCGTGGTGGGCTACATCACCCGCGATGCCCAGGAGACCATCGAACTCGACCGGCTGGTGGTTCCGCTTCACAACCGTGAGGGCGACATCGCCGCCTGGTGTCTGGCCATCCCCTTCCTGCGGCCCGGCGACGTGCCACGGGTGGAAACCGAGGGCGACCCTTACCTGGACGGTATTGGCCTGCTTTACCGGCAAGCGCTCGATCTAGCCCTGCGCCGCCAGGAGCGCGGTCAGGCCATCGTCGCGCTGGGCCATTGCCACATGAGCGGCGGCCAGACCTCCGAGGAATCCGAGCGGCGCATCGTCATCGGCGGCATTGAGGCGCTGGCGGTGGATATCTTCGATCCCGCCATCGCCTACGCGGCCCTGGGGCATCTGCACCGCGCCCAGAAGGTCGGCGGCCAGGAACGAGTGCGCTACTGCGGCAGTCCGCTGCCGATGTCGTTCACCGAAATTCATTACCCCCATCAAGTCGTGCGCGTCGATCTCGATGGCGGCGCGCTCCGAGACATCACGCCGATTCCCGTGCCGCGTCCCGTGGCGCTGCTGCGCGTACCGGAACAACCCGCGCCGCTGGATGAGGTGCTGGATGCGCTGGCCGCGCTCGCTCTGCCCGATGCGCCGCTCGAAGCCCAGCCTTATCTGCAAGCGCGCGTGCGGCTGACCGGTCCGGAACCGGGGTTGCGCGCCCGCGTCGAGGCGGCGCTGGACGGTAAACCGGCGCGGCTGGCCAAGATCGAGACCACGTATGGGAGTAACGCCGCGGACGACGCGACTCGTGGTCCCCAGTCGCTGGACGATCTGGGACGGCTGCAACCGGACGACATCTTCACCAAACTGCACTGGCGGAAATACGGCGAGGCACCCGCCGGCGACCTGCTGGCCGCCTTCCGGGAACTGCTGCTGGCGAACGACGAGGAACCCGCGCCATGAGAATTCTCGCCATTCGCGGCAAAAACCTGGCTTCTCTGGCTGGGGAATTCGCGATTCACTTCCACCAGGAACCGCTCGCTTCCACGGGTCTGTTCGCCATCTGCGGACCCACCGGCGCCGGCAAAAGCACCCTGTTGGACGCCCTGTGTCTGGCGCTTTACGACGAAACCCCGCGCCTGACCCGCGCCACGGTCAAGGGCATCAGCCTGCCGGATGTCGGCGAGGAAACCATCACCCCGCAGGACCCGCGCAACCTGCTGCGCCGGGGCGCGGGCGAAGGCTCGGCCGAGGTGGACTTCATCGGCAACGACGGGCTGGCATACCGCGCCCGCTGGAGCGTGCGCCGGGCGCGGGGCAAGGCCGGCGGCAAGCTGCAAAACACCGAGATGCTGCTGCAAACCCTCGACGGCGCGCAACGGATCGGCGGGGTGAAAAACGAAGTGCAGCAGGCGATTCGCGACCGGCTGGGCTTGTCGTTCCCGCAATTCACCCGCGCCGTGCTGCTGGCCCAGAACGAGTTCGCGGTCTTCCTGAAAGCCAATGACAACGACCGCGCGGAACTGCTGGAAACCCTGACCGGCCTGGATGCCTACACCGGCATTTCCATCCGCGCCTTCGAGCGCGCCAAAGCCGAGCGAGATGCGTTGGACGTCCTAAACAGGCAACGCGACGGCCAGCAACCGCTCGCCGGCGAAGCGCGCGCCGAACTGGACCGGCAACTCGCCACCGCCAAGGCGGAAACAGCGACGCTGGACCAGCTTAAGACCGAACTGGATCGCCAGTTACAATGGCATGAGGCTTGGGACAAGCTGAAGCACAGCGAACAGCAGGCGCTGGAAACCGTACAACAAGCCCGCGCCGCCCAGGAAACCGCCGCGCCCCGGCAAGCCTACTTCACCCGCATCGAAACCGTGCAGGACGCCCGGCCGGTGGTCGAGGCGGTCGACCGCGCCGCCGCTGAAGTCGAGCAGCGCCGTCGGGCCGTGCAGAGCGCCGAGCAACAGCGGGACGAGGCGCAACGCCTCTTGCAACACGCGGAAGAAGCCCGCACGAAAGCCGCGCAAGCGGTCGCCGCCGCCGAACAACACCGTGCGGACGCCAGCGACGCGCTCAACCAGGCCCGAAGTCTGGATACCGAAATCCACACGCTCGCCCCCGGTCATGAGGGCGCGGTCAAGGCGTTGAATGAAGCCCGCCGGGCCGAGG
>REEE01000009.1 GCA_007695245.1 Candidatus Competibacteraceae bacterium | reverse complement strand
TGAGTCGGTCAACTTCCAACGGTTCATGACATCCTTGTATCCCGAGGACCGGGACCGAGTGGACGCCGCCGTGCAAAACGCGCGACGCCACGGCGGCGAGTTCCGCGCGGAATACCGGGTCGTGCATCCCTATGGCACCGTTCGTTGGCTGTATGCCATTGGGTCCTGCCGCCTGGAGGCTGGCGGCCAGCCGACGCGGCTGATGGGCGCGACCCTCGATATCACCGAACGGCGGGAGCAGGAAACTCGGCTCCGGGCCGCCCTGGAAGAAGTGCGGCGCTTGCAGGCCCAACTCCAGCAGGAAAACTTCTATCTGCAACAGGAAATGAAGGCCAGCCAGGGTCAGGGCCGCATCATCGGCCAAAGCCCGGCCCTGCGGCGGGTCCTGACGCAGGTGGAACAGGTGGCCCCCACCGCGTCCTCGGTGCTGTTGCTGGGGGAAACCGGCACCGGCAAGGAGTTGTTCGCGACCGCGATCCACGACGGGAGTCCCCGTCGCGACCGCGCCATGGTGCGGGTGAACTGCGCGGCGATTCCGGCGGCGCTGATCGAGAGCGAATTGTTCGGCCGAGAGAAAGGGGCTTACACCGGCGCGCTGGCCCGGCAGATCGGCCGCTTCGAGATGGCGAACGGGTCGACGCTCTTCCTCGACGAAATCAGCGAGCTGCCGCCTGAATCCCAGGGCAAGCTGCTGCGGGTGCTGCAAGAAAGGGAACTCGAACGGCTGGGCAGCCCGAAGCGGATCAAGGTGGACGTCCGGGTGATCGCCGCCACCAACCGAGATCTGGCCAAGGCGGTTGCCGAGGGCCGGTTTCGGGAAGATCTGTACTATCGGCTGAACGTGTTCCCGATCACGGTGCCGCCGCTGCGCGAGCGGCGGGAGGACCTCCCCTTGCTGGTGTGGGCTTTCGTCGAGGAATTCTCCAAAGCCATGGGCAAGCCGATCGAGGCCGTCGCCAAAACCAGTCTGCGGGCTTTGCAAGCCTACGATTGGCCGGGCAACGTGCGCGAACTGCGCAACGTCATCGAGCGGGCGATGATTCTGGCCAGCGGTCCCATGCTGAAGATCGCCCTGCCGGGCGCTGCCGCGACCCCGGTCGCCCAGGGTCTGGCCACCTTGGCCGAGGCCGAACGAGATCACCTCCAGCGGGTGCTGGACGCCACGGGTTGGCGCATCCGGGGCGCGGGTGGCGCGGCGGACATCCTCGACCTCAAACCCACCACCCTGGAAAGTCGCATGGCCAAGCTCGGCTTGCGCCGCCGCCCACTCAACCACTGATCCGATATCTGCAAGTCGGGTTTTCAATGGTTCGGACAGTTTTGGTTTTCCGCCTCGTGGCGGATTGATCTGAGGGACACCACCAAAATTTACAGAACCCATCAATTCTTCCCTGACACGATGCTCACACCGATCCGATCAGCCAGATTGAGAACCTCATTGTAGGCGTCGGTGTCCTCCAGAAGGCTGCGTGAACGGCCTTGCTGCCGAAAGATGCCCGCAGGGACCCGATCACCGAAAAAGACGAATGCGCGCGCCGAGTCGTCCTGCCTCGAGACCCACGACAGCCCCCGCGCCTCGGGACACTGGTGATGCACCGCCTCGGCCCACTTTCGCGTGACCGGGTACTGGTCCTTCTCGGTGTCGATCAACTGCTTGCGCGGGATGCCGAGTTTGCGCAGCGCCAGGCTGCCCAAGTCGGCCAGTTGCAGGTCCTGAATGACCTCGACGGTCGAATGCTGCTGGCCGGCCAGCTTGCCCTTGTCGAAGCTCTTGAACCCCGGTACATGGGGCACGTCATGGAACACCGTTTCCATCAACGCGCAGGGCATGGTGGTGCCGGCATACAAGGTGGGGATGGGCTCGCCCCGTTCGTCCTGGATCGGGCTGAAGCGTGCATTGCCGTGGATGCCGGGATTGAACTGATCGGCGTCGTACTTCTCCAGATGGACGCGATGCAGCACTTCGCCCGCGCCCAGCGTGGTCAGCGTGACGTGGAGATCCTTCGGTGGCGCAGGCGTGACGGGCGAAGATGCCGCGTCCAGCTCGGGTGGCGCGGCGCCACCACTGGACTTGGCTCCGCGCTTAGCCATGGGCGATCTCCTGAACCTCGTCGCGGGCGGCCTCGATCACCCGCTCCGGCTGGGTGCCAAGCACATCCTGCGGCCGCTTGCCGCCCAGGAAGCTGTTGGGCGAGCGGAACCAGTAGGCCATGCCCCAGCCGTCCTTATGACCGACAAAAACCTCAATGACCTTAGCCAACGCCTTGAGCGGGCGAAAGCCAGCGTCGCGATTCAGGCCGTAGCCGGGGTAGTAATCGACCCCGTTATGGTGGATGGCGAAGATCAGTCCCTGCTTCTTCCACTTGTTGGGCTGGGCGCTGGGATTGCGCGTACTCAGTCCGGCCAGTTGAGCGACGTTGGCCGCAGTCAGCCAATCTCCACTCTCCAGCACGGCCTTGCGCGCCTGCACGAGCATGGACGCCTCCTTAAGCAGACGCGGCGAAGCGGGCGTGCGCGGCACCAGCACCTCGGCCAGTCGCTCCAGCGACTCCCGCTCATGACGCTCGAGCAGCACCTCGAACATGAAGGACGCGACATTGGAGAAGTTCTCCGCCAGAGCTTCAAAGACGCTCGGTTTGATGTGGTCGAACGCGACCACCAGCACCCGATCCGCCTGTGACTTCCCAAGCCGCGCCTGAACCTCTTTCGGGGTCCCGATCAAGGTAGAGACCCCCGGATGTTCTTGAACAGCACTCATGGATGATCTCCGTTAGTTATTATGGTTATCATAATATGATATATCTAA
>REEE01000134.1 GCA_007695245.1 Candidatus Competibacteraceae bacterium | reverse complement strand
GGATCAGCCAGGCGTGCATCTTGGCGGGAATCACGCCCAACGGCGGTTGCTCGCCCAAATTGTAGAGTTCTTTGGCCATCTTCTTCTTCCTCTCTGTGGGGGGTTTTTGGGGATTAGCGATTAGGGGGTCGGGATAACCCGGGCGCGCAGATCTTCATAGGCGGCGATCGGCGAACGGCGCGGCGCGTGGGCCAGATCCGCGAATAGCGCCTCCTCGCCGCCCAGCCGGTTGATGCCATACCGTCCGAATTCCTCGCGCAGGTGCTTGATCAGCCACTCGGCCTGACAGCGCTGGCGACGCGCGATGAATTGCCCACGTTCCAGCAGCCAGTTCCGGTGGCTTTCAAGGGCGTCGGCCAGCGCTTCGATACCGCTGCCCAGGGCGGCGCTGGCGGACAGCGCCGGCGCTTGCCAGCCGTCCATATCGGTCCGCCGCCCCAGGGTGGTTTTCAATTCCGACAGGGTCTTGCGCGC
Organism: Candidatus Competibacteraceae bacterium; assembly: GCA_007695245.1. Lineage (GTDB taxonomy): Bacteria > Pseudomonadota > Gammaproteobacteria > Competibacterales > Competibacteraceae > REEE01. The sequence continues at coordinate 14,299 of REEE01000134.1, read as the reverse complement.
CGCCATGCCGATGTCTTCCTTGTTCACCACGATTACATGCGGGATTTCCATGATACCCGCTTTGAGAAACTGGATGCTGTCGCCGGAGGCCGGTTGGGCAACGAAACAAGTCGTGTCGGTCATCTTCGAGACGTCGATCTCCTTCTGGCCGACCCCGACCGTCTCCACCAGCACGATGTCGAACGCCGCCAGCATCGCCAGGCTCATCGGCCAGACTTCGGCGCTCAGGCCGCCGAACTCGCCGCGACAGGCCAGCGAGCGGATGAACACCTCGCGGTCGGCGCCGCTGGCGTGCATCCGCAAGCGATCGCCCAGCAACGCGCCACCGCTGATCGGGCTGGACGGATCCACCGCTAGAATCGCGACCTTCAAGCCCCGCTGCCGCCAGACCTGAATCAGCGCGGCGGTCAACGAAGATTTCCCCGCGCCCGGGGGGCCGGTGATGCCGATCAGGTGACTGCCCGCCTCCAGTTTCTCCACCGGCAGCGCGTCCAGAAACGCCGCGGCGCATTCCCGCGCCGCTGGCCGGCGGTCGTCCAGCAGGTTCAGCGCCCGGGCCAGCGCGATTCGGTCGCGGGCGCTGACCGCGGAGGCCAGCGCCGTGGGGTCGGGAAGTGTCGGGATCATTCCACCGCAACCGGTTGCAAGTCGTGGTCCTTACGGATCAGGTTGAGAATATCCACCATGATCCCGTTCATGTCGATGTCCTTAGGCGTGTAAACCGCCGAGATGCCTCGCTCTTTCAAGAGCTTGGCATCGCTTTCGGGGATGATGCCGCCGATCACCACCGGCAGATGCTTCAGCCCGACCTGGTCCAACTGGTTGAACACGTCCTCGACCATCTCGACGTGGCTGCCGGACAGCACCGACAGGCCGATCAGGTGAACGCCTTCTTCCAGCGCCGCCTTGGCGATCTGCTCCGCGGTCAGGCGGATGCCTTCGTAGACGATCTCGAAGCCGACATCGCGGCCCTTGACGGCGATCTGCTCCGCGCCGTTGCTGTGCCCGTCCAGTCCGGGTTTGCCGATCAGCAGGCGCAGCGGCCGACCCACGGCCTCGCCGGTTTTCGTGACCTCGGCGCGAATCGCCACCGCCTTGGCGCCCCGGCTGTCGTCGTTGGCCGGAATGTCGATGCCGGTCGGAGCGCGGTATTCGCCGAAGATGTCGCGCAGGGTCTGCGACCATTCGCCGGTGGTGACGCCGGCGTGGGCGCACAGAATCGACGCCGGCATGATATTCGCGCCGCCGCGCGCGGTCTCCGCCAAAGTGGCCAGCGCCGCCTTGACCTCGGCGTTATTGCGCTGGGCGCGGAAGGCGTTGAGCCGCTCGATCTGCTCGCGTTCGGCTCGCGGGTCGACCTTCATGATGCCGCTATCCACGCCGCCGGTCAGCGGCGACTCCTCGGTTTCCCGATAGCAGTTCAGACCGACGATCTTGAGATCGCCGCGTTCGATGGCCCGCATCCGCTCGGTGTGGCTGGTCACCAGTTGTCGCTTGACGTAGCCGGACTCGATGGCCTGGACCATCCCACCCTGCTCCTGCACTCGGGCCATTTCCGCCGTCGCCCCGTCCACCAGGGCCTTGACCTTGGCGGCGATCACCGGCGAGCCGTCGAAGATGTCGCCGTATTCCAGCAGGTCGGTTTCAAAGGCCAGCACCTGCTGCATCCGCAACGCCCATTGCTGGTCCCACGGCCGCGGCAACCCGAGCGCCTCGTTCCAGGCGGGCAGTTGCAGGGCGCGAGCGCGGGCTTTTTTGGACAGGGTGATACCCAGCATTTCCAGCACGATGCGCTGCACGTTGTTTTCCGGCTGCGCCTCGGTCAAACCCAGCGAGTTGACCTGTACGCCGTAGCGGAAACGGCGCATGTCTTCGCTCTGCGCGCCGTAGCGTTCCTGGGTCAGATGGTCCCACATCTCGCCGAACGCCCGCATCTTGCAGGTTTCCTCGATGAAACGAATGCCGGCGTTGACGAAGAAGGAGATCCGCCCGACCACCTGCTCGAACCCTTCCGCGCCGATCTGCCCGGAATCGCGCACGGCGTCGAGAATGGCGATGGCGGTGGATAGCGCATAGGCCAATTCCTGAGTCGGGGTCGCGCCGGCTTCCTGCAGGTGATAGCTACAGATATTGGTCGGATTCCACTTGGGGATGTTCTTGACCGTATAGGCGATGATGTCGGTAATCAGCCGCACCGAGGGCTGGGGCGGGAAGATGTAGGTACCGCGCGACAGGTATTCCTTGAGGATGTCGTTCTGGGTGGTGCCCTGCAATTGCGCCGGCGTCGCGCCCTGCCGCTCGGCCACCGCGACGTACAACGACAGCAGCCAAGCGGCGGTGGCGTTGATGGTCATGGAGGTGTTCATCTGCCCCAGCGGGATTTGATCGAACAATGCTTCCATGTCGCCGATGTTGCCGATGGGCACGCCGACCTTGCCGACCTCGCCGCGGGCCAGCGGATGATCGGAGTCATAGCCGGTCTGGGTGGGCAGGTCGAAGGCGACCGACAGGCCGGTCTGGCCCTTGCTCAGATTGGTGCGATATAACTGGTTGGAGGCCTTGGCGGAGGAATGACCGGAGTAGGTCCGCATCAGCCAGGGTTTGTCGCGTTTGATGGGGGTCGTCATGGGAGCCTCTTTTGGTGTGCGATGGGGGTTCGGGGTTTGGTTTTTCTGAATCCCTGCGGCCGGGGTCAAGCAACGGCCAACTTATTTTCATTCTGAATGATAATTCTAGGATCGGGGTTAGAACCTGGACTAGGAAGACTTAATTCCTTACTGCCTGTTGTTTGAGCAATTGTTCATAACGATCATGCGAACCGATCCAGAACCATGCAAGTCCCTCAATCCGATCTTTAGCAAGCGCCCGGTAACGTAATCCGATACGAACCGACCAAAAGATATCGATTTTCTTCAAATGCAATGATGGGTGCCAAGGGTTATCCTTAAGTAACTCAAAATTCTTATCGGCCAGCACACGGATATTTTCTGGAAGTTGCCGGTAATAGAACCAGAATTCTGGAGTAGAAAAATGATTCAAAGAGGCGTCGCTCGACCAGATTCAAAAGCCTCATCAGCACGTTTTCCCGCAGAATTTAAACGCCCCGCCAAGATATCGGCCTCGATTTTTTTATCCCACTGATCGGCCATAAATTCCTCAAACCACTGGGCAAAGTTCGTTAGATCCTCGGAAGACAGTTTGGAAACGGCAAGCTCCAACTCTTTAATCGTCATAATTTACAAACCCTCAAATCTTGGTAGCAGAATCAACAGCAGTTCCCAGCGTTTGATTTACAAATAATTTTTGCCTAATCTGCATATCCAGATCTAAATGAACTGTTAATCGATGAAAGCCTTTACGCTTTGGCTCCATCTTTGCTCACTCGCAGGCCGTACGTACACATCAGCATTCTGGCCGAAGATCATCTTCCATCCCTCAGCCATGCTCTTCTACTAAACTCAATAACCTAGCTTGAGCCGATTCCAATATGGAATCTCGTATGAAAGAACTTGCGTTAAGAATCTCAATTCCAATAAGCTCACCCTGTTCATTAAGTTCAGCAGTAATATTGGGGCTTAATTCAACGCTTGCCGTTTCTGGCTCATCAGAAATAGAAAGGTGTAGAACGTCATTTTCTTCAAAATAAACCATTCGAGTGCTGCTCATTTGAAAAACTTAAGAGGGTTCAAGCTTCTCCCGGACCCAAGCAGGATTTCGGCGGCAATCCAGCACCGCATAAACCAATATTTTATCTCCCACTATCTGGTAGTAGACAGCGAATGGAAACCGCTTTGCAAGCATCCGATAGTACTTATCAAAGAAGGTTGGATGAATCCCCGCGTAAATCTGTAAGGAGTCGATATCGGAAAACAGAGAGTCAATGAAATAATCGCCAAGACCCGATTCCTGCTTATCATAGAAATGGAAACCATCCACCAAATCTTGCGAAGCAGAATCAAGAATGCGAATTTTCATCTCAAAGAATCTCTGATTTTTTCCTTCGCAACCTCCCAATCCATGAATTTAGAACTCCCAGCAAGCACGTCTCGCTCGCGCTCCAGCAGAACTTCATTATGCCAAGTAGGGGAAGATACCTCCGCCCGCCGGCATAAATCATCCCAAAGGTACTCCATGGCACGAATTTTATCCTCTATGCTCAGATGTTCCAGTTGAATCATAATAGTCATGGTTTCACCTTACCAACAAAGGAACTTTATCAAGTTGGGTTATGATTTCTGTAATTGCTTGACACGCACATACAAGACCTTTGAACCTGAACCATTAACCGATCTTTCTTCTAATTGAAATATATCAGTGTTAGCCTTAACTAAGTCACTAAGTTTCTTAGATCCATAGAGACGTGAGTCAAAATCAGGCTTTAGCTGTGACAAATAACTACCAAAGCTTGCCAGATTGGCCCATCCTGTATCATCACAAGATTTCTCAAGGGCCTGAAGAAAAAATTCGCGTGGAAATTTCTTAGGATTCTGTTCTGAAGCAGGAGTGGTTGAAGGTGTCGTCACCGCATTATTTTTTTCCTGTTTGACTTCGATAACATTATCTTGGGAAATAATCGGTCGCAGCACTTCTGTAAGAATAAATTTATGACAAGCATTACGAAATGCTTCTGGTGTCTTTTGTTCACCAAAACCGAGAACGGTTAAACCCTCTTCACGGATACGCAATGCAAGTCCTGTAAAATCGCTATCACTCGATACAAGACAAAAACCATCAAAACGTCTTGTATATAGAAGATCCATAGCGTCAATAATAAGGGTACTATCGGTAGCATTCTTCCCAGTTGTATATGCAAATTGTTGTACAGGCTTAATCGCATATTTATTTAAAACCTTTTTCCATTGGGAACTTGTTGGGGATGTAAAGTCTCCATAGATTCGCTTTACTGTAGCTTCACCAAATCTGGCAATTTCTTCGAGAAGTTCTTTTATGATGGCTGCAGGTGCATTATCTGCATCAATTAGAACAGCAAGCCTAAGCTTCGGCTCTTCTGACTCTATTTTTGCCACAAGCTTAGGATTAATCATTAAATTACTCAAAAATTATTATAAAAACGACTAACAACTCCCTCCCCCTTCCGGGAGAGGGGCTATTCCTCAACTCACACCGGCCGCCGTTTGATCAGCAACCGCCGTTCGATCTCGAAGATCTTGTGGCTGATCTTCTCCTTGTTGAGCTTCTGCTTGTCGTTCTCCTTGACGAACAGATCCGCGCCGTAAGTTTCCAGCGCGGCGGCGGCGCTGATGTTTTTCACGCCGATGAACTGGAAGGTCACGATACCGGCATTATCGCTGTTGGGCAGGACCTCGGTCGCCACCACCCGCGACAGTGCCGCGACCGTATCGCCGGACACCGCCGGTTGGGTGTGGTAGCCCTCGGTGAAGCCCAGTTCCCACAGCGCATTCTCGCTGACATCGCGGCTGGCCAGCCCCTCCAGCCAAGCGAACACCAAACCGCCGTAAACAATCGGCTCGCCACTCATCTTGCCCGACAATCCGGTGCTGTACACCCGGTCGAAGTGCAGCGGATGGGTGTTGCCGACCCGATAGGTCCAGGCCATGTGCTCGTCGGTAATCGTGCGGCCGTTGGTATGGACGATCAGATCGCCGAGCGAGTAATCCTCGAAATAGGTGTTGGGACCGGTCAACTGCGCCGGGTAGTTACCCGCGTTGATCGGCAACTCCGCCACCGGATGCTCCACCCACGGGAATTCGACCGGCGTGGTCGGCGCGGGCGTGGTTGGCAAACGATCACCGCGATAGCCGACCATGATCTTCCGCTCGTACTGCAACACCACCTGATGATGCTGGTTCACCCCCAGAGTGCGGATCAGCACGATACCCGGCTTGTCCTCGCCGCGCGCTTTGCGATCCACGACCTGGGTATAGCCGCGCAGCGTGTCGCCCGGATAGACCGGCCGCAGGAACTGCACGTTGTAATACCCAAGATTGGCGATCGCTTTCTCGGAGTCGTTATGCACCCCCAGCGACAGCACCACGTTGAACACCATCTGCGGGCTGGCCGGCAGATCCGGGAAGCCGTGCGCCTTGGCGTATTCCAGATTCAGATACAGCGGGTTGCACTGCATGAACACCCGGGCGAAATCCAGCATCGGCCCACGCTCGAAGGTGTAGCCGCGCGGATGGACGAACACCTGTCCCGGCACGAATTCGTCCAGATAGCGCCCGTACTGCGGCCGTCGCGCCCATTCCAGATTCACCGCCACCGAGCCGGCGACTTCCTGCTGCTCGCTCAATCGCATCGAGAAACTCATCGTTCAACTCCCCACTTCCGCCTTGCTCTTGGCGTTGTCCACCAACGAGCGGGTGATGACCTTGAGCGCCAGCGTCTCCTCCGCGCCCTCGAAAATCGACAGCACCCGCGCGTCGATAAAGTAGCGACTGACCGGCACTTCCTCGGCGTAGCCCATGCCACCGTGAATCTGCAACGCCTCGCGGGTCACCCACTCGGCGGTCTTGCAGGTGAACAGCTTGACCATGCTGGCTTCCATGTCGCCCTTGCCCTGGTCCATCAGCCGTCCGACCGCGTAGGTGAACTGGCGGCTGACCGCCAGATAGGCCGCTATCCGCGCCAGCTTGACCTGCGTGAGCTGGTAATCGCCGATCGGATAACCGAAGACCACCCGCTCCTGGGAATAGCTCAGCGCCTTCTCATAAGCGGCCTGCATCAGGCCCACCGCCCGGGCGGCGGTCTGGATGCGTCCGCCGGCGAAGCCGGCCATGGTGAAATAGAAGCCCTTGCCCTCGCCTTTCGGTCCGCCCAGCATGTTCTCTTCGGGCACGAACACGTTATCGAAGAACAGATCGAAGGAGTGCATGCCGCGATAACCGATGGTGGGAATCGCCTTGCCGGTCAACACCCCGCCGCCCTCCTGCTTGAACTCAAAGGCATGGCCGGGAGTACTGGGCTTCTCCAGCAGGAACATCGACAGGCCGCGATGGCCCAGCGAAAGATCGGGATTCGTGCGGGCCAGGATCAGCAACACGCCGGCCTTGCCGCCGAAGGTACACCAAGTCTTGGCCCCGTTCAGCAGCCAGCCGCCCTCGGTGCGGGTAGCTTTCAGCCGCATGTTGGCCACGTCGGAACCGTAGTTGGGCTCGGTGACCGCCACCGCGCACAGCACATCGCCCGAAGCCAGTTGCGGCAGCCAGCGCAGTTTTTGCTCCTCGGTGCCGCCCTTGAGCAGCGCCTTGGACAAGATCTCGGGCCGGGTGATCAGACTGCCCGCCGCGCCGAGCGAGCCGCGGGTCAGCTCCTCGGTCACCACGATCATGCCCAGATTGTCTTCCTGTTCGTCGCTCTGGATGCCGCCGAAGCGCTCCGGGATGGAGATGCCGAAACAACCTAAGTCCTTGACCTGATCGATGATCGTGTCGGGAATATCGAGATCGTGGCGGTGGATTTCCTCGGCCAGGGGCATGACCACTTCCTCGGCGACCCTGCGGAAGGTTTCACGCATCATCTCGTGATGGTCGTCCAACAGATAAGCGCCGGTCACGCCATCCTGGGCGCGCATCAATTGCCCCAGCTCGGCCACCCGTTCCGCCGGCAACTGCGCCAGACAGAACCGGCGCGCCGTCGCATGATCCACGGTCGCGCTCAACCAGTTGTCGTTCAGGCCGAAATCGGCCGGACGGGCGCTCAGGCGATTGCGGATACCCTGCACCGCCTCAGCGGAGAACAGCAGCGCGAACCGCTCTTCCAGGGTCAACTCGTTCGCCGGACCGCCGCCGGCTTCCCGCGCGCGCTTGGCGTAATCCAGGGCGAAACGGGCGCCGGTGACTTCCGCGAAGGACAGCGACAAGTCATAGCTCACCACTTGATGTTGGTCGAGCAGAGCAGCGGAAACGCGGCCATCGGCTTTTTGCGTCCGTTCCTTGAGGTCCGCCAGCGAATAATCAAGGGCTTTCTGAACGGCGGCCAGCGCCAGGTTAGCCTGCTGCAACTGCTCGGCCGGAGTCTGGATCAGTTCGGACATGGGTGACCTCATGATGTAGTGACAGTGGTTTTGGAAAACCCTGAATTTAGTAAGTTCTAAGTGCTAAGTTTAGGCGGAAAATCGCCGAAAGCACACGCTTTGAGCCTGAGCGCGGGCAAAAAATTTCCGACTCGTGACAATTCACCGCCGCCCGCGCCGCCCGCGTCCCGCTCAATTCGGGCCACCCGCCGCCGATGATCGCTTTATAATGCGGCATTCTCCATCCCTCCCGCCGCTGACGCCGAGCCGTCGGCAAACGGCTCGTCAATCTCCGAGAACCCCGCCGTGACCGCCACCGACACCGCTGCTGCCCCACTCCGACATTACGCCGGCCTGCTGGCCATCGAACTGGACCCGCAACACGCCGATCCCACCGGGAAGCCGCCCGCGCCGCTGACCGTCGCCGCCGCCGCCGCTCTGGCCAACCATCTGGCCAAGGATCTGGACCGCATCCTCGACGGCATCAGCCATATGGGTTTGATCATGCCGGGCGCGCTGTACGATCAGACCGAGATTCTCCGGCCGGGATTGCCGCTGCTTCAGGCGCTGGCGGAACTGTACGGCAACCGTTCGCACCGGGCGGAATTCACCCCGGACCTGATGGCGCTGGGTGCCGACCAGGGCTTTTTCCCGGTTCCGGCCATCAACCCATTGCGCCGCCCGGGGTCCGGCCCGCTCTTGCTGCTGCCGTTCTGCTTCCTCGGCCCGGACCCGGATATCGCCCGGCTGGCGCGGGTCATGGAAGACACCCTGCTGCAAAACGGCGAAGTATCCCCGGCCACCGGCGCGGCGGTGCGCCAGGCGTTTGGACTCACGGCGCTGAATGTGTCGTTCGCCACGGTCGGCGATCTCTGCGCCCTGCTGCGGACGCAACTGGATGCCAACGGCTTTCTGCCGCTGTGGGAGCTGCTGGAACACACCTGGTTCGAGCGGTCTGGAGTCCGTTCCGTCGTGTTGGACGCCGGCAACCGTTATCTGGTCGCCGAAGATCACGCCCACACTCTGTTTTACACGTTCAACGACTGGGCGCAATTCGGGCCGGGCCGGGCGCTGCCTCCCGCCGAACTCAGCGAGGGCTACGCGGAGTGGACCCGCGCGCACCGGCAATACTCCATGGCTCTGGAGGCTTACGGATTACATGTGCGGCAGGTGCTGGCCAACCCCGGCCTGGAAGAGGCGCTGACGACCGCCGACGGCGCGGCGGCCTTGGCGGCGTTTCGGGAAATTCCCTGTCTGTCGGGTGATTATCTGGTCGAGCGCATCTTCCATAACGACAGCGAAAACCCGGAACGACAGGTTTTGATGACCCACCAAGCGACCCCGGAACTGGGTACACTGGCCTACACGATCACGACCCTGGATGCCGACGGCCGACTGGCGCGCCTGGAGCATCATTACCCGCTGCGATCGCAGGGCCTGCAAACCATCATCGATCAGTGGGTCCAGCGCTGCGCCGACCAAGGCGCCGAGCGGCGGGTGCTGCATCCGGGCCGATTGCTGTACTCCGAAAACGGGCGGAGTTTGCGGGCGGCGACCGATGCCGATCCGCCCGCCGCGGCGGAGCGGGTGCATTAAGCGCCCGACATGGATCGAGACAGACGCAGGACCCCATCACCAGCCGGTTCCTCCAGCCTTCAGTCGATCTCGCCCAGCGCCAATACGTAACCCCCCGCCACCAGCAACTCACCCGGCTGAGCGATGGTCGTGGTATTGGCTCCCGGCTCCAGCACGTTGAGTAACTCGCCCGACGCCGCCAGCCGATAGACCGGCATGTTCTGGCTCTCCAATTGCACCCACCAGTCGTCGCGGCGGGCCTGCACGCACAAGTGACGGCGCGACAACCCCAGATACTCGGCGCTGATGCCGTCCGCGCGCGCCGGACCGCCGTCCCAACGCAGCGCTCGCGGGTCGGCCAGCAAGCGCGGCGCGATATCCGCTTCCGAGCCGCGCCCGAAACTCACCATTCGCTCGCGCGGCAGCGGCAGCGGCAGCGGCGTCGGCAATCGCACCCAGCCCAGATAGTGCGCCGTCATCGGCACCGCCGCGGCATGAAGCTCCATCGCCAGATCCGGAAACGGCCGCCATGCCCCCGGCAGGTCCAGCAATGTTGAATGTCCCACCACCTCCCCGAACACCCGGTCGGCGCTGTCGATACGCAGCCAGGCGGCGGCCTCGGGATGCGCCTCCAGAACCAGATCGCCGGCGCGGTTGAAGCTGATCCGCCAGTCGCTGATCCCCACTGCGGCATAGGTCGACAAGCGTTGCAGAGCGACCCCCATCACCCGCAGATAGACCGCCGACCGTTGGGGAATCCAGGTGTACTGATCCGGTACGGACGGCGGGGCCGTCGGCGATTCGACGAATATCGGCGGCGGCGGTGGGGTCGGCCGGTTCGGAGTGGGGGCGACCGGTGCGGGCGGCGGATCGAAGGCGCAGGCAAACCCCAACGTCGGTTCGCGCCGCCCCCAAGGATCGACGAGTGGATCGGTCGGCTCCGGCTCCGCGACAGGGGGCACCGATTCGGCCTCCGGCTCCAGCGCGAGCGCCGATTCCGGTTCCAATACCGGTTCCGCAACGACGCGGTCGGTCTGCGCGACCCACACCGCCGCAGGCTGTTCTGGCGCGGAGGCCGCGTCGTCCGTAGCCGCCAGCGCCGCAACCCGCAATCGCAACCCGCGACCGCGCCGATCGCGCACCGCGAACACCTCGTCGTCCTCATCGGTCAGATCCAGACAACCCGGCGGTTCCGCCACCACGTCCACCAGCGCCGGAATGCCGGGCCGCAGGATCACCAGCACCGAGTCGCCCGTCGGGAACGGCCAAGCCGCCACCGCGACGCTGCTGGCCCGGCGGTCGCCATTCAATAGCGTCAACCGCTGGCCCGGATAGATCGGTCCGACGTCCCACCAATCGCTCTGTCCTTCCGAGGTGGCCTGAATGCGGAAGACCGGCCCCTCATCGTCGGCCGGCAGATAGATGGCCCGCCCGAACAGAAACCGCACTTCTCCCGGCCGCAGCGCCGCATCCGGTTCCAATCGATAGCGGATCGTCGCGTGTTCCGCCAGAAAGGCGTTGAGTTCCTGCTGGTGCAGGCGTTGTAGTTCCCGCAACAGAGCGCGGCGGCCGGCACCCTCCTCCAGCCGGTCGTCGCGCACGAAATCGCGCTCCGGAATCCGCACGATGACATGGCTGTAGCGGATTTCCTGATCCTGGCGCCGCCGGGGGGTGCGTGGGTGACGCTGCAACGCTTCCAGCAAAAACAGGCCCTCCTGCCCCCCCCGGACCCGTCGCTCCCAGAGCAGTTCGACATTGAACACGTCGGGAATCTTGCGCAAGGTCGCACAGATCACGTAATCGGAGACGATTAACGCCTCGGAATAGCTCATCATCGTTTTGCTCCTCGCCGGACCCCGGCGCTCGGACCGTTGGGAACCGCGCGTTCAGCTTCGGTAAACGTTGCTCATCGCACCGTCAAGGATAAGACCCTGGTAAAATGCCTTGACCCAGCGCTGAGGGTTGAGTTTACTGGATTCCTGTCCTGTTCCGAGAATGGCCAGCGCGGAGAAACCCATGCAGAGCGGCGAGCGGATTGTCATCAACGGCCGAAGTTACCGGCTGGGTTCCCTGCTGTCGACCCACGCGGGCAGTTACGGCCAGGTCTGGGCGGCCACCGACCCGACCGGGCGCGGCGTGGCCTTGAAATTCATCAATGCCGAGGCGATGTCCCGGGCCGACCCCGCCCTGCACGGCCACTGGCGCGCGCACTTGGAGCGGGAGATTGCATTTCTGGCCTGCCTCGACGCCGACCAGTCCCAGCATGTCGTCGCCCTGCTCGATCATGGCCAGACGGGCGGCCAACCGGTCCTGGTCATGGAGCGGTTGCACGCCAATCTCGGCCAGTGGCTGACCCGGCAGCGGCGGGAAAGCGCCTTGCCCCCAGATCTGGAACGAGTGGTCGACTGGACCGGACAGATTCTGGACGGTCTGGAGGTGATCCATCGCGCCGGTTTCGTCTACCGCGACTTGAAATTCAGCAACATCCTGGTCGACGAGGGCGGCTGGCTGCTCAAGCTGGCCGACTTTGGCTCGCTCAGCCGCGAGGACGGCGACAGCACCCGTTCGTTCATCGGCACGCCCGCCACCATGGCTCCGGAGCAGGTCTTGCCGGTGCGGTGCGGTGCGGCCGGCAGCGAGTACGCGATCGATTACCGCGCCGATTATTATGCGTTGGGGTTGCTGCTGTTCGCCCTGCTCACCGACCGGCCGACGACCGCAGCGCAGCGCCGGCTCGGCCAGCTACTGGCGCAGCACGGCCAGGAAGGGGCCGCTCGTTATGGCGAACAGTTGGGCGGTTTGGACGAGGAGGAACGGGAACTGCTGCGCTGGTCCATCGAATTCTGGACCGTCCCGGCGCGACCGGAACAGGCCCGAAACGGGGCGGCGGTCCTGCTGACCGAGTTGATCGGCCGGCTCCTGGCCCGCGATCCCGCCGGCCGGCCGACCCACGGCGCGGAAATCCGCGCGGTGCTGGCGGCGGCGAGCGTCGGTCCGGCCAACGCCGCCACGGCGCGACCGATGGCTGGCGAGCCACTACCGGCCGCGCCGCCGAACCGACGTCCACGAGCCAACGGCGCGGGCCGCTCGTCTCCTTCAGCCTGGTCGCGACGCATCGTGGGACTCGCCGGAGCCTGCGGACTGGCCGGTGCCCTGGCTTGGACGGTCTTCATCCAGCCCGGCGACTGGCTCCCAACCTTCAGCGAACCGCCGGGCCTGGCCCTGCCAGCGCCAGACCCCGCGCCCATCGCGGAGGCGGAATCCATCCCGGTGCAAGAACCGACCGTGGTCACGACCACAACGCCGGAGACCGAACCAGCGCCGGAACCCGCGATCACCGCGCCCGAGATCGTTTCCGCGCCACCGCCCGCCCAACCGCCTGCGGCGAAAGCCCCGGTAGCGGCTCCCACACTCAAGGCTCCCGTTGCCGCGGAGCGCTCCGCGCCAGAACCCTCTCGAGTTCCCGCGCCGGCCAGAACCACCACGCGGCCGGCTCCCGTGGAACGCCCGGCTTCTCCGCCACCGCCGGCTCCGCAAGTGGCGAAACCAACTCCCAAAGCCGCGCCCGCGCCGACGGCCGCCATCCCGCGCAGTTCACCGGCAACCGCCAAGGCCGCGCCCGCGCCTCGGAGTGCTGGAACCGCTCCGGCAACCGCCCGCGCTACCCCATCCACGCCGACCGCAACCCGGCCAGCCGCCGCGCCCGCGCCCGCGCCCGCCGCCAATCCCGTCGCCCGCGTTACCCCACCCGCGTCACCGGCCCTGCCGCCCATCGAACTGACCTCGCGCCCGCAATCTCCACCGGCCCTGCCGCCCATCGAACTGACCTCGCGCCCGCAATCCCCGCCGCCCATTGAACTGGTCAGCCGTTCCAGCGCCAGGCCGGCGGCCCAACCCGCCCCGGCGCCCATCGAACTCATCAGCCGTCCCACCGCGCCACCCGCGCAACCGCAACCACCACCGCGAGCCTCTTCAGCCAACCCGCCAGCATCGCGACCGCCGGCCCGATCCAGCGCACCGGTCACCAGCCGCAATACCACGGACGTCGACCGCGTCGCCGCTGGGGTCCGCCGCGAAGCGGAAGCCTTTACGGACTGGGTGGGCCGCACCAGCACCACGATCAGCAAGGAAGTGCAACGAGGTTTGGAAAGCGCCAACCAAGCGCTCAACCCCCCGCCGCGCGGAAATAACACCCGCGTCGAACGTCGCGATCAACAGTATCGCCCCCGCGCTGACTAATCGACTTCTCGACTGGTCGCCTATGGTGATGATCCAGGTGTCACGAAGCGGAGAGCGGGAGTTTGAGAGGCGCGCTTATGTCCCCTGCCCCCACAGCACGTTACGGAAAGGATGGCGGTCTTTCCAGCGATAGGCGTGAAAATCGCGCGCGTCGGTGCTGACGATGCGTCCGTCCCCCAAGTGTTCCGCCAACACCACCAGCGATGCATCGGCCAAATCCATGGGGAGATTGGCGTATTTCGTCATCAGCTCAACTACACGGGGAAAATGATTCTCTTCCAGGGTAAAAATACCGACGCGCATTCCGGCGAAGATATCCAACATCTTCAACGTTCGGTTAGTCCCCACGCGGGTGAGCAGCAAGTACGCCAACTCGGTCAGGACCGGCCAAGTCGTGATGAGCGGCTCGCGATTGGTCTTGATAAACCGTTGGCTTACAAAGTGATGGGTGTCCTTATGATCGACAAAGGCAAGCCATACGCCGGTGTC
>REEE01000178.1 GCA_007695245.1 Candidatus Competibacteraceae bacterium | reverse complement strand
TCTCCTCACAACAGATCGAACTGATAGCTCTGGCTCAGCGCGGCCAGGGTCTCGAAAGTTTGCGCCTGCCGGTAGAGCCAATAATCGCGGCCGACGCGCTCGATGCGCCCGAGCAGCGCCACCCGCCCCGCCGGCAGCGCCGCCTCCAGTGCCACCGGCACGACGCCGGGCGGATCGACGCCAAACGCGGCTTCGGCGAGCAACGGCGTCACCGCGCCCGGCGCGCCGCTGCGATAGACGTAGAACAACAGGCGGCGCAACTCGCGCAAGCGCGCCCCGGACAGGGTCACCGCCTCGCCCGCGTCGGTGCCGGTCCAGGCCAGATGGGGCGGTTCGGTCAGACTGCCCGGCCAAGCGCCCAATCCCTGCACCGCGCCGATCATGCCATCCCGCTGCTCGAACAGACACCCCAAGCCCAGCACGGGCGGTAATTTTTGCGCGGTGCGCGCCTCCCGGCGCAGGCGGGCCAGCGCCTCCGCATTCCAGCGAATGTGAAATCGCACTTCCGGCGGCGGCTGGTCCTCGCGGCACAAACTCCGGCGCGGCGCGGCGGCGGTCAACGGCGGTTCCCGGACCGGTTCCACCGCTGGCGCCGGCGGGGGTTCGTCGCTCACGGTCGCACCGAAGCCGCTCAACACCGCGGCCAGGTCGCCGGGCAACTGTTGGACCGCCGCCTCGCAACGGATACCCGCCGAACCCGGCGCGAAGCGCGCCAACTGGACCACCGACCCGGCGAGCGCCGGCGGATCGGGTTCGATGCGCACCCATGCCGCTCCCCCCGGCGGACCGATCTCCACCACCAGTCCGGCCAGCGTCGCCAGGGGCCGGCCATCCACGTTCGCCGCCAGCACCGCCAGACTCGCCCGGTCGGCGGGAAAGGCCGTGAAATCGAGCAACAGTCCGGGTGGATTGGCCAGCAGCCGCGCCGCGCCCCGTGCATGGACCGGTTGATTGAAAAACACGAGGTCGGCGTCCCCATCCAGCCGGCCTTTCCCATCCAGGAACAGCGCGAACAGGTCCGGAGCCGCCGCCCCGGCCGGCGGCCGCAGGGTCAGTTGATAGCGGGCCTGGCCACCGCCGGGCAGCAGCCGGGTTTTGCCGATGGGAAGCAGCGCCATCGCGGTAAATCGCCTCTCGGTGTGGAATGGACGGTGATGACGGGGGTCTGTTATTGACGGATTTTACCGAAGGACCACCCGCCAGACTGTTATAGAATGAAACAAATTTAGCCTGAAGGAGATTTATCGTGGCTCAAGACTACGGTTTGCCCGACGTCGAACTGTTCGAGGACAACCCCGACCCGCGGGTCGCCTGCGTGTTGCTGCTCGACAATTCCTATTCGATGAGCGGCGCGCCCATCGACGCGCTCAACACCGGCCTGTACGAGTTCAAGCAGGCCCTGCTCGCCGACAGCCTCGCCCGCAAGCGGGTGGAACTCGCTCTCGTCACCTTCGGCCCGGTCGAGATCGTCACCGGCTTCACCACGGTGGACGAGTTCGATCCGCCCCATCTGAAAGCCCGTGAGATGACGCCGATGGGCAAGGCCATCACGGTCGGCCTCGATCTGCTCGAACGCCGCAAGCAGGTCTATCGCGACCACGGCATCCAATATTACCGCCCCTGGCTGTTCCTGCTCACCGACGGTGCCCCCACCGATCCCATCGACGACGCCCTGCGCCAGTTGCACGAAGCGCAAGACCAGAAGAAATGCACCTTCTTTCCGGTCGGAGTCGGCGAGGCGGACATGAGTGTTTTGAAAAAACTCGCCGGTTCGGCCCCGGTGTGGAAGCTGCAAGGGCTGCAATTCCGCGAGCTGTTCCGCTGGCTGTCCTCCTCGGTGTCGCAGGTCGCCAAGTCGCAGCCGGGCACCCAGATCAGCCTGGTCAAACCCAGCGACAACGTGCTGCGGATCGAGGTCTGAAGCCGTGACGCTGATTCCGAACGCCTGGCGTTACACCGGAGTGGCGGTGCGCGGCAGCGCGCACGTCCAAAGCGACGAACCCTGCCAGGACGCTTGGGCGGCGCGCTTGGTCGACGGTCCGGCGGGCCTGGTGCTGATCCTCGCCGCCAGCGACGGCGCCGGCAGCGCCCGCCGCGCCGAAGACGGCGCGCGGACCTGCGTCGACCGGTTCGTCGCCGAGCTGGAACAGTGGCTCGCGACCGACCCGAACCTGGCTGCATTGGACGAAGCCGCCGCGCGCGCCGTGGCGGGCCGGATCGTCGAAACGCTGCGCCAGCAGGCCGCGGAAGCCGAGGCCAGCCCCCGCGATTTCGCCTGCACCCTGCTCGGCGCGGCGGTCACCGAAGAAGTCGCCTGCTTCTGGCAGCGCGGCGATGGATTCATCCTCCGCGACCGGGAGGACCGCTACGAACCCGTTATTTCCCCCGACCGGGGCCAGTACGTCAACGAAACCGGCTTCATCACCGACGCCGACGCGGTCGAGGCCCTGCACTTTCTCCGGCTGGACCAACGGATCGACCGGTTGGCCGTGCTGACCGACGGTCTGGAGCCGGTCACCATCGTCGCCCGCACCGGACTCGGCTTCGAACGGTTCTTCGCGCCGCTGTTCGCCCGCCTCGCGCAGAGCGAACCCGGCTGGCGGGAGGATCTGGCGCAGCAGTTGGCGGGGCTGCTGGACGATCCCCGAGTCAACGCCAAGACCGGCGACGACAAGACCCTGTTGCTCGCCATCCGCGACGGCGAACAGGCGACAGAAGAAGAATCCGTCGGGGAATCGGAACCCCCCTCCTCCACGTCTCTCGGCTCCGACCCGGCTACCGACCCGTCCCCTTAACCCGATTCACCACACCAGCCG
>REEE01000298.1 GCA_007695245.1 Candidatus Competibacteraceae bacterium | reverse complement strand
CGCGTCCTGGCTTCCCAGACCGAAGGTTTGATCGGGCCGGTTCGATCGTGGTTGGCCATCGCTAAATCGATCGCCGCCGCCAAAACCTCCGGAAGCGGTTTCCGCAAGCGCGTTTGCAGATAGATCAGGCGCTCGGCGTGAAGCGGATCCCATTCGGTTTCAATAGGCATGACGGATGATTTTCCATCGGTGATCGCCGCTGGATGCTTCGGTCTCCAGCGAGGTTGAGCTAGATCTTTTACCAGCGATTTACCAGAGGCGAGGCCGCAGCAGATCGCGAATATCCTGCGCCTCCTGGTCCCGAGGATCGATCTGTCCCAGCCGGGCGCCGAGGAAATTCCGCACGTTCCCCACCCCGTACTGCTGGAACTGCCGGAGGTCGTGCGCCAACTGATCGCGCGGATCCAGCGTCCCCGCCAGGTTACCCAGCGCTCGGTTCAGCCTCGGATCGAGACCCAAACCAGGACCCTGCGCAAAACCGCCCAAGTTAAAGTTGTTGTCGAAGTTATCGAAGATACCCATACCATCATGCTCCCAGTGCAGTTTGTGCCTGTTTAACGTGACTGCTTTACTTGACGCTCACGATATCAAAAATCGCCAGACGGGAAAACCGCGGATTTCCCGGCTATGCCGTTACCGCGAGCTTCCAAACTCCATGCGCGGGCTTTGACGAATGGCGCGCGGGTCGCCGACCGAACGGACCAGGATAGCTCCACTCAGCATGACCGGCGCCCGAAACCCCGTGGTTCGGGTTCGCGACGCAACGACGAATCGCTGGCCGGGGTGCTGGCCGGAAACGCTCAAGGGTCGGCGGCCCGGTCAAACCACGGGTTCTCGAACCGCGGTCGGGCGGCGGGCGCTTCCGCCGGATCGGAACGCAAACAATCGTCGACCTGCCCCCGAATATAGTCGCGCAAGCGGGTTGCCTCGGGGAAGGATTGCGCCAACGGCTCCCGCAGTATCGCCAGCAAGCGCTGGCACGCGCTCGTCTCATCGTCCGGACCCAACCGCCAAAGAATCGCCATCCGCACGGTGCTGCCCGTGCCTTCCCCGATGTCGGGCGCCGCGCCGATCCCGAACGCTTCGCCGCGCCAATCCCAGTCCGCGAGAACCGGTTGGGGCTCGCAGAGCAACAGGGTCGCCGAACGTACCGGGACAAAATCCGGGTTCGCCGCCGCGATCCCATACGTGAGCCGGTACAGATCAAACTGATCCAGCGGTAATGTGCGGTCGAGGCCGACCCGCAACGCCTCCAGCACCCGCTCCGGCGCGGCGGCGCACCGCTGGGGCAACGGTTCCCAGTTCCACCGCACCCAGACGGTTTCTCCCAACGCCGCGCCGCGCAATTCCCGCACGATCCGCCGCGCGCTCTCCAGATCCCCTTCCCGCAGGCGTTCCGCCAGCGCCTCCCTTGAGACCAGCAGCGGCAGGGCCATGCGGTCGGCGTCCAGCGCCCGCACGCACCGGTCCTCGACAGGCGCGCGCGCCTTTAGGAGCCCGCGGGCGATCGCTCGGGCCGCGTCGTGCTGGGCCGCTCCCAGCAACAGATGCACCAGACGCACCAGGCGCGGGAGATAGGCTTCGACATGTTCCTCGGGCCAGGCCGCGACCCAGCGCTGGATGGCTGCGGCCAGCGCGGCCAGCGCGGCCGCCGGCGTCATTTCCGAAGCCCGCTCGGTCTGGGTGCAATACCGCATCCAATCCCGCAACGCCGCTCGCTCCGCGTCACAATCGTCCCGCGCGGCGGCGGCGTCGGCCAGATACAGCCACGAATCGGCGTACAGGGTCCAGAATTGTTCGTGAATTTTCGCCAATTCCGGTTCGTGATCCCCCGGGCGCATCAGCGCCGCATAACCTTTCTGGAACCGCTCCATCGCCTCCCGCGACGACCGATCGTCGCCCGCGGCCAACCCGTCGATGGCGGCGGCGTACTCGCGCAGCGCGGCGAACAGCGCGCGCCACGGTTCGGGCGATGCCGCCAGCCATCGCGCCGCTTGATCCCAATGGTCCCGCAGCCGCGAATCCCGCAACGCGGCGGGCAAGAAACTTTCGAAGATCAGCGCGCGGGCCACCGATTCCGGCAACCGTTCGCCCACTGGCGGCGGATCGGCCAGCCACCCCTCGCGCACGGTATCGGGCTCGTCGAGTTCGTCGCCCACGGCGATCTGTATGACCGGCAGCAAGACCAACGACAGCTTCGAGACCTCGGCGAGCGCCTCCTCCAGCACAGGATCGCTCCCCACGTCACGGATCGTCCGCGCCAGCTCGGCGCGCAGGAACGCGAGGTCCTCCCGGTCCGCGGCAAATCCGCGACTCCACGCTCGTAATTCTTCCGGCGATCCGACCCCCTTGAGGGGTAACACTTCATGCCTTGCCAGCAGTTCCAGAAGGCTCATCACTCCATCACTCCATCACTCAATGCCCCGGCCAATGGGACAACACCAGCCCCGCCAACAACAGGGCGAACACCGCGAAGCCGTTTGCCCGCGCCCAAGACGCGACCGAGCTTCCTCCCCCCGCCACTTTGGCCAGCAACACCGCGTTCAACAAGACCATGAAGATCAGCCAGACATCGAAGACCGCCAAACCGCTCGCCGAAATCCCACGATCGGTCAACGCCTGGACCAGGCCCGAATCCCTGACGCCCCCGGTACCGCGCGCGGCGGGCGGCGGCGGCTCCGCCAGGCCGGGCACCGGGGACCCGCCGGGCGCGGCGCCGTCCGGCCCCAGGCCGGACCACCACCCGTCCCATGGCAAGGCCAACAGCACCGCAAAGACCAGCAGCGCCAGACCCGACCAGAGCATGGTTGCCGGATCGCGAAACGACCCGAGCAAGCCGCTGACCAGCACCACCAACAGGCCGATCAGGAGCAAGCCGGAACCGATCAGATTCAACCTCCCCTGAACGCCCAGCAACGCCACCACCAGCCAGAGACCTATCGCCACCACAAACAGCGCGCCGATCAGGCCAATCACCCACCGGAATCCCGCCGGAATCCCGTCGATCAGCCGCGCAAAGGCTCGAGACAACTCCGCCATGTTCAACCTCCGTTTCGGCGCCCATCCAGCCGCCAGTTAAGTATCCCACTCCACCCGAAACACCCTCATCCCCAGTCGGCCATTCCGATCGCTTCTTCCGATTGCGGCGGCGTCTGTCGCGCCGGCAGGCGCAGATCGGCGAGTTCCAGGACATACGGCCGCGGCCCCCGATCGCGCACCGCCGCGCGAATCGCCCCATGCACGGCCGCGCGGCATTCGCTGACGCTAACCCGCTGCTCCGCCCAGCGCCCCGCCAGCGCGGCCAGCGCGGCGTCCTCAATGCGCGGAGCGAGCCACTCATGTTGCAGGAAAGCGCGAATCAGCCTCGCCAGGGTGGCGGCATCGGGGAACGGCAGTTCGACATGACAATCGAAACGCCCGGCGCGGATCGTGGCCGCATCCAGACGCTGGTAGAAGTTGGTCGCGGCCGCGAGCACCAGCTTCGGCGTGCCGCGCAGGCGGCCGACCGTCCCCAGCACCGCGCTGCGGTACTTGGAATCCATGCGCCGGGGCGCGACCGCGTCGAATTCATCGAAGAAGACCAAAATCCCGCGATGGGTCACCGCCATGCGGATCGCGTTGTCCGCCAGTTTCCCCAATTCGCGGATCACCCCGTCCAGCCCCCCGCCCGACGCCAGTTGCTCGCCCGAGATCAGCAGGAAATCCAGGCCCAGTTAGGCGGCCAGGCTCTCGATCAGGAAGGTCTTGCCGTTACCGGGCGGACCGTGCAGTAGGATGCCATTGGGCGTGCCGATCCCCAGCACGGCCAGATCCGGCGGCGCCGGCTCGCAGGCCCCGCGGGCCACCTCCCGCAAGTCGCGCTTCAGCTCTTCATAGCCGATCACCTGCGCCAGGCCCCGCCCTGCCCGCTCATCAGCCAGTTGGATGCGCGCCGCGCCGGTCTCCATGTCCTTGCGGATGCGGCGGCGCATGCGGGCCAGAGCCTCCTGCTCCGGGGCGGCATGACCGCCCGCGACCAGCTCGCCAACGTCGTCGGCCAGCTTGTCGAGATCGCGCCCGGACAAGCCCGCGCTGGCGTCGATCAATACCTCGAATTGCGGCTCGGACAGCGGCGGCCGAACGACAGCCAGGCGTTGTCGCAGCATCTGGCGTCGGTTGCCCTCGTCGGGCAAGCCGATCTCCAGCGGCGGAAGCCGGCTCTTGATCGCCGGATCCACCAAGTCTGGCCGGTTGGTCGTGGCGACGATGAGGATGCGCTGGCGCGTGGTGTCCACGCCGTCGGTCTCGGCGAGGAACTGGTTGACCAGGTCGTTGGCGAAGGAATCCTGATTGTGGCCGCCGCGCAGGCCAAAGATCGTGTCCACCTCGTCGATGAACATCAGCGTCGGCGAGCTGGCGCGGGCCTCGGCGAAGAGGCGCTGCACGTTCTTGCCGCTCTCGCCGACGAACCGCCCCTTCAAATCGGCCAGTTTCAGCGGCTGAAAATAGAAGCCGCCGCGATTGGCCAGGGCGCGGGCGATATGCGTCTTGCCGGTACCCGGTGGTCCCCACAACAGCAAGCCCTTGGGAGGGCGCTCCGTCCCCGGATTCAGGAAAGTCTCGAACAAGTGATCGATCTGGCGCCGGGTTATTTCCGGGAGGAACACGTTCTCCCAGAGCACCTCCTCGATGGCCGGATCCAGTTCCCGCACGAACCGCGAAACCAGGGCGTCGGCATCGCGCTCCTGGGGCGGCGTGGCTTCCCAGTGCTCCAGAAAGCCGTGAAACTTGTGCGCCGCGTTCAGCAGCGAAAATCCTTTATTCTTCAGCGCCGAGGCCAGGCGTTGCCAGTGTGGGCGCGTCAGGACCGGCAACACTCCCGATGCCCCGCGCGAATCCCGCACCCGCTCGAGCGTCGCGTTCAGTTCCGCCACCGAGGGACCGCCGACGTACACCGCGTGGAGATCGCGGTCCCGGATCCCGAGATACGGTTCCAGCGCCTCCAAAGCGGACAGGACGATCACCGACAGATGCCAGCCCTCCAGCCCGGCGCCCGGCCAGCGGTCCAGCTCCTCGATCCATTCCAGGGCGTGCTGGCGGCCCGGAAACAGTTCGGCCAACCATTGCAGGCCCTCCACCACCACGGCGAAGGGTTCGGGGGCGCTGCGCATCAGACGGGTGATCCGGCTGAAAACCTCGATATTCACGACCGCGGGGCTTCCTTCGTGGCCTCGGTCGTCTTCCTGGGCGGCGGACTCCCGGCGGCGCTGTTCCACCGCGGCTCCGAGAATGCCGCCGGAAGCCGCCGGGGCCGAACGCCCCAGCAGGGCATCCTCCAGGTCGTTGGCGTTGCGCAGCGACCGCCAGGTCATCCCCCCCAGGCGATCCGGATCGCGCTCGTACAGCCGCAGCTCGGTTTTGCGGATGGTCGCGACCCGCGGCCAGGAGCGGAACTGCGTGTGGAGAATTTGAAACGCCAGCGACTCGCGCAAATCCCGCACGCGCCCCAAGGGGCCGTTGAAGAACCAATCCCCGGCCACGTTCTCGCCGTGCAGAAAACACTGCACGTGGCCGGCCCGCACCGCCTCCTCGATGCGCTGGAAAAACCGATGGCGCGGGCCATCGGCATCGGTCGGCGTCGTCATTCAGAATCTCCCGATCAAAAGGGCAAAATCACTGTCCGCCGCGCACGAGACGAACGTGGTGGTTGCGGCTCCGATGGCTGACGCTGGCGAACCCATGGTCGAAGTTCACGTACCACGAGTCGCACGAACGGGCGGCGGTAGGCGAAGCCGACCAGAAATAAGAACTCGGGCATTGGGGAAACGCCTTGGGATTGATGGTTGGTTGGTAGTTGCGACGGACCAGGGTTAGCAATTCGTCCTTCGTCGGCAGCCGCCAGCCTCGTTTTCCCAGATATTGCATGGCGTTCAACCGGTTGACATGAATCTCGGCTTCATCAAATGTAACTTTCATAGCCTCGCCAACCACCCGACCGTTCTCCCAGCGCTGGCCCAGGGCGAAGCGCATCCAGGTCAGGCCGGTGCCGAGGTCCGTCACCGTGCCGTCGCCGTTGTCCCGATAGCCGTCGGCGGCCAGCTCGTCGGCCGCCGCCCGGCGCTGGGCCTCGATGGCGGCCAGGCGTTGCTCGGCGCGCTGGCGGGCGTCTTCCGCCGCTTGCGCGCGGTCGCGCAAGCGTTGCAGCTCCGGCTCGGCTTCGGGCGCAATCTCGCCGCCCATCAGCTCCAGAAACTCGCGGGCGGTTTGCGGGCGTTGGCTCGGTTTCAGCGCCAGGGTTCGAGCGATCGCCTCCTTGATCGACTTCGGTATCTCCGCCGCTAAAGTCGGCTGAAGCCCCACCGCCCGATCCGATAGCGACGGCGGCCCCGCGCCGGTCAGCAGGAAATACCACACCGCCGCCAGGCTGTAGAGGTCGGTAAACGGGCCGCGGGGCAGCGTGGTCGACAGGCTCTCCGGCGCCGAGTACCCCTCGGTAAACGCCATGCCGCTACTGCGCGTGTGTTCGATCGCATAGTCGCGGGCCAGGCCGAAGTCGATCAGCACCGGCTCGGGTTGCCCGCCCAGAAAGCGCAACAGGATGTTTCGCGGACTGATATCGCGGTGGATCAGGTCGTACTGATGCACCCGCTCCAGACACCGCGCCAGCGCCCGGATTATCGGCAGCGTCTCCCGCGGCAATAAGGCCCCGCGCTGGGTTACGTATTCTTCCAGCGTGGGACCGTCGATCCATTCCATCACCAGATACGCGGTCTGATTCTCCTCGAAGTGGTCGAACACCTTGACCACATGGGCATGGCTGATCCGGAACAGGTGCCCGGCCTCGTCCCGAAACCGCGCCTTGTAGTCGGCGAACACGCGCCCCCGGCCGCCGCCGGTCACCACGCGCCTGCCGCCTGGCTCGCGCTGGCAAAGATGGCCGTCGCTCAGAAACAGCTCCTTGATCGCCACCGGCCCTCTCCAGGTTCGGCTCGTCGCGCGGTAGGTGATGGCGAAGCCACCCCGCCCCAACGGCCGCTCCAGCGTATATTCCCCGTCCTTCAGTACCGTTCCCTCGGGCAGGCCGTTGTCGACCGGGCCGATATCCAGCGGGCCTTGGCAGTTTCCGCAACAAGTCGCATCCGCGGCGTTGCCGGTGAATCCGCAGTACGGACAGGGCTCGGTCATCGTTGTTTTCATCGCGGCATTACCCTGGATGCGTTCGTTTGCTCGGACCGCCTCATGGCCGCGCCGACCCCCGGCCAGGCCCTCCCGCGCCGAGGGTTCGAGCGACGGCGTCCGGCGGCAGGACCGCCTGGATGCGGTCGAGCAAGGATTGTATGTCGCGCAGCAGCGTCGGAACTTGGCCCGCGGCCGGCAGCCGACTTAGCTCCTCCCGCCAATTTTCCAGGCGCGCCTGCGCCTCCCGCGCGGCTTGCACCTCGGTCGCGAACTTCCGCTCCCACGCCGCCAACTGCTGTTCTAACACCGCGCCTTCCTCACCCAATCGGGCGGTCTCGGCCTGGCGTTCCCCGGTCTGTTTCTCGACCTGCGCGATCGTCTGCCGCAAGTCCGCCAGCCGCCGCTCGGCCGCCTCCCGGGCTCCTGCTTGCCGCCGGGCCTCGTCGTGATGTCGTTCCAGCGCCTTGTCCACCTCCGCGATATCGCGTTCCAGCGCTTCCAGCGCCGCGCGCCGGCTCATGACTTCCGGGTCCAGGGCCGCGAATTCCGTCCGCGCCCCAGTCAGCCGCGTCCGCGCCGCCTCGACGACCTGCGCTTCGAGCAACGATACCCGCGCGAGCGCATCCACGGTCTCCAGGTAACGCCGCAGCGCGGCCTCGACCGCGGAGCGCACCGCCGCCTCGGGCAGATTCGCGACCCGGGGATTGTGCCAGGGGCTCAACAGCACCAGCGCCTCGCCGGACAGGGGGATCAAGGCGGCCAACCCGCGGAGCACGGCCTCGCGGTCGGGGTGCGCGTTGAAAACCCGCAGCCACGCGCGTTCCCTATCTCCAGGACGGAGCAGCACCGCCAGCAGGTCGGCGGAAAGCAGCGACCGGGGGTCTTCCCCAGCGCCCAACCGGGCCAGACGATCCAGGATCGAACGCAGTTCCGTGGAGGGATCCGCGACGGGTTCCGGTCCTGGTGCGGCCGCCGCGGCGACGTCAGCGCCACGCGATCCCGACTGGGGATTGGCCCGGCTTCCCCTTCCTGCGTCCCGGGACCATGGAGGTGGCGGCGGCATTTTCACAAACCCACTCATCAACGGTTACCCCGACTGTCCGGTTTGGTGTGTCTTTTTTTCCTGGTCATACACGGGCGGGTCGGAGGATGGCGGTTGTCCCCAATCGGTGACCGCGAAGTCCACGCCGCGATGGCGCAAGCGCCGGCGCAGCTCCTCGGCATGGCCCCCACAGTTCCCACCCAGACCGTCCACGTTGAAGGCGACGCGGATCCGGGTTCGCCCGTCCGGCAGGGTCTCTTCTCCTTCCGCGCCTCCCTGGGCCACCGCGAATTCGAGGGGGCGATCCGTATTCGTCGTGAACACGCGCACCCCCTCGCGCAGGTTGGCTCCCAGAGCTGCCGAATCGACCCGATAACCCAGGTCCGCGAGGGTCTCTTGAATTTCCACGGCCGTGCCCACCATCTTGCGCAGGCTCTCGTATTCCTGATGCACCCGCCCGATCAACGCATCGCAGTCCGCGTTCAGACGGGCGTGCAAGGCGCTGGCCTCGGCGTATTGCCGGCCGTCGATCAGGCGCGCCAGCCGTTCCGCTCCGCCGGCCAGGGCTTCGTAGGCGTCGGATTGCGCGAGAAACTCCCGGGCGCATTCGGCCAACCCCAGTTGGCGTTTTGGCTCCAGGGGGTGCGGCAGGGTCAGGCTGGCCATTTTTTGCCGAAGGTCCGGCAGGGTCGCCTCGGCGCGCAGGCGTTCCCGCTCCTCTTGTTCCCGCCGGGCATGCGTCGCCGCGCGCAACCGCCCGCGCAGGGCTTCCGCGTCACGCGACAATTGTTGGGCCATGCCCTCGATCCCGCCGAAGCCGGATTCCAGTTCCTGGGCCTGCGCATATTCCTGGTCGTAGTACCACTGGTCCCGGAGATTGGTGTCGTTTTCGCGCCCGCGCATCTGGCGTTCGAGGCCCTCCATCGAGGCGCTCCAGCGTTCCCAGTCCGCCTTCAGCCGTCCATGGGTCTGTTCCAGACGCTGCCGGTCGGCCTCGGTGGGGCGCTGCGGCCCGGGCGGCAGCGCCTCGGCCTGCGCCAATGCGCCCTCGGCCACGAGACGCTGGATGTCTTGCCATGCCTGCTCGTATTGCCGCAGGTAACTCTGTAGCTGTGCCTGTCGGGCCGCGGTCAGCCCGCGCAGGACCGATTCCACCTCGCCCCGTTTGCGTCCGCTCATTGATGCCGTCTCCTTCGTTCGTTCCGCTGATTCATCGCAAGGGTCCAGGCCCCCACGGCTTCGTGCGGCGATGATGCCGCGCGCCATCCCCTGGCCCACCGGGCTAGCCTCGCCGAAACGCCGGCGCCCCTCAACGCGCAGCAATCCGGGCTTTACCGTCCAGCGCCGCGCCCGGTCGATCCGGAATCCGGATCACTCCTGCCGCAATCTTTCCAGGATGGAGACCTCCCAGACATTGGTTATGCCCGTGCGGTCCATGCTCACAAAACCCAATTCTTTCATGGTTTTATAGACCTTTTCAGCCGCTTTCTGATCGACGTTCAACTCGATCTCTAACGCCTTCAAAAACTGATGTTCCAAACAGGATTTTCCAGGCCCGGCGCGCCAATTCACGTTTTCACAATGCGCCAGGTACTTGGCAAAGCCGCCGTAGTTGAACGATTGGTTCTCGTTCCAAACGAAAATGATATCGGCCATTCGAGAGTTCCTCTAAAACCGCGCGCTACGCGCGCGGACCAAGGGTAAAAGATTAAAGAACAAAGGGTTAGATCCTGGCCAGACGGAAACCCCTGAGGAGGATCCGGTAGACGGGGTAGAACCAGTTGCGCTGGGCGCAACGCAGGGACCGCGCGTTGAGGTTCCAAGACCCGCCGCGCAGCACCCGGAAGCTGTGGTTGTGGCGATCACCGCTCGCGTCGCCCTGCTCCAGCCCGGCATAGCCCGGATCGTATTCCGAGGCGCACCACTCCCAGACGTTGCCGTGCATGTCGTGCAGCCCCCAGGGGTTGGCCGGGAACAACCGGACCGGCGTGGTCTTCTCTCGATAGAGACCCTGGGGAGCACCGCCGTAGGGTACTACCGACCCGTTGTAGTTGGCCTGCTTCGTCGTGAGGGCGTTCCCGGTCCAGAACGGGGTGGTCGTCCCGGCCCGGCAGGCGTATTCCCATTCGGCCTCGGTCGGCAGCCGGCAGCGCCAGCCGGTCGCCCCCGACAGCCAGTCGGCGTAATCCACCGCGTCCCAGTAGCTGACGTTGATGACCGGCCGGTCGGCGCGGCCCCAGCCTTGGTCCTTCGGGGGCTCCCGCCCGGTGGCCGCGCAGAAGGCGTCGTACATGGCGAAGGTCACCGGGGTTCTGAGCATCTGGAACGCGGCCACCCGCACCCGGTGCGGGCGTTCGTCGCTGTCTCGTCCTTCCTCGCTCTCGGGCGAGCCCATCAGGAATTCGCCCGCCGGGATGTCGGCCCAGTCCGCCTCGCCGACGCCCAGCGCCGACTCCCCTCGGTCGGTTCTTGCGTTTCGGGCCGGCTCCTCGCTCCGCGGGCCTTCCCGGCGTTCTGTCCCGCCGGACTCGCCGGCCAGGGCCGCGCGCAACGCCCCCATGTCCGGCAACCGCTCTTCCGGCCTCGGCCGCATCGCCGCGTCGATGGCTTGTCGCAGGGCCGGGTCGAGCCGGTCCGGGAACGCCAGCCGCCGTCCCGCCAGCAGGTCCACCGCCCGCGGCGGCGCCTGCCCCGCGACCATGTGGTAGAGCGTCGCGCCCAGGCCGTAGACGTCGCTCCACGGCCCCCGCGGCAGTTCCGTGCTGTCTTGTTCGATGGGCGCGTAACCTTCGGTGCCGAACCGGGTGCTGTGCGAGCGGGGGCCGTCGCGGGCGGCGCCAAAATCCACCAGCACCGGCCCGCCGTCGGGCCGCAGCACGATGTTCTGGGGCTTGACGTCCAGGTGCCAGACGTCTTTGCCGTGCAGGTATTCCAGGGCGTCGAGCAGCGGGCCGAGCAGCCGGCGGGCTTCGGCGGCGGCGAACGCTCGCCGGGCGATGCGGTGCTCCAGACCTTCGCCGTCGATCAGGTCCATCACCAGGTACGCCGTGCCGTTGGCCTCGAAGTGGTCCCGCAGCCGGACGATGTGGTCGTGGTGCAGCCGGTCCAACTGCGCCGCCTCCCGCCGGAAGCGCTCGAGCTGGCGGGGGAAGTCGTCGCCGCCGGGCAGCAGGGCTTCGGTCCCGGGGATCCGGGCGCACCCCTCGGGGAAGCATTCCTTGATCGCCACCCGGCGCACGCCCCGGGCCAGCCCGACGTAGGTCATGCCGAAGCCGCCCCGACCGATGACCCGCTCGATGCGGTAGCGGCCGCCGTCCAACGCGGCGCCGGGCGCCAGGGCCATCGGTTGCGCGGCCGCCGGCAGCAGGCGGGTCCCGCAGACGGCGCACACCAGGGCATCACCGGGGTTCTCGTGCTCGCACAGGGGACAGACGTTCTCGGTCATCGGCATCTCCGGGGCTTCGTTAGGGCGTCATCTCGCCGGGCGACGGGGGCCGGCGTCTCCCGTCGGCGCCGGCCGCGGCGCGGGGTTCGACCCGCGCGGCCGTGGCTCGATGCACTCCGGGACCCGCATGGCGGCTGCGAACGGTTTTCGTGCGCGAATCGCTGACCACGCGCCGAATCGTCTCCCCGCTGAGGTGCTGGGTGCGCCGCAGTTCGTCGACCGCGCGATCCACCGTCTGGGTCAGCCCGGCATTGCCCGCCTGCCGCGCGTAATCACGCGCCCGGACCAGCCTCTCGGTGGCGCCCTGGAGGTCGCCGTCGCGGGCCGCGTTGGCCGCTTCCCGACAGGTGGCGTGGCAACCGCGCTGCCGGGCGTAATCCCAGGCCTCGACGCTGGCCAGGCCGGCGACCCGGTCGCGGTCATGGCCGAAGGCCACGCGCGCGCCCGGCGCGGTCAGCGTCGCGCCATCGCCCAGGGTTAGCGATACCTCGACCACCCGGTAGACTCCGGCGGGGCGGGGTTGCAGGCTCAGTTCCAGGAGCAGAATGGTTTCGTCGTCGGCGCGCAGGTTGCCCAGCGCCCAGCGCCCGTCGGTCGGCTGGATCCGGGCCAAGGTGGGGCGCAGCCGATAGAGGGACTTGATGGCGACGCCCCGGTCGGGGATGGCTATCCTCAGGCTGGCGTCCAACGCGCTTTCGTGGCGGGTGTCGATGATCTGGTTGGCGAGCAGGGCGGCGAATGCCGACAGGTCGGCGAGGTGGTAGTAATCGCCGTTGCTGCCGTCGGCCAACTGTTCCAGCAGGATCTCGTTGTAGCGGTCGCCCACGCCGAAGGACACCACCCGCACCGCCGCGCCGGCCAACCGGGGCAGGGTGCGGCTGACGACCGCGCCGGCGCTGTCGGCCTCGCCGTCGGTGAACAGCACCAGCCTGGACTGGCGATGGCGGGCGCGGGCGATCGCCTCCAGGCCCAGCTCCAGCCCCGCGACCATGTTGGTGGAACCCTCCGCCCGCCGCAGCTCCGCGATCCGCCGGCGCAGGGCCTGCCGGTCGCCGACCGGACCGCCGTGCAGCAGGCGCGCCTCGGAGCCGAACCGGATCAGCGCCAGTTCGTCCTCGGGCCGCAGCAAATCGCGGTCGTCGGCCAACTGTTCGAGGGCGGCGACCACCCGGTCGATCTTGGTTCCACCGCCCGCCACCGCATCCGTCATCGAATAACTGGCGTCCACCACCACCGCCAGCGCGACCGCGCGCGCCGCGCTGGCTTGCTGGGGCTCCAGCCGGATCATCACCGGCAGATTCAACGGGACCTCGAGGTCGGCCAGCAGGTAATCCTTGGCCGGCGCCAGGGTCATTGCAAACATGGGTTCCCGCTCCTGTCGATTTGAGTACGGCAACATCGGGATCGGCGCGCCGCCCGGCGCCCGGACCAGGGGCAGCCGCCGATTCGGTCCATTTTTAACCTACCGCCAAAAAAAGCAAAAAATATGCCAAATGCGCGCGATCATGGCGGCGCCTCCTCCGGATAGCGGGGCAGCAGCCGATAGGCGGCCAGCAGCAAGGTGATATTGTCGCCGCCGTCGCGGCGCATGGCATCGGCCAGCAAGCGAGCGGCGCGTCGATCCAGGCTGAGGCGGGCATCCCCCAGCACCTCGGCCAGGTAGGCCCGCTCCTGCTCCGCGCTCAACTCGTCGCCCCACCAGCCGTGCAGGCCGTCGGAACAGCATAGCAGGATGTCGCCGTCTTCCAGTCCGAACCCGGCCCCGACGTCCGCCGCCGCCCGGTCGGTCGGGAAGTTCGGCTGGCCCAGGCAGTGCTCCAACCTCGAGCGGTCCTTGCTGCGCCGGGCGCGCGCCTCGCTCAGCACTCCCGCGCGCCGCAGCACCGCGGCGAGGGAATGGTCCTCGGTGAGCTGCTCGACCCGGCCCGCCCGATAACGATAGATGCGCGTGTCGCCGAGATGGGCGATGCGGATCCGGCCCGCCTCCAGCACCGCGAGCGATGCCGCGGCGCCGGCCCGGCCGGTTCCGGCCTCCTCGGCCATGGCCATCACGGCCGTGTTGGCCGCCCGCATCAGGGCCAGGGGGTCCACCGCCTCGCCCCGGAGCAGCGCGGCGTAGCCGCGAGCGAACGTCTGCTTCGCCACCAGGGCGGCGCGGTCCCCATGTTGCTCCCCGCCCAGGCCGTCGATGACGGCGAAAAGGCCCGTCAGCCCCGTCTCGCCTCGCCCGAAATCGCCCGCGACGCCGTGGAAGTAGGCGTCTTCGTTGCACTCCCGCGCCCGGCCGGCGCTGGTTCGGGCGGCCACCTCGACGGCGACTACCGGAGCCAGTTCCTCGCGCGCCCGGCGCAGGGCCGCGACGAAGGCCGGCATGTCGCGCGCGCGCCGCGCGGGATCTTCCGCCAGCACCCGGTCGAACAGGCCCCGCAGGGGCAAAGGCGGATCGGCCGGCGAGGATTCGAAGCGGGCGTACGGGCGTCCCGTCAACAGCCGGTACGCCAGACAGCCGAGGCCGTAGACGTCCGCGGCCGGAGTCAGCACGCCGCCCCGGGCCGCCTCGGGGGCGGAGTAGCCGCTGTCCATGGGTGCCACCGGCGCGGCGGCGGGGGTCAGGGCGCCGGTCTCGCGCAACACCGGCCCCGAGTCGCCGAGGCCCCAGACCCACGGCTCCAAGTTCACCGCCAGCCAGCCGGCGGCGTGGAGGTCGGCCAGGCCAAGGGCCATCCGCTCCAGCCAGTCGAGGGCTTGGCTGGAAGAAAGGGCGGTCAACTGCTCCTCCAAAGGGCATGGGGGATGGGTTGCGGCGGTGGGAGCGAACAGATGGCGCGCGAGATTCGGTAAGCCGGGGCGATCGTTCATGGGTCCATTCTTGACAGGTTGACGGCGTGGGAATTCGACCAGGCGGCGCCCCCCCAATCGCGCGGAAAAAACCGCGCGCTACGCGCGCGGTCCAAGGGTAAAAGATTAAAGAACAAAGGGTTAAAGCGATCTGGCGAGACGGAAACCCGTGTAGTAGACACGATTCGTTGGCGCACTCCAGGTGCGAACGGCGGAACGTATCGCCCAAGGGTGGGTGCCCCAGGAGCCGCCGCGCAACGACCGGGGGCCGTCATTGTGGCGATCACCACTCGCGTCGCCCTGCTCCAGCCCGGCATAGCCCGGATCGTATTCCGAGGCGCACC
>REEE01000148.1 GCA_007695245.1 Candidatus Competibacteraceae bacterium | reverse complement strand
GCACGTTCAGGGAATTGACGTTCCAGGTGGCGATTTTGCTTCCCATGACGGGCGGGTTCATTCGGTCTCGGCAAACCTTGTAACGGGGCGGCGCGAGCGTTGGCTCGACCCGCGCAAGAGCCGCAAGGTTAAGGCATTCCCTGCTCCGACCGCCAGTATCCACGAACAGCGGGGTCGGCATTAACGATCCACGAAGAAATTTTAATTTGAAGCTGGATGCCGCGCGGATCGACCGTGGGTTGTGCTCAGGAGGCACCGCCGCGTCGGGCTTGACCCCCATTGTTATCCCATTAGGGATAAACTACTCTTGCGTCATTTCATCGGGCCATGAAAAACATCCCCGTCGCGGGGGCGGCCGGTCCTCGCCGAAGTCGCTGCCGCAGAGCGAAGGGGCCAGGCCTTTTGTTGTAAAGTTGTAAAAAAGTCCTTGCTTTGTATGATTTGAGGCATAATTTCAGGGGCGCGGCTTTGTTTGTTGCAAAAATACCATTTTGTTGTAAAGTTATTGACCAAGGCAGATCCGTTATGCTAGTTTTCTGGTATAACCCGGCACGACCCAAGAAGCAAGGGCAGCCCTGAATGTTCGCGTCGGAGCCGGCAGGTGCTGGGTGAGCTGATGATCCCGGAGGGCTACGGTTATCAGTGATACCATGATGGTTGTGCCAGCAGGTTGGCGTGACGACGATCGATCTTCCCAGTGATTTAGAGCTTCATCAATTCGTTCCTTCCAAGGAGATTTCATGATGATAAGTGTAAGAAAATCAGGCTTCCGCCTGCTCAAGCTGTCGGCCGCCGTGGCCGCCGCGCTCGCGCTGCAAACCGCGGTCGTGAACGCGCAGGAAGTATCTAACACCGGTACCGGCACGGCGGTATTCGTGCCGTACTACACCATCAACGACGGCTGGCGGACGTTGGTCAACATCACCAACACTTCGGCCAACTCGCTGGCCATCAAGTTCCGGTTGCATGAGGCGCGTAACTCGCGCGACGTGCTCGACTTCGTGGTGCTGCTGAGCCCCTACGATGTTTGGACCGCCTGGGTCGAGGAAGGCGCGGACGGCCGTCCGTTCCTGCAGACCACCGATCGTTCCTGCACGGTGCCGATCTCGGTGCGCGACAGCGGTGCCAACGCCAGCGAGCTGGCCTACTCCAACAGCTTCCGCGATCATCTGGCCACCGATGGCGATATCAGCCGCATGTCCGAGGGTTATATCGAAGTCCTGGTCATGGGTGAGACCGAAGGGGAAGGTGAGGCACCGGTGGATGGGAATCGGGGCAGTACGGCCTGGTACGCCAAGCATGTCAACGGCGAGCCGCGTAACTGCGGATTCATCCAAAACGACTTTGTCCGCAGAACCGCAACTTGGACGAGGGGACCAGCGGATGCCCCCAACGATATACCGGGCGAAGACGGCTCCGGCGATCCGTTGGCTCGTTTAGGTTCCGGCGATCCCACGAGTACGGTCGGCTATGGCGAGATCGATACACCCGCCCCGCTCAAGGTCAACGCCAGTTTGGTGAACCGGGCCAACGGCATCGCCGCCGGCATCGAGTCGCTGCACATCGCCGGATGGGGCGATAACCAGAACCTGGTCACCGCCCAGCAGTTCCCCTGGTTCCTGGAGCCCTCGCTGGCCTCCTCCGACGGTCTGTGGACCACCGAAGCGCTCGACGATATCAATGAAGGCATCGCCGCTTTCACGGTAGCCAACGAATGGACCAATAACCCCAACACCGGCGCGCTTTCCGACTGGGTGGTCACCTTCCCGACCAAGCGCTTCCAGACTGATGAAGACGCACTTAACATCCAGGCCGCGTGCAGCGTGTGGCGGAACGATGGTTCTGAGGGTGGTGAAGTAAACGGCGAGTTTGGTGACGTTTGGGACGGCTGGCCGGATGGTGCCACCCGGCCTAATCAGCTTGCCGAAGCGGAGTGCCCGGACTTGGGTTTCCCGAACGTGTTCCAGGACGGTAACGATGGTCGCGCGGATCTGTCCGTGCAGTACGATATCTTCGATCGCGAGGAAGGTAGCATCACCGTGACGGTCGACGGTCCGGTCGTGTCGCCGGCACCGCCGCCGGATGTCACCATCGACAACCTGCCTTACGAAGTCAACGTGCTGAAGATCGGCCGCAACGCCGCCAATCTGCCATCGGCGCTGGACTCGTTGATCTCGCTGGCGATCGACACCAGCGCACTGGCGTCGAACGCCGAAAGTGGCTGGTTGCGGATAACCTACTTGGGCGACGGTGAATTCGCTGGTTACCCGACCACCGGCTTCATCTTCAAGGCTCGCGATTTCGGCAACCCGATGTTGAACTTCGGTCAGGCCACCGAGCACGCTTACACGCGCGAGCTGCCCGCGCCGCCAATCGAGCCAGATCCGTAATAGCAAATCTGTCTGGCAATCTGACGAGTCCCACCGAACCGTGGGACCCGCGCAAACCCAACCACCGCCTTCGGGCGGTGGTTTTTTTGTGTGCGGGTAGGTGCGGCAGATCGGTGGCGGAATTTGCACTGAATGCGGCATTGCCGTACAGTGCATGGGTGAAAATTGAATTTGACCCCGACAAGGATGCGGCCAACCTGGACAAACACGGTGTTTCCCTGGCGTTTGGCGCTGAAGTCCTCGCCGATGACCACCGACTGGACGCATTGTGATGTGCGTTTCGACTACGCTGAGGATCGTTTCGTGTCCTATGGGATGGTCGAGGGGCGAGTCTGGGTCTGCGTGTTCACACCGCGCGGTGAGGTTCACCGCATGATCGGCGTGAGGAAAGCCAATGACCGCGAAACAAGACGCTATCACGAAACCCCGCGTTGAACCGGATCCGGACGCGCCGCTGACCGACGCGGAATTCGAGCGCGGATTCGCGGCGATGCTGGCGCGGCGCGCGCGTGCCGCCGCCGGACTGTCGCAAACGGCGTTTGCGGCACGATATGGCATCCCCGCCGCGTCCCTGCGCGATTGGGAGCAAGGTCGGCGAGCGCCGGACGCCGCGGCCCAAAGCTATCTGCGGGTTATCGCTCGGCTGCCTGACGCGGTGGCGAAAGCCTTGCAAGATGCGGTTTGAGATCCCTCAAGGTAAAATACCGCAATTCCGTACAATACCCATTTTGCTCGATAAGGGAGGTCATCATGTGGTTTCCATTGCTCGCCATCGTCCTGCTGTGGGTCGGATCACCCGCAGCGGCCGCCGAACCGATCACCGATGAAACCGTGTTGGTTTCCGGGCAGGAGGTGACCATCACGCCCCACGACCTGCGCCTCGAATTGGAGATGCTGGCTCCGGCGCAACGGCAGCGAGTGCTGGAGACGCGCGCGGAACAACAAAACACGGTCACCCGCATCTACTTCCGCCGCCGGATGGCCCAGCTCGCCGAGGAACTGGGCCATCTCGACGATGAACTGGTGCAGGCCTACCTGCGGCGCGCCCGCGAGCAACTGCTCGCCGAACTGACGCCGCGCCGCTTCGTCGCCGAACTGGAGTTGCCGGATTTCGCGGAACCGGCGCGGGCCTACTACGACGCCCACCTCGACGAGTTCACGCCGAAGCCCCAAATCCGCGCCGGCCACATTCTCCTCAAGGCCCCCAGCGAGGCCGACCGGGAGCGGCGGCGGCCCGAGGCCGAGGCCCTGCTGGCGCGGTTGCGCGACGGCGCGGACTTCGGCGAACTGGCGCAAGAACACTCAGAAGACGGCTCGCGCTTCATGAACGGCGACCTCGGCTACTTCGGTGCCGGGCAAATGGTGCCCGAGTTCGAGGCCGCCGCCTTCGCCCTGGCCGAACCGGGCGATCTGAGCGACGTGGTGGAAACCCGCTTCGGGCTGCACATCATCAAACTGTTCGACCGACCCTCCACCGAAACCCGTCCGTTCGCCGAGGTGCAGGACGGCATCGAGGAGCGGCTGCGCCGCGAGTATCAGCAGGACCAACTCTCCGCTTGGTTGAAAACGGTGGCCTCTCCCACGGCGGCGGCGATCGACGAAGACGGTATGGAGACTGCCTGGAAGACCTTGCAGGCCGAATTCGGCGTTGAGCCCGCCGAAACAACACCCGCCGCTCCCGACGGTGAAAAGCCGGAAGGCGAAAAGCCTTAGGTGATCTCCAGAAATAAAATGATCCGGCCTGGCTCCCACGCTCCAGCGTGGGAGCCTTGACCATCGCGATGCTCCGGCATCGTGGGCCGCTGGAGCGGCCCGAACGGCATTCCCACGCTGGAGCGTGGGAACGAGATGAGGGATATTCTTTCCCGGAAATCACCTTAGAGACGTTTTCGCACGGCCTCTTGCGAACTCACTCATTGAAAAAAAGCCCTCACCCCCAACCCTTCTCCCACAGGGAGAGGGGAGTTTTCGTACAGGTTCTTAATCCCACGGCATGTTGACGTTCCTCGGCATCGGCGCCCAGAAAGCCGGCACCACTTGGTTGTACGCGCAACTCAACAAGCATCCGCAGATCGGGTTTCCGGGGGGCAAGGAAATCCACTTCTGGGACCGGCTGGACGACCCGAACCGGATTCCCGCCTACCTGGCGCGGTTCGGCGACCCGAGCCGGCGGCAGGGCGAGATCACCCCGGCCTACGCACTGCTGACGGTGGACGTCATCACCCGCATCCGACAGGTCGCGCCCGACGTGAAATTGCTCTATCTGCTGCGCAATCCCATCGAACGCGCCTGGTCCTCGGCGCTGATGGCGCTCGGGCGGGCCGAGATGACCTTCGAAGAAGCCAGCGATGCCTGGTTTATCGATCATTTCCGCTCCAGCGGCTCGCTGTGCCGGGGCGATTACGCGGGCTGCATCCGCAACTGGCGGCAGGTCTTCCCGGCCGAGCAACTGTTGCTGCTGCGCCATGAAGCCATCCGCGACCAACCCGAAGCCCTGCTGCGCCAGTGCTGCCGCCACCTCGGGGTCGCCGCCCCGGAGGCCGATCTGTTGGCCCACTGTCGGGAACGGGTGTTCGCCGGACCCGATCACCCCCTGCGCCCGGCGCTGCGCGCCGTGCTGGTCGAACTCTACCGCCCGCGCATCGCGGCGTTGGAAGACCTGTTGGGAGAAGATTTCAGCGCCTGGCTGCGCGCGCCGACCGCGGCGGGTGGTCCGTCATGAGGGTTCCCCAGCGCTACGCCGAACTGGTGCGCTACAAGGTCGCCGCCGATCTGCGCGCCGAGGCGGCCCGCACCTACCTGGGGTTCCTCTGGTGGGTGCTGGACCCGGTCATTTTCATGCTGATCTTCTACGTGCTGTTCGGGCTGTTGCTGCAACGCGGCGGCGAACATTTCGTCCAGTTTCTGCTGATCGGCCTGGTGACCTGGCGCTGGTTCCATATCACGGTGTTCAACGGGGCGAACGCGCTGCCGGCCGGCCACGGCCTGATCCACCAAACCTATCTGCCCAAACTGCTGCTACCGCTGGTGGCCATCCTCACCGAACTGACCAAATTCGCCGTGGTGCTGGCGCTGTTGCTGGTCTTCCTGTGGGTGAGCGGCTTCGGCCCCAGCCCGGCCTGGCTGGCGCTGCCGGCGCTGCTGCTGGTCCAACTGGCGCTGATCTGCGGGGTCACCTTGCTGCTGGCGGCGCTGGTGCCGTTTCTGCCGGATCTGAAACCGCTGATCGGTCATGTCTTGCAAATGCTGTTCTTTCTGTCGGGGATTTTCTATGATCCCGCCGAGATCCCCGAGGCCTATCGCGGTTATTTTCTGCTCAACCCGATGGCGGCGTTGATCGATGCCTATCGCGAAGTGCTGCTGCACGGTCGCTGGCCCGGCGGTTGGATGCTGCCGAGTATCGCCGTCCTGGCGGCGGTATTGATCGTGTTGGCCGTGGCGATTCTGCACCGCTACGATCGGTTGTATCCAAAATTGATCCGGAGTTGAGATGCACGAACCCGCTCTGTCCCTGCACCAGGCCGGCGTCAGCTACTGGCGGCGAGCCGGCTGGCTCCGGGGGGAACCCTACTGGGCGCTGCGGGACGTCAGTTTTACCCTGTATCGGGGAGAGTCGCTGGGGGTGATCGGGCGCAACGGCGCCGGCAAGAGCACCCTGCTGCACCTGCTCGCCGGGATTCTCAGCCCGGATCGCGGGCGGCTGATCAATCATGGCGTGCGCCCCACGCTGCTGTCGCTACAGATCGGCTTCCTGCCTTATCTGACCGGACGCCAGAACGCGGTGCTCAGCGGGATCCTGCTGGGCCTGAGCCGGCGCGAGGTGGAGCGGCAGTTGGACGAGATCCAGGCGTTTTCCGAGCTGGGCGAGTTCTTCGATCAGCCGATCAATACCTATTCCAGCGGCATGCGCGCCCGACTGGGGTTCGCGGTGGCGATCCGCCTGGAAGCGGACGTCCTGCTGATCGACGAGGTGCTGGCGGTCGGCGATGCGGGTTTCCGTAAGAAATCGACCGAAGTGCTCAAGGACCGAATTCGTTCCGACAAGACGGTGGTGATCGTCTCGCATAACACCGGCATGTTGCGCCAGCTCTGCGATCGGGTGGTCTGGATCGAGGACGGGGTCAGTTGCATGGAAGGGCCGGTGGGCGAAGTGCTGGAAGCCTACGAACGGCATTCGCCGACCGAGGGCCGGTTGCGTACCCCGGTGAAATAGGGTAAATCCTGACTATGTTTTTGTTCGTTCATATTCCCAAGACAGCCGGCACCAGCCTGCGCCAGCGTCTGACCGAGCGGTTGAAGGATCGCATCGCCTTCGACTACGGCCCGCGCCACGAACTGACCCATGAGTTGCTTCGTGATCCGACCTTGGCACCGGAGGACCAGCGCGCCAGGCTGGAGGGACACAAGATCGAAATCTTGTATGTTCACGTTCGTTTCGCGGACTGGCGCGCGGCCTTCACCCCCGCCGAGGTCGTCGCCGTGTTGCGTCATCCGGTCGATCGCTGCATTTCCCATTACCAGCATTACCTAACCCACGGCGGCGATCCGGCCGACCGGCTGGCCGCCCGAGTGACAGCGGGCGAACTCGATTTGCGTGAGTTCGCCCGGATCGACGGGCAACGCAACCTGCAGGCGCGCTGTCTGGGAATCGATGCCGCCAAGCTGGAAAACTTGGCCGACTACGGTGCTCTGTTACTCAGCGACACACTGGACAGTACCTTGGGGCTGCGCCAGCGCCTGAACGCCGGGCGGCGCAGCTTTACCGTGACCCCGGCGGATATCGCCACGATCGTTGAAGCCAACCGGCTGGATCTATTGATCCACGAACTGGTCCGCCAGGCCGGACGGGAAGGCTACTGGGAGTGGCGGATCCCGGATGTGCTACGCCTCTCGCCCCTGCAAACCTGGTTCGGTCGCTCCTGATCCCGCTGGAGGATATGTTGGCTATCGGCAAGCTTGCAATCAACTGGCCATCCTGGGAAGCGCGGCTGTATCGCTGGTATTACGCGCTGCCCCTGTTCAGCTACGCGCAAAAGCGCCGGCTGGTGTTATGGATCCACACCTATTGCGGGTTTCTGACCCGTCGCTCCGAATCTTATCGCTATTTTAAATACCGGCAACTGACCGCGGATATGCCGTCGTTCGAGGCGGAACCCGGGATGGACAACAGCCGCGACTATCGGGCCTGGTTCAAGCGTTATGTGGCGCTGAATCGCCGCCAGCGCCTGGCCTTGCAACAGCGTTTCGCGCGGCTGCCGGCCCGACCGATCACCATCGTTCTGCCGGTCGCGGCGGGTCAGGGTCAGGAGTTTCAAACGACCGCCGATTCGGTGTACCAGCAACTGTATCCCCATTGGGCACTGGTGATTCTGCTCCAGGACCCCGGGCTGTGGCCCGTGGTCGAGCATTGGCGGGACAAAGTGACGCATGACGCGCGCATCCAGGCGCTGCTGAGCGTGCCGGGCACCGCAGTCGAATCACAGGACTTGCTGAACCTGATTCGGGCCGATCATGTGATGCTGCTGGAATCGGGAACCCTGCTGCATGCCGCCGCGCTGGGATACATCGCCGAAACCCTGCTGGATCATCCCGAAGCCGCCTTGATCTACAGCGATGAGGATCGGACCGAACCGCGCGGCTGGCATTATGATCCGTATTTCAAACCGAACTGGAGCCCCGATCTGGCCTTGGCGCAAAATCTGGCGGGAGGGTTCTGCGTGGTCCGGTGCGACGGGCTGGCTCCGTTCCTAACGGGCGGACCGCCGCCGAGCGTTCACGAGCTGAGCTTGTGGGTCAGCGAACGAGTCGAAAATTCGCAAATCGTTCATATTCCCCGCGTCCTGCACCATCGCCTGCATTCCGATGAAACAGCGACCGCGCTGGTCGCGTCCGAGTCGGCGCTGCGACGTCGCCGGATCGAGGCGTGGATCGAACCTTCGCCCCTGTTATCCGGCAGCGTGCGGGTCCGCTACCCCCTGCCGCAACCGGCACCGCGAGTTTCTCTGATCGTTCCGACCCGCAACGGCATCGAGGTTCTGCGCACCTGCATCGACAGCATCGTCGCGCGCACCGATTATCCGGACTACGAACTGCTGATCGTCGACAACGGCAGCGACGAACCCGCCACCCTGGACTATCTGGCCAGTCTGGGCGAGCGGTATCCAGCCACCCGGATCCGGGTCTTGCGCGACGACCGGCCGTTCAATTACAGCCAGTTGAACAATGCCGCCGTCGAGCAAGCCAACGGCGCGCTGATCGGCCTGCTCAACAACGATCTCGAAGTCATTGAGGCCGATTGGCTGACGGAGATGGCCAGCCATGCCCTGCGTCCGGACATCGGCGCGGTCGGTGCTCGGCTGCTCTATCCGGATGGACGAATCCAACATGCCGGCGTGATCGTGGGTTTCGGGGGCGTCGCCGGACATTTCATGCGCCGCACCACGCCGGCCGACAGCCGCGATGCCGCCCGGGTGCTGTTGACGCAGAACTTCACCGCGGTGACCGCGGCTTGCATGGTACTGCGGCGCGCCCTGTTTTTGGAGATCGGGGGTTTCGAGGAACAACACCTGCAAGTCCAATTCAACGATGTCGATCTGTGTCTGCGGATTCGCGAACGCGGCTATCGCAATCTTTACACGCCGTTCGCCGTGTTCTATCACCATGAATCGGCGACACG
Organism: Candidatus Competibacteraceae bacterium; assembly: GCA_007695245.1. GTDB lineage: Bacteria > Pseudomonadota > Gammaproteobacteria > Competibacterales > Competibacteraceae > REEE01. The sequence continues at coordinate 5,815 of REEE01000148.1, read as the reverse complement.
GGGACCGAACGACGATACGCCGGAAAAACTGTCGCGCGCGGCGCGGGAGCAGGAGTTTCTGAACGCGCGCTGGGCCACCACCAGATTCCTGGATCCTTTTTACAGTCCCAATCTGTCGCTCTATCACGAGCAGAGCGCCTATAGCTTTCCCCCCCGGCTCGCCCAACCTTGAGACCCATCGCCAACCCATGCTTCAGGAAGCCTCATTGATGGCGGAATCCACCAGAGAATCCGACCAGGCCACCGCCGTGCTGGTGCTCGGCATGCACCGCAGCGGTACCTCGGCGTTGTCCCGGGCGCTGAACCTGCGGGGTCTGGACATCGCCAGCCGTTTGGTGCCGGCCTCCGAGAACAATCGGACCGGTTTTTGGGAGTCTGAAGAGTTGGTCGCCCTACAGGACGAGTTGTTGGGACAGTTTGGCCAGCGCTGGTATGACTTTTTACCCTTGCCGGAAACCTGGTGGCAAACCGCCCCGGCCGAAGCGTTCCGGCAACGGTTGCTGGATTATCTGGAACGCGATTTTGGACAGTCTAGACTGTTCCTGATCAAGGACCCCAGACTGTGCCGGTTGCTGCCGCTGTGGCGCGCGGTGCTGGCCGACTTTGGGGCTCGGGTCCGGGTGGTGCTGATGTTGCGCGATCCCTGGGAAGTCGCGGCTTCGCTGGCAGCCCGCAAGGGCATGAGTTTACCGACCGCGCACGGGTTGCAACTGTGGTTGCGCTATAGCCTGGAAGCGGAGCGGCACTCGCGCGGTTTGCCCCGGTGCCTGGTGACCTACGACGAATTATTGGCGGATTGGCCAGCGACGCTGAAGCGGATCGCCCGCCAGGTGGATCTGTCCTGGCCGTGCGACGACCTTGAAAGCCAGCGAATGATCGACGAATTTTTGTCGGTCCGGCACCGCCACCAACGCGTCGGCGCGGAAAGGCCGGGCGACGGTTGTTCCGCGTCGATCCAACAAGCCCATGACGCTCTGACGGGCTTGGCGAGCGATCCCGATGCCGTCGACCATCGGCAAGTTCTGGATGAACTGTTGGCGCGGACCGACGCGGCCATGGCGGCGATCGCTCCCCTGCTGGCTGGCTACGAACAGCGCTATCAAGAGTCCGACCGATGCTACCGGCACGAGCAGGAGGTCCGGCGCGAGCTGGCGCGGCAACTGACGGTCAGCCGTGACGAAATCCGGCAAATGGAGTTCCATCATCAACAGACGGTCGACCGCCTCAAGGAACAGCAGCTTCAGCAGCGCCGCGCCCTGGAAGAACGGATCACCGATTTACGCCAGTCTCTGAATCAGTCGCGGCGTGACGTCGAAGCCGGTAAGGGTGAGAGAAAAAAGCTGGAGCTGGAGCTACAGGCCATGGTCGGTTCTCAATCCTGGAAAGTGACCGCGCCGCTTCGAAGTTGTGGCGACTGGCTGCTCGGCCTGCGTCGCGGCCGGTTCTCGTCCTTGGCCCGCTTGGGCCTCAATCTGAAAGAGTTGGAGTGCTATCGACATCTACTGGATTCGGGAATCTTCGACCGGACCCATTATCTGGACAGTTATCCCGATGTTCGGGAAGCCGGTCTGAATCCGCTGGTACATTTCATCCGCAAGGGCACCGCCGAAGGGTATCTCCCCAATCCGCTTTTTGAGACCGAATGGTACCTGGAAACCTATCCCGACGTAGCCGAATCAGGCATAAATCCATTGTTGCACTATTTCATCCATGGGGTTACCGAAGGCCGCAATCCGAGCCCGTATTTCGATACCTTGGACTATCTCGAACGGCATCCGGAACTGCGTAAAAGCGGCGTGAATCCACTGGCTCACTGTCTGGCCCATGAGGACGTCGCGGCCTATTTACTGGTGAAAAAAAGCGCCGCGAGCGAGAGTGTCGAGAAGCCGGGACCGCAACCGGCCGCGCGCGCTTCCGGCATGCAACGACCACGGCCTTTATTCCACGACTTCAGCAGCTACGAGCGCAACTCCCTATTCATTTTGAAGCTGGAGGCACCGTTCTCCGAGGAAGCCAAGCGGGTGATCGGGCACATGAGCGGGGTGCGCCGCCATCTGGCGCGACATTATGCCGATATGCCTGAGACGGCCTTGGTATCCATCATCATGCCGACCTATCAGCGGTCCGCTTGCATCGGTACTGCGGTGCGCAGTGCTTTGACCCAGACCTACCGGAATTTCGAGCTGATTGTGATCGATGATGGGGGCGAGGATGACACGGCAGCCGTGCTCGCCGCTTTCGCCGATCTCCGGATTCGCTATTTTCGTCTCGAGCGTAACAGCGGCGCCGCCGCGGCCCGCAATTATGGCCTGAAGCAGGCGCGCGGCGAGTACGTCACCTACCTGGACAGCGACAATACGATGGAACCGGATTTCCTGCGTATTTTGCTCGGCGAACTCCTGGTGGAGAATAATGCCTTCGACATGGCGTACTGCGCCCAGAACATTATGGTGGGCGATGCGGGTTCGGGTACGGCCAGGCTCGAAGCCGTCAGATATGCGAGCTTCTGTCGCCCCGTGATCGAGAACCGCAACTATATCGATCTCGGTGCCCTGCTGCACCGGCGCACCCTGATCGAACGCTTCGGGGGCTTCAACGAGCGGATGCAACGGCTCATCGATTGGGAGTTCTTGTTGCGCTTGAGCGAACAGCAATACCCGAAGCCGGTTCCCTGCATTCTGAGCAGCTATTATCATGATGTCGCCAACAATCAGATCACCAAGCTGAAATCCTGGCGGCGCGCTCTGGCGCATCTCGACGGCTATCTCGCCGAACGCGGCGTCGCCGACCAACTGCCGGGTCATGCCATACCGGGCCTGGACAGCATGTATTCCCTCCGATTCTCTCCGACCCCGCGTCGGACCCGTAAGGTCAGCATCATCATCCCGAGTTTCGAATGCCTGGATTATCTGCGCCTGTGTATCGAGTCGGTCAATCGATTCACGAATGTGCCTTTTGAACTCATCATCGTCGATAATGCCTCGGCGCGGTCGGTCCGCGATTTTCTGGCCGACCTTGACCGGCGAGACGGGGTGACCGTCATTCAAAATGAAGAGAATTATGGCTTTACCTATGCAGTCAACCAAGGTATCGCCCGTGCCGACCCGGACGGCGATGTCATTCTGCTCAACAATGACGCCGTGGTCACGGAAGGCTGGGCGGGTGCCCTGCAACAGGTTTTCGATGATCTTCCGGAAGTGGGTTTAGTGATACCGAGACAGGTTTTACCACCGCATACGCCGACGATTGAAATTCACAATCCCATCAGCAATGTTCGGCGTGAGATGGATGTCAATCTTTCCGTTCATCACGACAATATCCTGAACACCCGGCCGCACGATAACAGTAACGGTTTTTTTGAATTAAGCTTTGCGCCTTTTTTCTGCGTCTATATTCCCCGTCATACGCTGGAAGCCATCGGTCCTCTGGATTTCGAGAATGCTCCCCACTATCGGTCGGATCGACTGTACTGCGAGGCGGTACGGCAAATCGCTGGCAGGAAAATCATCTACACTCCACACGCCAAGGTGTATCATTTCTTGCAACGAGCGACATCGACGCTGCGGGAAGCCGATGCCGGTTCTTTTGATGGGATGTTCGTCAGGAATGACTGGTTGGAAGTGAAAAAACGGATTGCAAATGCTGATTAATTTCAGATTTCTGATTATCGGTGCCGGTCGTGGCGGCACCAGTCTAATCGCCGCTCTTCTGGATAGCCATCCACGTCTGACGGTCGCCTTCGAGCGCTTTGCCAAGGAGTATCTGATGGGACAGGCGCTCAGCGGCCAGGAAACATTGCGGTTCGATGTCAGGGCCGACGCCTTTTATCAGGCTTGCATCATTGAAGCCGGTAAATACCCCGAGCATTTCTGGGGCAACAAAATCACTACCGAGCAACTGCATGGTCTCGAACAACATAATCACGTTTTTCCGGATCAACCGGTGGAGGTCATGGAGGTTTTTTTCAATCAGGTTTTAGCGCAACAAAAACTGGTATTTATTCTGCGCGACGGACGCACTTGCGTTCGTTCCAAGATGGCCCGAACCGGACAAACGCTGGAGATCGCCTGTGAACGCTGGTTGTACTCAGTACGGATCTATGAGTTTCTTTCCCGTCACCCTAGAGCGATTTGTATTCGCTATGAATCTCTACTCACTGATCCCGTCGAGACCCTTGGATCGGTCTGTGAGTTTCTCGGGATCCGCTATGATCAGGCCATGCTAGAAGGAACACAGCATTCGCGAATGAACCCCGATTATCGGTATCCAGGTTTCGATACCTCCAAACTCAGCCTTTCCGAAATACCCGAAGGCTGTGAGCGGCGTCTGGAAAAAGCGCTACGGGATTGCGGATATTTGTATCCATGATCGCTGTCGTGATAGTCAATTATCTGAAGCCAGAGATGACCCTGGAATGTATCAAATCATTATATAAAAACTCCCAAATACCTTTTGATCTCTTTATTATTGATAATGACAGTAATGATGAATCCGCTGGATTGATCAAAGATTTCATCCAGAACCTGGATCATGTCTCACTCATCGTTAATCCTGATAACAAAGGCTTTGCGGGAGCTTGCAATCAGGCCATCGAACTGATTCTAAACTCCGGAAAGGATTACCGTGCCGTGGCGTTACTCAATAATGATGCTATTGCCGGCGAGGATTGGCTGGATCGTATGTATCGAACCCTAACATCCGATGCAGGGATCGACATGGTAGCCAGTCGTATGATGAATCATGAACAGCCCGATCAGATAGACAGCCTCGGCATCGTTTTTTATAAATCCGGGATTGCCTCGAATCGGAAAAGCCTCGATGAACCTCTGCTGGGTCCTTGTGGCGGAGCGGCGCTTTACAGTGTCCAGCTACTCGTCGAGATCTATCGAGCCAGCGGAGAAATTTTTGATGAGCAATTCTTTTGCTATGCGGAGGATACCGATTTAGCCTTGCGTGCCCGCGCCCTCGGATTCCACTGCGCGATGGCGGACGATGCTGTCGTTTTTCACTGGGGAAGCGCGTCGTCTGGTGGCGGGTTCAACGAATTTGTAGCGTATCAAGGCCTGCGCAACTCGCTATTCACTCTTGTCAAGAATCTTCCAACCGGCTTTTTCTTGCGCAATGCTGGCTGGCTGCTGCTCATGCAGGTGGCGGTTATTTTCAAATATCTTGTCAAGGGAAAGTTCTCCCTAGTCTGGCGAATCTATCGGGATTTTTTCGCAGGTCTGCGGCCAATGCTTGCTAAACGGCGACGGTTTTTCGCGAATTTCAGCAATGCTCCCACACTGGCGACCTATCCGATATCCCGGAGCTTCTACGATCATGACTATCTGTGGCGAAGTATCCGTTCCTTGCCCCGGCGAGATATTGCTTCCACGCGATTCTGAGGCGATTTATCAATAAGATAGCCTTTTCTCTAGTCTGATCAACCGCCTCGCTCAGTGTCCGGTTGAGGACGGCGAGCATCGCTCGCTGGGAACAAGAGGATCAACTATTCCCCGACCAGCGGGAAGCGGTTTTGCGGAAGCTTGGGATTCAGCGGCGAAACGCCTGTTTCTGGACGCCAACGTTCTGTTTGCGGCGGCTCACAACTCCTCCGGTAAAGTGGCTCTAATCATCGAACTCGCGACCGTGGGCTGCTCCGTGGCCGACTTCTTGAATGGATTGGCTTGATGCCAGTTGAGTATCCCCGCCCGAATATTTCCAAACCACTCTTTACCTCTGCCCTCGCCCGCAAGCAGGCGAGGGCAGTGAATGACTACAACCCAACCACCCGCCGCAACCCGACGGCGTTCTCATCGACCTCACCGGACCC
>REEE01000211.1 GCA_007695245.1 Candidatus Competibacteraceae bacterium | reverse complement strand
ACTGTTGAGGAGGTAATCCGGGCAGGGATGCCCGCCGCGCCTACTGGCCGCGAACCTCATCGCCCCACATAAAAGTGAGCAACACGTACCGCTTCCCCACCGTTACATCCCGGGCCGCGTGAAGGTGCGTGCCGGAGAACACCAGGGCACCCCCCGTCGGCGGTCGGTACCGACAAGCGCCAAATTCAGGAAAGACCAGCTCGCCACCTTCATAATCGGCGTTCAAATTCAAGGATAAAGCGAAGCGCCGGTGCCGCGCGTCCGGCGTGGTGTTGTCCCGGTGCGGACGAAAATACCCACCCGTGGCCGCGTCGTAGGCCACGACCTTATAGCCTTCCATGTGCGTGACCGGATAATGGAACGCCCGCGCGATGGCCGGTACGAGGCGCTCGCTCAAGGCCGCCGTGACCGCGTCCACCAGCGCCACATCCTCCAGACGGTGATCCCGCCGTTTCTTGGTCCCAGGGTCGGGCTCCAACACGACCGCGCCGTTGGCTTGGCGGAGCATCCCGCTCTCGAAGTTGTCCGCGTCGTGGGCGGCGATCAGCCGCGCGCACAGCGCTTGCGGCAAAACGTCAGGAACCATCAATACCGGCGCGCTTTCCTCACACACCCGGACGACTTGGGGCGGCAGGGCATCCAGCGCCGCCCCGATGGCCGTGATCGTCGGACTGGCGAGCCGCGCCGCTATGGCCAGCGTCGGGCGCAAGACGAGAGCGACCGGCTCTGCCACCGCCGCCTCACCGAGAAACGCTTGGGCGAGCCAGCCTTCGTTGTCCTCCAAGATTGGAAAGCCGAAATCGATGTTGGCATCAGTCGGTCTGGAGAGAATGCCCAGTAGCTGAGTCCGTGCGGCCAACCCGCTGAAAGGCGACAGCAGCCGGGCGTCGGACGCGAACATCACCACCGCGCTCCGTCCGCAATAACGCTCGTAGAACGTCGCCGGCGTTGCGTCCAGACCCGATACCAGAAAATCGGGGGCAATCCGCCCCGGCCAAAAATCCGGATCCGGCGGTTGGATTGGTTGGGGCGCGGACGAAGGTAAGGTCATGTCGGAGACCGGAGAGATTTAGGGTGGATGACACATCCGGAAAAAAGTCCGGTCACGACCGATATTACCTCGATTCCTGTCTCTCGGTTCATCAGCCTGCCAAGGCGACGCGCGGCCTTCGAACGCCGCACGCCGTTAGCCATATCGCTACTGATCGTAGCGCATCTTGACGTAGGAACCCGGCGCGTCTTCGACGGGTTTCAGTTTGCCGTCACCCGGCGCGCGGGCCGGAATCTGGGGACCCGCGTGGGGTTGCAGCCAAGCCAGCCAGTCCGGCCACCAGGAACCCTCCTGCTTGACCGCGTCCTTGAACCAGTCGTCGGGCTTTGGCGGAGTGTTGGGATTGAGCCAGAAGCCGTACTTGTCCGACGAGGCCGGATTGATGACCCCGGCGATGTGACCGGACCCGCTCAACACGAACTTCACCGGTCCGCCGACCAGTTGCGTGCCGGCGTAGGTCGAGGTCCACGGCGCGATGTGATCCTCGAAGGCCGACAGGAAGCAGACCGGCGTTTTAATCTGGCGCAAATCGATGGGCACGCCCGCCAGGGTGATGCCGCCCGGCTCGCGCAGCAGGTTCTTCTGGTACATGTTGCGGACGTAGAAACTGTGCATGTCGCGCGGCATCCGGGTGGAATCGGAATTCCAGTACAACAGATCGAAGGGGTAGGGGTCCTTGCCCAGCAGGTAATTGTTGATCACGAAGTTCCAGATCAGGTCGTTGGCCCGCATCATGCTGAACACGCCGGCCATCTGGCTGCCGTCCAGATAGCCTCGCTCGCCCATCTGCTTCTCCAACAGGGTGATCAACTCCTCGTCGATAAAGACCTCCAGTTCGCCAGGCTCGCTGAAATCGGTCATGCAGGCGAAGCAGATGGCGCTTTGCACCCGCTGGTCTCCCTTGGCCGCCAGATAAGCCAGGGTGGTCAGCAGGATGGTGCCGCCCAGGCAGTAGCCGGCGGCGTTGATTTCCCGCTCGCCGGTGGCCTGTTCGATGGCGTCCATCCCCTCGACGATGGAGAGCATGTAATCGTCGAATTTCTTGTGCGCCAGCCGCTCGTCCGGATTGACCCAGGAAGTCATGAACACCGTGAACCCCTGATCCACCATCCACTTGACCATGGAGTTCTTGGGCCGCATGTCCATGATGTAAAACTTGTTGATCCAGGGCGAGACGAACAGGAACGGTCGCTGGTGGACGGTTGGCGTGCTGGGGTTATACTGGACCAATTGCATCAATTCGTTCTGGAAGATGACCTTGCCCGGCGTCACCGCGATGTTCTCGCCCGGCTTGAACGCCTTGAGATCGGTCATCTTGATCTGCAACTGGCCGCGCCCGCGCTCCAGGTCTTCCAGCAGGTTTTGCAGGCCCTTGACCAGATTGTCGCCGCTGGTATCGAGCGTGGTCTTGAGCACGGTGGGATTGGTGTGGACGAAGTTGGTCGGGGCCATCGCATCCACGAACTGGCGGGTGTAGAACTGCACCCGGCGGGCGGTCTTGTCGTCCAGGCCCTCGACCTGGCGCGCCAGACCCTGCAAGCTGTCGGCGGCGAGCAGATAGGACTGCTTGATGAAGTCGAACACCGCGTTTTCCGCCCATTGTTCGTCCGCGAAGCGCTTGTCGCCGGGCGGCGGCTTGATGACGGGTTGGGTTTCCTGGCCCAGCAGCCGCTGGGAGGTGGACTGCCAGAGATCGAGAGTGTTTTTCCAGAAGGCGACCTGGGCCTCGATCAATTTTTCCGGATTCTTGAGCAGCTTGTCGAAGAATTCCTGAAAGGATTTGCCGACGATGGCCGGGTCGAGCAGCGGAAGCTGATCGCCGCGCTCCTGGCGTTTCAGGTATTCCTGCAACACCCGCTGGCTTTGTTCGATGATCTTGGAAAAGTTCTGGGCCAGCTTGTTGAGATCGGCGGCCTTGGCGTCGGGGGTAGTGGGTTTCGTGCTGGACTGGGTCATGAAGAGCACCTCACGAGGACAATGACCCCATGAATTATAGTGGAGTATCAGCCAGCGCGCCGGATGCCGCCGCGATTTGCGGTCGATGCCCTCGGCGAACCCGAGACTGCCGCTAGCGGACGAACTTTGCGACGAAATCCAGATAGCCGCGCCGCCCGCTCTGCTTGTTCCAGCGGTGGGTCGATTTCAAAATCCGTTTCAGGCACTGGAGGATTTCATCGAGGGTCAGGGGATTGATTTGAGAGATGTTAGCCGGACCCTCCGCCAGACCCAGCCGCCAGTCGCACATGGATTTCATCCGTTCGAAGGTCTCGGTCTCTAGGGGATCCAGGTTAAAACGCTTGGGTGCCCGACCGATTTTTTGCGCGACATAATGGTCGATCAGCGCCTCCAGAGCCCGCATCGCCGTGTGGTCGACCATCTCGGGATGCTCCTGGTAGACGGAGATAATACCGAACTCGATGTTCTGCAACACATCTTGGTACTGTTCTTCAAATTCCATGCGATTCACTCCAACACCATTTCGTTATCGGGATAGTAAGCCCAGTTGACCTTGACCGTCGCGCCCTCCTGCGCCGCCTGTTCCAGCAGGTCCAGAAAATTCAACACGACCTTGGTGCTGCTGTTCGTCGATCCGGCCGCCGCCCGCAACAGCGTCGGCGGACTCCAGGCGACGGGGGCTCTCATCGGCATCGTTGACTCCAGAATATTTTAACTTATTATTTAATTCAGCAAGTTAAGTGTTTTTCTCAACCCAGACCTTTGTTGTCCTTCCCTCGATTGAGGGAAGGCGGGAGTTCAGCGATAATCATGAACTTTTACGCCAAACCTTATTCCGAAGCCTGCGAACAGAACAAGGAACCGATTCTGGCGGTATTGCGCGAGGTTTTCAACGAACCCGGTCTCATTCTGGAGATCGGCGCGGGCACCGGGCAACACGCCGTTCACTTTGCGCGGGAATTAGCCCATCTGGACTGGCAACCGACCGATCAAGCCGACTACCTGCCCGGCATCCAACTATGGATCGCCGAAGCGGGGTTACCGAACCTGCGCCAACCGTTGGAACTGGACACCTGCCGCGAACCTTGGCCGGTCGCGCGGGCGGCGGGCGCCTTCTCCGCCAACACCACCCACATCATGCACTGGCCGGCGGTGGAAGGTTTGTTCCGAGGCATCGGCCGGACGTTGCAACTGGGTGGAGCGTTCTGCCTGTACGGGCCGTTCAACTACAGCGGCCGCTACACCAGCGCCAGCAACGCCGCATTCGACGCCTCGCTCAAACAGCGCGACCCGGCCAGCGGCGTTCGAGACTTCGATGATCTCGAGCAACTCGCGCGAACTAACGGCCTGCGATTGCAACAGGATCATCCGATGCCGGCCAACAATCGCACCCTGGTCTGGGTGCGGGATTGACCGTGCAGGGTCGGGCGGGCGGCCGAAGAACCCACCCATCGCCAACGAGCGCCGGCCACGAGCCTGGTTCCGAACGTTCGATGCGAGTTTACACTCGGCGCGCCTGGGCGGCGGCATTGCCGGTGTAGGCGGCGGGCGTCAGGTCCAGCAAGCGTTGCTTCGCCTCCTCGGGAAGGGTCAGGTCCAGGATAAAGGCCCGCAGGGTGTCGCGATCCACCCGCTGCCCGCGCGTCAATTCCTTGAGCTGCTCGTAGGGTCGGGCGATACCGTAACGGCGCATCACGGTCTGAATCGGCTCGGCCAGCACCTCCCAGTTAGCGTCCAGATCGGCGTTCAGCGCCTCGGTATCCACTGCCAACTTGCCGAGACCTTTCAGACAGGATTGGTAGGCCACCAGCGCATGCGCCAGCCCGACCCCCACGGTGCGCAGCACGGTCGAGTCGGTCAAATCCCGTTGCCAGCGCGACACCGGCAGCTTGGCGGCCAGATGGTCGAGCAGGGCGTTGGAAACGCCCAGATTGCCCTCGGCGTTCTCGAAGTCGATGGGATTGACCTTGTGCGGCATGGTCGAGGAGCCGATCTCATTCCCCACGGTGCGTTGCCGGAAATAGCCGATGGCGATATAGCTCCATACGTCGCGACAGAAATCCAGCAGCACGGTGTTGGCGCGCATCACGGCGTGGAAAACCTCCGCCATACCGTCGTGCGGCTCGATCTGAGTTGTACAAGGATTCCAGTCCAGCCCCAGATCTTCGATGACGAAGCGCCGGGCGAAACCTTCCCAGTCCACTTCCGGATAGGCGGCCAGATGGGCGTTGTAGTTGCCGACCGCGCCGTTGATCTTGCCCAGCAGCGGCGCCGCCGCCAGTTGCGCCCGCTGCCGTTTCAGCCGTTGGACCACATTGGCCAATTCCTTGCCCAGCGTGGTCGGCGAGGCCGGCTGACCGTGGGTGCGGGCCAACATCGGCTGCTCGGCGTACTGGTGCGCCAGCCGGGTCAGAGCGTCGCTCAGTTCGTCCCATTGCGGGAGCAGCATCTGAGTGCGCGCCTCGCGCAGCATCAGGGCGTAGGCCAGATTGTTGATGTCCTCGGAGGTGCAGGCGAAGTGAATGAACTCGCCGACCGCCTCCAATTCGGCGTTGCCGGCGATTTTTTCCTTGAGGAAATATTCCACCGCTTTCACGTCGTGATTGGTGGTGCGCTCGATATTCTTGACCCGCTGGGCGTCGGCGAGGGCGAAATTCTCGACCCAACCGTCGAGGATGTGGATCGCGTGTTCGCTGAGGGGGGGTACTTCGGGAAGGCCGGGATGGCGGGCCAGCGCTTGCAGCCAGCGCACTTCGACCAAAACCCGGTGCCGGATCAGGCCGTACTCGCTGAAAATCGGCCGCAGATCGGCGGTCTGGTCGGCGTAGCGGCCATCGATGGGGGAAATCGCGGTCAGCGTGGTGAGTTCCATGGGGCGTCCTGAAATGGGGGGTCGGCTTGTTGGTTTTTGCTGAAATAGCCACCGGTTGATCGGGCGGATCTCGACATCGGCGGCACTACCCCGCCGTCAACCGCTCCAGCGCCTCCCGGTACTTGGCGACCGTGCGCTCGACGATCTCGGGCGGCAGTTGCGGTCCCGGCGGCCGTTTGTCCCAGTCCAGCGTTTCCAGATAGTCGCGGACGAACTGCTTGTCGAAACTGGGTGGATTCACGCCGGGCTGGTATTGATCCACCGGCCAAAACCGCGAGGAATCGGGAGTGAGCGCCTCATCCATTAGCACCACTTGGCCGTGCTCGTCCAGACCGAATTCGAATTTGGTGTCGGCGATGATAATGCCCCGCGCCAGGGCGTGGTCCGCCGCTTCCCGATACAGTCGCAGGCTGAGATCCCGCACGCGCTCCGCCCTGTCCAGCCCGATGGCGGTCGCTATCCGCGCGAAGCTGACATTCTCGTCGTGCGCGCCCAGCGCCGCCTTGGTGGACGGCGTGAACAGCGGTTCCGGCAACCGCTCCGCCAATCGTAGTCCCACCGGCAGGCGAATGCCGCAGACCCCGCCGCTGCGCTGGTAATCCCGCCAGCCCGAACCGATCAGATAACCGCGCACGATGGCCTCCACGGGCAGCCCCCGCAACTTCCGCGCCACCACCGCCCGATCGGCGACCTTGGCGCGTTCGGCCGGATCGGGCAACGCCTGTTCCAGGGTTTTTTCCGCCCGTTGCAAATGATTGGGCACGATGTGGCGGGTGCGGGCGAACCAGAAGTTGGCCACCGCCGTCAAGACCGCGCCCTTGCCGGGAATCGCGGTTGGCAAAATCACATCGAAGGCGGAAAGCCGGTCGCTGGCTACGATCAGCAGGTGCCGGTCGTCCACCGCGTACAGATCGCGGACCTTGCCGCGATAGAGCAGCGGCAGACTGTGAAGCTCGGGCGGGGCGGCGGATGCGGACATGGACAGCGTACTCCTCGGCGGTGGAACGGGTCGACGCCGGGCATTGTAACCGCCCGGTGCGCAACGGAGAACGCGCGTGGAATCGGCCCGCTGTCTCCCCCGCGTCGCATCCGGCACAGGGGTTAAAGGGCGTCCAGCGGTACCGAGCGACCGGGACCGGTCACGATCCGGCAATGCTCGCGCCGGAGTTGTCGGGGGTCGGCCGCGCCGCAGGCGTGAGCGATGGTCTCCACCTCGCGCCGCAGGTTTTCCACGTAATGCCGCACCCGCTCGACCTTATCCGTCGGGTCCAGGCCCCGTTGCAGGCGGGGGTTGTGGGTGGTGATGCCGGCCGGGCAGGTGTTCTTGTCGCACTGCATGGACTGCACGCAGCCGAGCGCGAAGAGAAAGCCCCGCGCCGAGCTGACGAAATCAGCGCCCACGCATAGCGCCCAAGCCACCTCGCCGGGATTGATCAGCTTGCCGGAGGCAATCACCCGAATGCGCTCGCGCAAACCGTACTCGCTGAGTTTATCGACCACCCGCGGCAGGCTTTCCTGAATCGGCAGCCCCACGTAATCCAGCAGGCTCATCGGGGCCGCACCGGTGCCGCCGTCGGCGCTGTCCACCGTGATGAAGTCGGGCGCGCTGGCCGGAACTCGGCGTTTGATCTCTTGGCACAACTCGTCGAGCCAGTCTGGATCGCCGATGACCAGTTTGAAACCGGTGGGTTTGCCGGTCAGGTTCCGGATCCGGGCGACGAAGTCGAGCAAGGCCGCCACATCGGCGATGTCGGGATGCCGGTTGGGACTGCGGGAATCCAGGCCGACCGGGATACCGCGAATCGTGGCGATCTCCGACGTGACCTTGGCCGCCGGCAGGAGGCCGCCCTTGCCCGGTTTGGCGCCCTGACTGAGCTTGATTTCGAACATCCGTACCTGAGGATGAGCGGCCACCGCGCGCAGTTTGGCTTCGTCCAACCCCCCCTGTCCGTCGCTTACCCCGTATTTCGCGGTCCCGATCTGAAAGACCAGATCGGCACCACCGGCCAGATGATAAGGCGACAGGCCACCTTCCCCGGTATTCATCCAGCACCCGGCCAGCCGCGCGCCGTTCGCCAGGGCCAGGACCGCCGGTTTGGAAACGGCGCCGTAGCTCATCCCGGAGACGTTGAAAAAACTGGGCGCCGCATAGGGCTGGGGACAATCCGGGCCAATTATCAACGGCGCGGCCGCGGCCGGCTCGGTGTCGAGGGTTGGAAAGGTAGCGTTGGCGAAGAGGATGGTGCCTGGCGGACGCAGATCGCGGGTGGAGCCGAACGGTTGCGTGGTGTCCAGATTCTTCGCCGCCCGGTAGACCCAGGCCCGTTGCGCCCGGTTGAACGGCATCTCTTCCCGATCCATGGCGTAGAAATACTGGCGGAAAAACACACCCAGATGCTCCATCCGGTAGCGCAGCCGCCCGATGACCGGAAAGTTGCGGCGGATGGCGTGCTGGGTTTGCGTGATGTCGATCACATAGAGAATGGCGAGCAGCAGGACGCCGACACCGACGGCGAAAACGAACATCGCCGCCATCATCGCCAGAAAGGTCATGACAAATCCGGGGAGTTCGAGAGTCATTATGGCGGGCCTCCGAATGGGTGCTTTACCTCTCGACGAGGGTGGTCATCAGGATTTTCTCCAAGTAGGTTTTTTCCTGGCCATTTACGCCGGGGACCTCCTCAATCCAGCCCACCCACCAGTCGTCTTCCTGTTTTTTACAATAGCGGTATATTCGTTTTGCATTGTCATTATCTCCGTTCTGTCAGGTTGTTGCGCTAACGCTGCAAATCAGCCGCGCAAGTTACGAGCGTCGGCTGCATTTGCTTCGTTATGCGATCGGTTTTCGTTGAGCCTTGATCTCGCTGACGATATCTTCGACGGATAAACGCTCGAACAGCTTGTCACGGTCTGTCATATAATCCCCGGATCCTGCTCGGAATTGATTGAGAAACCGAATGGTATCAACGACCCCGATTTCCTTGATCAATGCATTGGTGCCGCGTTGCGTCACTTCAGAAATGGGTTGAACGTGTATTGTCACAGTAAAGCCTCCGATACAAGAGCGAGCACGGAAACAGCCTTGCAGTCGAGTCCCGCCTCCGCTCTGGCTTTGCGCAAAAGGCGATCATCGCATGTCGCAAAGAAATCCCCACCTTTGCCGTTGATGCAAGTGCGAGATGAACAGCACCCATTGGACGGATTGCACGGTTTTCGAGAGATTTGGCTAAACTCTCTGCCTCATCAGTGACAACTAGACGCTCCTTGGCCAGGGCCAGGACAGCCGCCATCTCACTACGACGCTGGTTGTCCGGGATGCGTCTCATCTCGTACTCAAGCACCCCGGAATTCACCATTATGATGTCTCCAGATTGAGCGGCTGCAAGAATTACCAGAACCGCTTCGGTTTCAACTCGAATCCTTGGTTGTGTCTGGTCGTCCAAAGGACGCTGAAGGGAGCAGCTATCGAGGTAGATTCTCATCCGGGATTTGCACTCCGTGCTTCCGATTCACTCGCATAACGAACCAAGCTGACCGGCAACGCACAGACGCTGCCCCTTAACCGTGGTTGCCTAGAAGAGTCGAGTGCGGTGTACGCTCCAGCGCCGAGTTAGCTTGTCCCCGCGCCACAACCCCCTGAATCTTCAATAAATCGGGCTGAATCACTACCGCCGTTCGTGCAGCAGCGACGCTACATAACCGACTTTTGGGTTTTTTGCCAGGATTTTATTAAAAATATTCAACAAAATCAATACGGTGGACGGGGTAACGAGGGTTCGACGGCGCGAAGCGCCGACGAACGGAAAGGATGCACGAGCGATCAATCCGCCGCAGATCCTTCTCTGCCGATCGGGTAAGCTCAACCCGGTATGAGGCCATCGGCAATAAGGTGCCGCTTTACTTCCGCCAGGGAGATACGTTCCTCTCCCCGTCGCTCTGCAACAGCGGCGAGGTCTGAAATATCCTCCAAGAGCTCCTCGAAGTCCTGGATAGGGACAACGACGGCTATCTTTCTGCCGTCTTCGTCTGTCAGATACTGAGTGTTCATGGCTGGAGCTTGCCACCCCGAGTGCCGAAACGCAATGGCCGGTGTCGACTGTCCCACCGAACGGGGCGCGCGTTGAGCGTCATCCCGCCCGGAGCGGACTCGCCGCCCGACCGAGAAACGCCGGAGCGTTTCCGGCGGTGAGGGGCGGCGGGGACGCGAGGACGGGACAACGAAGTCGCCCCGCAGGGGTGACGCTCGAACGAGGGTTCGACGGCGCTGCGCGCCGAGAACCCGCAGTTCGACAAGGCGCGCCCCGTTCGTCGGCGCGAAGCGCCGACGAACGCTTGCCATCACCCGACGCTGGAGCGTAGCGGAAGTGGTCGGGTGAATGGCTAAGTTAGGATGAATTTGTTAATAGACTTCATCATGCGATCCTATTGCTTCCAACAAGATTGCTTCACTTTCATCATATTGAACAAATTCAAAAATGATT
Organism: Candidatus Competibacteraceae bacterium; assembly: GCA_007695245.1. Taxonomy (GTDB): domain Bacteria; phylum Pseudomonadota; class Gammaproteobacteria; order Competibacterales; family Competibacteraceae; genus REEE01. The sequence goes on along the minus strand of REEE01000211.1, from coordinate 4,521 downwards.
CTTAAATTATAGGCGACACTACAAGCCCATGAACCCTCAAGATTTCCTTTCAGCTTGTGTGTTTTCAATGATGGATGAAAAGCATCTTCTGAAAGTAATTCCAGTGTTGTTTGAATATCCACTGCTAAACTCGGATTCTTCTTTAATACGCGCTTTGCAGTTCGTACAAACGCACTGGATTTTATCAACAGCCTGTTCATGACAAAATTGAATTCATTATATCCTGTGGTGTTTCAGGAGACAATTTACCTTGTTGGTACTCTTTACGAGCAGATAAAATAAGCGAAGAAATTTCTTGGCGACGATACTCCGCTATTCGGTGACGAACAACATCAATTAAAGATTCCTGCTCATCAACCGATAGATGATCGACCGCATCCAATAATTCACTAAATGAAGTTGCCTTAGCCATTTTAGACTCCTTAAGATCAAGTTTTTGCCTTTGCAAAAGCCCAAGCAGCAGCAATTGCACCAAAAATACCAATAATAATACTCAATCCGCTTGCCTCAAGAAAACCAACCCAACTAACCACAAGATGTAGGATTCCTCTTGGGTCAGGCACGACCTGAAACGCCCCTCCCACAAGGTTCCACTTCGTCGGTACGGCCTTGCTCATAATACTGGCCAAAGCCGAGTCTAGAGATTGGTGATGGGTGTTCAGGGATTTGGCAGGACCCTCGAAATTTCCTACTCTTGGAAGTGCAAACTCACCGAGGGTTCGGAAAGATGTACGAAGGTCCTGCCGAAGTTGACTTTAGACCATGCGCGGGCGCTGCGCTACCCGGGCATTCGAGACCCGGCCGGGGTGTCGGGTCATGATGCGGCGCACGCGCTTGGAGCAAGCCGAGCACATCGCGGTCGCCGAGGCCCGGTGGGCGGCGGGCGAAACGCAACGCGGCGTGGCCGCCGCTTCGGGCGTGGCGCGCAGCACCCTGCAGGCGTGGCGCCGTGAGGTCCCGCACGGGGATCCGCCGGCGGGCTTGGCGGCGTTCGTGCGCACCCCGGACGGGATGTCGTGGTTGCACCGGATGGTGTGGGCGGCGCACTTCAGCATCACGTTGCGGGCGGCGGGCGGCACCCGACTGGTGAGTGAATTCCTGGAGCTGAGCGGGCTATCGGCCTTCGTCGGGGTCAGCGACGGCGCGCAGCACGCGCTGAATGCGGCCCTGGAAACGGCCGTGGTCGCGGTGGCCGAGGCGCAGCGCACGGCGCTGGCCGAGGGTATGGCACCCCGTCAAGTGACGGTGTGCGAGGACGAAACCTTTCATCCGGGGATCTGCTGGGTGGCCATCGAGCCGGTGTCGAACTTCATTCTGCTGGAGCAATACGCCGCGGATCGCACCGCGGCGACTTGGACGGCGGCCTTGGACGGCGCCTGCGCGGGTCTTGCCGTGGAGGTGATCCAGAGCACCGCCGACGAGGTCAAGGCGCTGCGCCGGCCTGCCGAGACGGATCTCGGCGCCCATCATTCCCCGGACCTCTTTCACGGCCAACACGAGGTGTCGAAAGCCACCGCCCTCGCCTTGGCGCGCGACGTGCGTCAAGCCGAGGCCCGGGTGGTGGCCGCGCAGGCGCAATGGGCGGCCGAGCGCGCGGCGCAGCCGGTGTTCGAGGCCCGCGCGGCGCGCCGGCCAGCGGCCCTGACCGCGCGGGTCGCGGCCGAAGCCGAGCTCGCCCGCGCGCAGGCCCGACAGACCGAGGCCCGTGAATTGATCCGCGAACTCGGTCTCCTGTATCACCCGTACGATCCGCAGACCGGACACGCACAGCCGGTCGAGCGCGTCGCCGCGCGGTTCGCCGCCGTGTGGGCGCGCCTGCACGGCCTCGCCGCGGCGGCCGATCTGCCCGAGCGCGCGCGCGAACGCCTCGCCAAGGCCGAGCGCCTGACCGTGCAGTGGCTGGCCACCCTCGCCTTCTTCTTCGCCACCGTGACCGCCAAGGTTGAGGCCCTCGACCTGCCCCCGGCCTTGGACGCGGCGGTCCTCGAGCAGCTCGTTCCGGCCCTGTACCTCGAACGGGTCGCCGCACGCAGCACCGGTGCCGCAACCCGACAGCAGGTGCAGGCGTTGAGTGCCGCGTTGCTCGAACCGCTGCGTCAACCCGATCATCCGTTGCAGACCCTCGCGCCTGAGGCCAGCGCCCGGGTCGAACAGGTCGCCGGCGCCTGCGCCGATCTGTTCCAGCGCAGCAGCTCCTGTGTGGAAGGACGCAACGGCCAACTGTCGCTGCATCATCATGGGCGTCATCGCTTGAGCGACCGCAAGCTCGCCGCGCTCACGGCCGTGCATCACTTTCACCTCCGCCGCGCCGACGGCACGACGGCCGCCGAGCGCCTCTTCGGGCGGACACACCCCCCGCTGTTCGAGCAACTCCTCCTGCGCGTGCCCTTGCCGCCGCGACCGCGACGACGCCGAGCGCGCCCGCCGAAACCCGCCTACCTGATGCCGGTCGCGGCCTGAGAGCGGTGGCCAGGATTATGAACAAGGCCCCTCTGTCGATGGCGATGCCCCGCTTCTCCGCCAACGTGCGCGTCAACTTCGTAACGAGGGTGTGCAGCCGGTCGAGACCTGCCTCCGGTTCGTTCTTCTCAATGGAGTCGCGTACGGCCCTCGCGAGGACTTCGAAGCCTCGCTCGCTGCCCTCCGCTGTGATCGCGTCGAGTGCTTCGACAGGCGCACTCTGCTGGAGGCGCCGTGCGATGCGCTCGCATTCCTCAAACAGGCGGTCCTGGTCGGGATCCCCGGCTGCCGGCCGGCAGTAGTCGACTAGGTCGTGGATCAGCTTCCCCACGAGGTGGTTCGGCTCCTGCGTCCAGAACGCCCGGAGCCGGTTCGCCTTGGAGCCGCTGGCATAGTCGTACTGCTCGTCGTAGATGTCCCGACCCGTGCTCTCCACGACGGACTCGGCCAAGGTCCGGTTCGAGAAGTCCAAGACGTAGCCGCCGCCCATCTGGAAGAGCTTTTCAAGCTTCGTCTTCTCCATGAAAGTCAGGTCAGACATCGCTACGTCCCTGCTCGTTGATACGCATAACGAAGCGCGCGTTGAGCGTCATCCCGCCCGGAGCGGACCCGCCGCCCGGCCGAGAAACGCCGGAGTGTTTCCGGCGGTGAGGGGCGGCGGGGCCGCGAGGCCGGGACGACGAAGTCGCCCCGCGGGGGTGACGCTCGAACGAGAGTTCGACGGCGCTTTGCACCGAGAACCCGAAGTTGGCTCAACTCGCGCCCCGTCAGGGCCGTCGCGCCTGTAGCGAAGGGTTATGCGGCGTCGAGATTTAGCCGCTGCACCCCAGACAGCTCGACCGTCTTCCTGGCAACCCAAAGGTCATAGGCATCCTGCATGGCGAGCCAGCTCTCAGGAGAGCGCCCCAGCACTTTGGAGAGGCGCAGAGCCATCTCGGGGCTAATGCCGCTCTGCTGCTTGAGGATTCGATTGAGGGTCGAGGCCGCAACGTTCAGATGCTCGGCAAGAGACCGGCAACTGACGCCAAAGGGCTCCATGTACGTTGCCTGGATGAACTCACCAGGATGAGGGGGATTGTGCATGGCCATTAGTGGTAGTCCTCGTAATTGACGATGTGGGCATTGCCGTCCGTGAACTCGAACGTAACGCGCCAGTTCCCGTTGACCGTAATGGACCAAAGCACCTGGCGATCGTCTTTCAACGGGTGAAGGCGATAACCGGGGATGCTCATGTCTTCAATGACTGTGGCGGTATCCAGCGCGGCCAATTGCATGCGCAGTTTCTTGGCAGGTGCCGCCTGAATGCCCCGGGCGGAGCCCGAGTTAAAGAACTCCTCCAGCCCCTTGTGCTTGAATGACTTGATCATGGGGCGCTAGTGTAGCGCGTTGCGCAACACTGGCAAGACCACGCTAGCCGCATAACGAAGCGCGCGTCGAGCGTCATCCCGCAGGGGTGATGCTCGCACGAGGGTTCGTCGGCGCGAAACACCGACGAACGCCTGAGCTAACCGGCGGCAATGAAGCACAGCGGAATTTCCGCCCGAGTGGAGCGCTAGGCAATATGCTCGCGAAGAAATTCTGGAGCAAAATCCGCACCATTACTCCATGATAATGTATGTCCCTCAAGTTTGAAGGACTTGAAATAAGATATATCTTTCAATGGCTCAAATATCTCGCCATATAACTCTGACGTTAAATCTATTTCCCCTTTGGCTCCATCATTAAAGGACAACCATACTTTATACCCGTCGATATATTTAGCATCATTCACATGGATAAACATTTTTCTACTCCAATGGCTCAATTTTAGACAAAGGCTTTCTGTTCATGGCAACCTCCCAATTCGCCATAAGTTCCTTTTGATGCAGTACATACCAGTCAAGAACTGCACACAATGCCCTTCTTGGAAATTTTCCAGTTACAACACCAGTTTCGATATCCACAGTTATTTCTTACTCGCCATATTCTGCGTGAAAGTGTGGTGGCATATGTTCGCGTATATACATTATAACCCACAAAGAGCTTCGCGAAGTCCACTGGAAAGTTCTCATCAAGCAGGAT
>REEE01000317.1 GCA_007695245.1 Candidatus Competibacteraceae bacterium | reverse complement strand
GGCGTGAACGGGTGGGGTGAAAGTCCCCTGTAGGAGTTACCGTACCGCACCCGACTGGGTGCAACCGCGCGGGAGGCCCGTACCCGTAACCCGCGTTAGCGGCCGTCATCCTACGGTGCCCCTTTCCCATCCGGAGGCAGCGCCCCGTGCGGACGGCTGCGGGGTGCTGCCGGGGGAGAAAAGCCCCCGGCGACCCGATTCGGTGAAAGATTCAAAAAAGACTGAATCTCGTTTATTGCCACTTTGCTTTGTTGCATCGTCTGTAGTGTATTTGAGAATTATCCGTACATGAATAAGAAAAATGAAAAGCAAGTTATTGATTTGATGAATTAATTAAATAAAGAATAGCGGGAAATATAGGGATAATTGCAAATCAGACTATGATACCAGAACATTAGTGTATTTGAGAACTATCCCTACATGAATAAGCAATATCGAAAAGCAACTTATTGATTTTTATAGGTTAATGAATAAAGAATAGCTCGGAATAGCTGGGAATATAGGGATAATTGCAAATCAGACTACATATATTTGAAAAGGGGTGGGCGGTTAGCTCCTCCAGCCACAACATCCTGTGGTCTGTTGCCGGGACATTGTCGGTCGCTTGGCGACAAATCGCATTTATAAACAAGCAGTAAGGGTCTTCCGTGTATCCTGGCTCGCGCCGTTGCGAGCCACATATAGACCCAAGAGGAGCTAACCGCCCACCCCTTTATTTGAATTTTATTGCCTTGCTGGAGACCGTCGCCGCGGTGCCGCACCGATCGTTTCGATCGCGCGCCGGCCATTTGTCCCGCGCGTTCCGGGCGAGCGGATGACGGCGGCCGACCTCGAACGACAGCAGGGCGCGCGGCAGCGATCGGATTCCCAACAAGCCGGCGCGCGATCCCGGTTGACGGGTGAAGCGCGGCGGGCGCCGGGCGAGTCCTGATTCCCGATTCGGACCGGGTCGGATACCCATCGGTTCGGGGGGCGTCAAGAGAACAGGAAGACCGCCGCGGAGACCGCGCAGGTCCAACGGCCCTCGGGATCGCCTTCGGTAGCCGCGGTTATCGACGAGCTGTTGATGACCAGATGGCTGTGTTCGTAAATGCGCTTGCGTTCGTTCCAGGCCACCTCGGGGTCGAGGTCCAGGCCCAGGGTGCTGGCGAGCATGCTGGCGGCCAAGTCTTCGGCGTGATCGCCGCTTTGTTCGGCCATCTGGCCGAAACCGTGGTACTCGGAAATGTAACCGTAGGCCTCGGGATCCGCGGGTCGTGCCAGGCCGATGCTGGCGTGAATGTGCCGTCCGGGTTCGTTAGTCTCGATCCGCGCCATCACGCAAAACGTGATGTCGCCCGGCTTCAGGGCGGCCACCCCGATCTCGCGGGACACCCGCTCGCAGCCGGGCGGCAGGATCGATGAGACGTAGACCAGATTCTGTTGTTCGATGTCCGCGTCGCGCAACGCCAGTTCGAAAGCGGTCAGGGTGTGGCGATGAATGCCAATCCCCTGGGTGAGAAACACACGGGTGGGGGTCGGAAACACGGGCCGTTCCTCGGGGTCAAGGGCAGGGAAATCGCGGGCTGGAGTTCCATGATAAAGACGCGATGGCCTGCGGTCGAGGCGGATACGATGATCTTTTTATGACGGAAGAACCACCGGGTGCATAATCGATCACAGAAAATCCTGTAATCCGAGTGGGTTCTCGGTCTTGGAGCTTTGGCGAAGATGACCCTAACGCCCACCTTTGCGATTCCACCCACCTTTCTCGGTGCCGCCCTCGAATCCGCGGCCACGCGGTTTTGGGTGGCCGGCGTACCGCTGGACATCGGGACCACCAACCGGGCGGGTGCGCGGGCCGGGCCGCTGGCGGTGCGCCATGCCAGCCGGATGTTGGTCGACGGCGACCATCCGACGAACTGGCGCGATCCCTCGCGCTCGGGGCTGGCGGACGTCGGGGATTTCACGCTGGCCCTCGGCGATATTCCGGCCTCCCTCGCCGCGATCGAGCGGCAGGCGGCCGGATTTTCCCATCTCGTCGCCATCGGCGGCGACCACACCATCACGCTGGCGCTGTTGCGAGCGCTGGCGAAGCGGTCCGGACCCGTCGGGATGGTGCATTTCGACGCCCATGTGGACACCTGGCCGGATAATTTCGGCCAGCCGTTCGCGCACGGCTCCGTGTTCTACCACGCCCTCATCGAGGGGTTGATCGATCCCCGGCGCATGATCCAGATCGGCATCCGTTCGCCGGTCGCCCGCGCCGTTTACGAGTGGACGTTGGCGCGGGGCGTGCGCATCGTCAGCGCCGAGGAGGTCCACATGACCGGCCCGCCGGCGGTCGCCGATCTCGTGCGGGCGACCGTAGGGGCGGGACCGGTCTACCTGTCCTTCGACATCGACGCCATCGATCCGGGGCAAGCCCCCGGTACCGGCACGCCCGAGGTCGGGGGCCTGTTCACCTGGCAGGTGATGGCGATCCTGAAGCGACTCGGCGGACTCGACTTCCGGGGCATGGACGTGGTCGAGGTCGCCCCGGCCTACGACCACGCCGAAATCACGGCCCTCGCCGCGGCCAGCGTGGTCTGGCAGTACCTCTCCTTGCAACCCTGATCGGGGCATTCCGACGCAGTACGTCATCCCTATCCGTCGAGGACTGCCCTCGAAAATCACCGGGGCTGCCAAGGGTACGGCAGCGGCTCAAACCGGCCAAAACCACCCGAAAGAAACAGCAAAACCGCCTCACCGGACCGCTTCGTTGAGGACTGTCAGGCCACTTCTGGTCCAGTGCCGCCGCAGTCGCGGATAGCGAGAAGTTGCCGATGCTGCAATAATCCTGGCCGTCTGCCCCGCGCGTTGCGCCGTTTCCGCCCCTGTCTGGGCGAGTGACGGCAGAGGGCCCACACCA
>REEE01000149.1 GCA_007695245.1 Candidatus Competibacteraceae bacterium | reverse complement strand
TCGCCATCGAACGACGGATTCCCCAAATCGCACTCGATTGGCCGGTGTTACCCACTCCCGAGTCGGCATCACCAACGACGCCATCATCAACGACGCCCTTATTGATGGATGGCGTCGATTGGCTCGTCGCCATCGAACGACGGATTCCCCAAATCGCACTCGATTGGCCGGTGTTACCCACCGAGCCGATGAAGGCTGAACTGGCCGCGGAACCGCTCGAAGCCGCGGAACCGGCCGCGCCCGCAGTGGGTGAAGAGGGTCAGTACGGTCCCGTCGCACCCAACGAGCGGCTCTGGACCATTGCCGCCAAGCTTCGCCCCGACCCAAGTATTAGTACAAGTATCATGGTGCAAGCGCTGTTCGCGGCCAATCCTCAGGCTTTTTCCGGAGGAAACATGGACTTATTGAAAGTGGACGCGATCCTGCGCATTCCGACCCTGCGGGAAATCGTCGAGTACACCGGTTCCCGCGCGGCGCAACAGCTTCTGGAACTGGACCAGCAGAACCAAGCGCTGCCCGCGCCCGTGCCCGTGCCCGCAAATGGAGAAGAGGTCGGGAGTGAGTGACGGCTGATTGATGCCTCACATAAAAAAAACTCCACCCCTCTTGGAAGAGCGGTGGAGTTTGAGGGTTTGAAGCCGACTCTCAACGCCAGTAGAAATTCAACCGGGTCTGGCGGGTGCCGACCTGCGCCGTTTGTCGCTGGGTTTGGTCGCGTACGTTGACTTCCACGGTATAGCGGCCGGGCGGTAACTGGGCCAGGAAGTGCGGGCCTTCCGATTTTGCGTCCAGCACCACCGCGCCACCCGAGCCCAGGATGCGCACTTGAACGTCAGCGAGGTAATTACCGCGCTGAACGGCGAACATCAGGCGCAGGTTGAATTGTGGGGACAGGGCGCTGAGTTCCTCGCGTTCGCTCAGGCCGATGCCGCCGGATACATAGCGGACTCCCTGATAATCCCGAACTTGCAACGAGCCGCCCGGTGGCAACCAGCCCATGCCCGGCTCCTCAAGGAGCACTGGAGCGCCTCGGACTGGCATGGGTTCCTGAGACCGAGGTGCGGGGCGGTGCAGAACAGGGGGATCCTGGAGTTGAGGCAATGCACCACCGGTCGGCGGAGCCTCGTAGGTCATTTGGGCGCTGGCCAGTAGCGGCAATCCACCACCCAGTAACAATACTGACACCATCAAGCTCTTCACGTACATTTGGGTCATGATGAAAACCTCCTGAACGTCTCCATGAAGCGCGTCGGGAGTCTAATTCCGGCGCATCCGATTCTTAGAACACGCCGGACGGTATCAGATTCCCGAATTCCCCAACCTTCTCAGGGAATTTATTGCAGTAGGGTATGCATTGTGTACCCTACTGCTGTTTTCAATCCGACCCTGTAGCTTCAGGATCGACGCCCAACGCGCGCAGTCGCGCGGCCAGGCGTTCGGCGCGCTGGCGCTCAGTCTCGGCGCGTTGCTCCAGTTCGAGGAAGGTTTCGAAGCGTCGTCCGTCCGGTCGATACAGCACGAGATCCATGCCGTCCAGACTGAAGCGAATGCCCAGGCGCGGGCTGACCCAGCCTTCCATCTCCGGGATATCTTCCAAACGACCATTCCGGCGAATCCAGCCGTCCAGGCTCCCTCGATCCGGATCGTAAACGTAATATTCCTCCACGCCGTATTGTTCGTAGAACCGGAACTTGCGGGTCATCTCAGCCACGGTATTGCCGGGCGAGAGCACCTCGAACACGACCTGTGGGGCCAGGCCGTCTTCCTGCCATTGCAGATAGGAACCCCGGTCGCCGGGCGGCCGGCCAAACACCACCATCGTGTCGGGCGCGGCCCGAATTTTGTTATTGCCCTCGACCGGATACCAGAGCAGGTCGCCGGCCACGAAGACGTCAGTACGGTCGGCGAACAGCGCGGCGATCCCGCCCTGAATCGTGACGATGTAGCGGAACTGCCGGGTATTGTCGGCCATGGGCTTGCCGTCGCTGTCGGGATAAATGATCTCGGTGCGGGGAATGGGATCGGGTGGAGGCGGGATAGCACCGGGCGACTGTCGCACCGGCGCGGCCGGCAGCTGAAGGTTTGCGGTCGCGGTCATGGGAGTTCTCCGAATTTCGGCAGGTACTCAATCAACTATAGCGTTCCACCGCTCAACTGGTGTGCCGGACGAGGTAATCCTTGATTTGTCCGACATCCGCGTCCAGCACCTCGAACCGTTGCGGCAGGGCTTCGATATTTTCGTAACCGGCCGGCCGTTCCGGGGGACGCCCCAGCGCCTCGACGATGGACTCCTCGAACTTGGCCGGCAAGGCGGTTTCCAGACACAACAGCGGCACACCCTGTTCGCGGTATTCCAGTCCGACCTTGACCCCGTCGGCGGTGTGCGGATCGATGATGCGACCGGTTTGCTGGCAGACCCAGCGAATGATGGCCATGCGGTTCTGGTGATTGCTGGAGCCGGAGACGAAGCCCGACCGCGCGACCGCGCGGAACGCGTCGGTGCCGGACAAATCGAAAAAGCCGTGGGTGTCCACCTGCCGCCATAGTTCGCGGACCACCACCGGATCGCGTCCGACCGCGTCGAAAATAAAGCGCTCGAAGTTGGACGCCTTGGAAATGTCCATCGAGGGGCTGCTGGTGTGCGCCACTTGGTCGGTCTTGCGCACCCGGTAGACGCCGGTGCGGATAAATTCGTCCAGTACATTATTTTCGTTGGTGGCCAGGATCAACCGGCGGATCGGCAGACCCATGCGCTTGGCGATGTAGCCGGCGCAGATGTTGCCGAAATTGCCGGAAGGCACCGCGAACGACACTTCCTGATCGTCGCGCGTGGTGACCGCCAGCCAGCCCTTGAAGTAGTAGACGATCTGCGCCGCGACCCGCGCCCAGTTGATCGAGTTGACCGTACCGATGCGATGGTGGGCCTTGAATTCGGCATCGTTGCTGACCGCCTTGACGAGATCCTGGCAATCGTCGAACACCCCGCGCACGGCGAGGTTGAAGATGTTGGGGTCTTGCAGGCAGAACATCTGCGCGGTCTGAAACCGGCTCATCTTCTGGTGCGGCGACAGCATGAACACCCGGATGCCGCGTTTGCCGCGCATGGCGTATTCAGCGCTGGAACCCGTATCGCCGGAGGTGGCGCCGAGGATGTTGAGACAGCCGTTGTTTTTGAGCAAGGTGTACTCAAACAGATTGCCGAGCAACTGCATGGCGAGATCCTTGAACGCCAGGGTGGGGCCGTTCGACAACTCCAGCAGCCAGACGCTGTCGCCGATGGGGGTCAACGGCGTGATGTCCTCGCTACGGAAAATCGCGGCCGTGTAGGTTTTATCGATCTGCGCGTGCAGCGCCTCCGCCGGCAGATCGTCGGCGAACTTGCGCAGAATCACGAACGCCAGTTCCGAATAGGGCAGCCCGCGCCAACCGGCCAGTTCGCCGGGGGCCAGGACCGGATACTCCTCGGGGATCGTCAGACCGCCATCGGGCGCCAGGCCCCCCAGCAGGATGTCGGAGAACGTCGCGGGGATCAGACCGCCCCGGGTGCTGATGTAGCGCATGTCAGGGATCCTTCGAAATCACGAGAGGTCGGGGAGGGTTGCCAGGAAAGGGCGCGGTCGGCAAAGACGCCGACCCGCGCCCGCCGCGCTCAGGCCGTCGGGGCGGCCAGCACCCGTTCCAGCCAATCGGCGATGTCGCGGATTTCTTCCCAACAGACCTCGTGGCCCATGCCGTAGTCCCGCCACTGGACGTGGTAGCCCAGTTTTTCCAGCAATTCGACGCCCATCCGACCGTAACGCATGGGGATGACGGCGTCGTAGTCGCCGTGGGCCATGAAGATCGGCGTAGGCTGATTGTCCGGCCGTCGTTCGGTTTCCAAGCGGTCGGCCAGCGGGATATAGCAGGACAGGGCCAGGATGCCGGCCAGGCGGTCCGGGTAGCGTAATCCGGCGTGCAACGCCATCGCGCCGCCCTGGGAGAAACCCGCCAGCACGATGCGCTCGGCGGGGATACCGCGCTGTTTTTCCCGCTCCAGCAGGTTGTAAATGGCCCGCTCGGAAGCGTAGACCCCGTCCGGATCTTCCCGACGTGGGAGATCCATGGTCAGCACGTCGTACCAGGCGCGCATCGACATCCCGTTGTTGACGGTGACCGGGCGGACCGGCGCATTGGGAAATACAAAGCGAATGCCCAGCGTCGGCGGCAAACGCAGCTCCGGGACGATGGGTTCGAAATCGTGAGCGTCGGCACCGAGTCCGTGCATCCAGATCACGCTGGAACGAACGGGGCCGGTGGGTTCGATCTCGACGGTGGTCAGCGGAGTGTCAGTCATGAACAGGCTTCCATAGGTAGAGGTAGAGGGACGATAGGGCGATGGATCACGGACGGCATTAGCCAGGAATGCGCCCCGGCTTGTCAAGCCGCGCCCACGGGTCCGAGGCGCGTTATACTGGCGGCTGTTTTCCCTCCCGACCAAGGATCACTGGCATGTCCACGTTCTACCCCGGACCCCTACTGGCCGGGTTGCTGCTCGCGGCGCTGCTGGCGGGTTGCGGCCAGACCGGTGCGCTCTATCTACCCGCGCCGCCCGCGCCACCGGCTTCGTCCGAGCCCTCTCAGCCGCCGAAGCCCTGATAGAATCCTTCCAATTCAGAATCGGGACAGCATCCAGAAACAACTTACTAATTTATATCTTAAAACTTAAAACTTAAAACTCCACCATGGACCACTTTGAATATCGCAACGGTCGGCTGTTCGCCGAGGATGTGCCGGTCGCCGACATCGCGACGGCGGTCGGCACCCCCTGTTACGTCTACTCCCGCGCCACCCTCGAACGGCACTGGCGCGCGTTTGATCGGGCGTTCGGCGAACATCCGCATCTGGTGTGCTATGCGGTTAAGGCCAACAGCAATCTGGCGGTGCTGAATCTGCTGGCGCGGCTGGGGTCGGGCTTCGACATCGTGTCGCTCGGCGAACTGGAACGGGTGCTGGCGGCGGGCGGCGATCCCCAAAAAGTCGTGTTCTCCGGGGTCGGCAAGCGTCGCGATGAACTGGAACGGGCTCTGGCGCTGGACATCCGCTGCTTCAACGTCGAATCCGCCGCGGAACTGGCCTTGTTGGAACAGGTGGCGGCGGCGCGGGGCCGACGGGCGCCGGTGTCGCTGCGCATCAACCCCGACGTGGACGCCGATACCCATCCCTACATTTCCACCGGACTCAAGCAGAACAAGTTTGGCATCGATCCGGAACGAGCGCTGGTGCTGTACGCGCGGGCCGCCGCCTCGCCGCATCTGGAGGTGGTCGGGGTGGATTGCCACATCGGCTCGCAACTGACCCGGATCGCGCCGTTCGTGGACGCGTTGGAACGAGTGTTGATGCTGGTGCGGCGATTGGAAGGACAGGGGATTCAGGTCCGCCATCTCGACCTCGGCGGCGGGCTGGGCATCCGCTACCGCGACGAAGAACCGCCGCTGCCGGCCGAACATGCCGCCGCGCTGATGGAACATCTACGCGATCAGCCGTACGAAATCTTGATCGAGCCGGGCCGGGCGATTGTAGGCAACGCCGGCATTCTGGTGACGCGGGTGGAACTGCTCAAGCCGGGCGAGGAGAAGAACTTCGCGGTGGTGGACGCGGCGATGAACGATCTGCTGCGCCCGGCCCTGTATGCGGCCTGGCAGGATATCATTCCCGTCGCCCCCCGGACCGCCGGCGAATCGCTGCTTTACGATGTGGTTGGGCCGATCTGCGAGACCGGCGATTTTCTCGGCAAGGACCGGGAACTGAACATCGAACCGGGAGACTTGCTGGCGGTGCGTTCCGCCGGCGCCTACGGCTTCGCCATGAGTTCCAACTACAATTCCCGCCCGCGCGCCGCCGAAGTCATGGTGGACGGCGACCGGTTCCAGGTGGTCCGGTGCCGGGAGACGGTGGCGGAGTTGTATGCTGGCGAAAGGGCGCTGTCCGAACCCACTACCGCTTGAGGAGACCGTGCGATGAACCCGAGTTTCGTTAACCCCTCCATGGACGAAATCCGCGCGCTGCTGCAACGGATCAAGACCATCGCCGTGGTCGGACTCTCCGCCTCGGCAAGCCGGCCCAGCCACGGCGTCGCTCGGGCGCTGCAAGGCTTCGGATATCGTATTATTCCGATCAATCCCACCCTGTCGGACGTACTGGGCGAGAAGGCGTATCCCAGCCTGCGCGAGTTGCCCGAACCCGTGGACCTGGTGGACGTGTTTCGGGAATCCAGCCACGTCGCCGGCCTCGTTGATGAGTGTATCGCCCTGAACCTGCCGGCGCTCTGGTTGCAAGACGGGGTCGTGGATCGAGCGGCGGCGCTGCGGGCGCGAGCCGCCGGGCTAACCGTGGTGATGGATCGCTGCATCTACCGTGATTATGTCCAGCTCATGTAGCCCATCTTTCCCCTTGAACCTTTTGCCTTTTGCCTTTTGCCTTTTGCCTTTTGCCTTTTGCCTTTTGCCTTTCTCTCTCGAACCTTTCGCCTTGAGCCTTTTGCCTTGAACCTGCCGAGCATGACCGAAAAAACCTCCGAACCGCCGGTCCAGCACCGGTTGAAGCTGCGCAACCTGCGTCTGTCCGATTACGACGATATGGGGGAAATCATGGAAATGGTTTACCCCAGCATGGATGGGGCCTGGAGCCGCGAGCAGTTCGCCTCGCAGATCGCCCGCTTCCCGGAGGGACAGATCTGCATTGAAGACAACGGCAAGGTGGTGGCCGCCGCGATCAGCCTGATCGTGGACTACGGCCGCTACGGCGACCGCCATAACTACAAGCAGATCACCGGCGACGGCTATCTCACCACCCACGATCCCAACGGCGACACGCTCTATGGCGTGGATATCTTCGTCCATCCCGACTATCGCGACATGCGGTTGGGCCGGCGGCTGTACGACGCGCGCAAGGAACTCTGCGAAAAGCTGGACCTGCGCGCCATCATCGTCGGCGGACGGATTCCCGGCTACGGGCGGTACGCTCCCGACATGACACCGCAGCAATATGTGGCGCAGGTGCGAGCCAAGGAACTGGTCGATCCGATCCTCACTTTCCAACTGGCCAATGATTTCCACGTACGCCGGATCATCACCGGCTACCTGCCCGATGATACTGAGTCCAAAGCCTATGCGGTCTTGTTGGAATGGCTGAATATCTACTATGAGGACCGGGAAGTCCTGATCGGTGGCCGCAAGTCGGAGGTGCGGGTGGGGGTGGTGCAGTGGCAGATGCGCCAGGTCACTTCGCTCGAAGATCTATTGCAGCAGGTCGAGTATTTCGTGGATGCGGTGGCCGGCTACAAGACCGATATCGTGCTGTTCCCGGAGTTCTTCAGCGGTCCGCTGATGGCCTTGTTCAATCAGCGCAACGCCGCCGAGGCGGTGCGGGAGCTGGCCGAGTACACCCAACCCTTGCGCGAGGCCATCCTGCAATTGGCGCTGGCCTATAATGTCAACATCATCGCCGGCAGCATGCCCGAATACGTGGGCGGCGTGCTGTATAACGCCGCCTATCTGTGCCGGCGCGATGGCACCTGGGACAAACAGTCCAAATTGCACACCACCCCCGACGAACAGTCCTATTGGGGTCTCCAGGGTGGCGACCGACTCCAGGTGTTCGAGACCGACATCGGCAAGATCGGCATTCTGATCTGCTACGACGTCGAATTTCCGGAGCTGCCGCGGCTGCTGGCCGATCAAGGGATGCAGATTCTGTTCGTGCCGTTCTGGACCGACACCAAGAACGCTTATCTGCGGGTGCGGCGCTGCGCCCAGGCGCGGGCCATCGAGAACGAATGCTATGTGGTGATCTCCGGCAGCGTGGGTAACTTGCCGAAGGTGGAGAACATGGACATGCAATATTCCCAAGCGGCGGTGTTTACCCCCTCCGACTTCGCCTTTCCGCACGACGCCATCGCCGCCGAGGCCACGCCGAACACCGAAATGCTGCTGATCGTCGATCTGGATCTGGATAATTTGAAGGAACTGCGCATGCATGGCAGCGTCCGCAACTTCCGCGATCGGCGGATGGATTTGTATAAAATCGCTTGGACGGGGCGGAGTTAGGGGTTACGGTGCGATGAAGCTCTCTTTCACCAAAATGCACGGACTCGGCAACGATTTCGTGGTGATCGACGGCATCAACCAAACCGTGGCGCTGGACCCGGAGCGGATCCGGCACCTGGCCGACCGCCATTTCGGCATCGGCTGCGACCAGGTGTTGCTGGTGGAGGCGTCCGATCGAGCGGAGGCTGATTTCCGCTACCGCATCTTCAACGCCGACGGCGGCGAGGTGGAGCAATGCGGCAACGGCGCCCGCTGTTTCGCCCGCTTCGTCCGCGAGCGGGGGCTGACCGACCGGGATGAGTTAAGGGTGGTGACCGCCGCCGGCCTGTTGCGGTTGCGCATCCAGCCGGATGGCTGGGTAGCGGTGGACATGGGCCAGCCGCGGCTGGAGCCGGCCGAGATTCCGTTCCTTGCCACCGAACGCGCTCGGCATTACCCCATCGCCGCCGATGGTCTGGACCTGGAGATCGGCGTGGTTTCGCTGGGCAATCCGCACGCCGTGTTGCGGGTGGACGACGTGGACCGGGCGCCGGTGGCGCATCTGGGGCCGTTGTTGGAACGGCACGATCGCTTCCCCAAGCGCGCCAATATCGGTTTCATGCAGGTCGTCGCTCCCGATCGCATCCGGCTGCGAGTCTTCGAGCGCGGCGTCGGCGAGACGCTGGCCTGCGGTAGCGGCGCCTGCGCGGCGGTGGTGGTCGGCCGGCTGTGGGGTTTGCTCTGGCCCGCTGTTCGGGTCGAGCTGCCCGGTGGCGAACTGACCGTGCATTGGGCGGGAGAGGGTGAAGCGGTGATGATGAGCGGACCGGCGACAACCGTATTTGAAGGATGGATCGAACCGTGAACGAAGAACGGGAAACCTCAGACCCGCCCGACCTCGAGGCGGCGATCCGCGCCTATCTGCGCGATCACCCGGAGTTTTTCATCCGGCACGCCGATCTGGCGGAAAATCTGCGCATTCCCCATCCCTGCCAACCGGCGGTTTCGCTGCTGGAATACCAGAACCGCCTGCTGCGCGAGCAGAGCCAGCATCTGCGCGACAAATTACTGGAACTGGTCGCCATCGCCCGCGACAACGACCGGCTGGCGGGGCGGGTACAACGGCTGGCGTTGGGCCTGCTGGACGCTCGGGGTGGGCTGGATGAACTGTTGCATGGCGTCAAGGCGATCCTGCGCGAGGAATTCCGGGCCGACTGCGTGGCGCTGTGCCTGGCGATCCCGCCGACCGTGGGGTTGAGCGCGGTGGAGGAATTTCTCCGCCCCGATGTCCTCATCCTGTTCGAGGACGTGTTCCGCGCCGGTCGGCCCCGGTGCGGCCGGCTGAGTCCGGAACAAGCCGCCGCTCTGTTCGCGGACGGGGCGGGTCGCGCCGCTTCGGCGGCGCTGATTCCCCTGGGGAACGAGGAATGGCGCGGTTTGCTGGCGGTGGGCAGCAGCGACGCCGGGCGCTTTTATCCAGGCGTTGGCACCTTGTTTCTGGAGCGGATCGGCGAGCTGGTCAGCCAAACCCTGCGGGCGCGCTTGCTGGCGGGCGAGCAGCGGGTCGTTGAGGGTAAAGGATGATTCTCGTTCGATAGGCTGCATCACGATTTCATCAGTGTAGATCGGTAAATGCTCGTAGCGCGCCACTGTAGAATTTCCTGACAGTGGGTTCCGGAGGCCACCGCCATGCGCAAACTCCCCATCGGCCGGCAAAACCGGCAAGCCTTCATCGGGAATCGCGACCTGTTCGCCTGACGCATCAGCCGCTTTCCAGCGGTGAATCCTGGAGCAGCCAAGCGGTCGCCGGGCGCCAGTTGATACCGGGGGGCAGTTCGGCCCACTGATCCGGCTCCAGACTGATCAGATGCAGCGTGGCCTGGGGGTATTCCTGGGCCGCGTTCAGGAGGGCGCGCGTTTCCCGTTGCCAGGTCACGGGGTCGTCCAAATCGGCGCAAACCTGGATCAACGCTTCGCCACCCTCTGGATAGCACGCCAGGAAATCCACCTCAAAACCTGCTGCGGTGCGGACATAGGCAATTTCTGCGCCGCGCCGTTCCAGTTCCAATAACACCACGGTTTCCAGCGCGTGTCCCTGGTTGGCGCGGCCGGAACGATCAAACACCGGAATCAGGCCGGGGTCGATGGGATAGGCTTTGCGCGGGTTCACCATGCGGCGGCGCTCGGATTCGGTCGCGAGGGAAACAGTGCGAATCAGAAAGGCGTCTTCCAGGTAACCCAGGTAGTCATGCAAGGTATCCTTGGCGACCGGGATGCCTTGCGCCCGCAAGTCGCCATGGAATTTGTTGACGCTGAAGGAACCGGCGGCGTTGCTGAGGAGATGCCGCACCATCCAGCGCAAGGCGACGGGGTGCGAGACTGCGTGGCGCTCGATCACATCCCGGAGTAACGCTACATCGACGTAACCACGCAGCAACTCGAAACGGTCTCGTACCGGCAGGCCCTGCGCTTCGGGAAAACCACCCCCCACCAGATACGCTCGCAAGTCGCGCTCCAGGGTAGAGCGCGCGGCCTTGGGCAGGCGCTCGGGGGTCGCTGGCGGTTCCTGGTTCCCATGGCGCAGGACTTCGCGAAAACTGAATGGGTAGACCCGCGCCTCCAGCGCGCGACCGCGCATACTGGTCGCCACCTCGCGCGAAAGCAGGCGCGCCGAGGAACCGGAAAGAAACAGATCTACCTGTTCGGTATCCAGCAGTCGGCGGGCGAAGGCTTCCCAGCCGGACACGACCTGGATTTCGTCCAGAAAGAAAACCGCGCGGCGTTGGTCGCGCCATTCCGGGTACAGACGGTAGTATTCCTCGACGACCAGATGCAGATCAGTCGCGGTGATCCCCGCCAGGCGCTCATCCTCGAAGCTGAAGTAGAGCAATCCTTCCCGACCCACGCCTTGCGCCAGCCGATCCGCCAAGACTTGCCACAAAAAAGTGGTTTTGCCGGCCCGGCGCATCCCAATAACCGCTATCGCCTTGCCCGGTATCGCTGGAAACCGAAGGTCTCGGCGCGTAAAATCGGGTACGGGCGCAGCCAGGGAATCCACGATTTTTTGTCGGATTAATTCGCGTATTTGTCCTTCCATAAAGGACAATATAAAAGATAATTGTCCTTTATGGAAGGATATTGGCCTGCAAAACCTGCGCGAGATGCGCGCCCAAGGTTATGCCTGCGTCGATAAAACCCCGTTCGTCGCCCAGCTGGCCGACCAGGGCCAGCGCTACTTATCTGCAATAGCCTTGTAAATCTGGCACATCAGTCCATGATTGCAACCCATGATCCCTCGCCAAATCGAAACCCGCCTGACCCCCGCTGAAACCCTACGCCGCTTCTGGACCATGCTCGCTCACGCTCAAGGGGGCTGCTCGACACCGCAGATCAGCTCCCAACCATCGAACGCCACCACCGGCGCAACAGCCCGCGCAACGAAAACAGTTCGATGGGCTGCGCCGGCATGGCACCGGGCGCGGGCGGCGGGGTCGGCTCGGCGATGGCCGCGCGCAAGACGTCCCGCACCTCGTCCGCCTCGCCCGGCGCGGCGAACAGGGCCGACGGCCAATCGGGCGCGACTCCACCCAGCAACGTCGCCCGGGCCGCCGCCAGCGCTCGGGGTTGTTGAGGCAGATCGAGGGTCCGCGCCAACCAGTCATCCAGCAGATTTCGGGCGGCGACCAGCGCCCGCGCCACCGGATCCGGGCCGGCAGTCTCCGGCCCCTCGGGGGCGCGGCGCAAAGTCTGCTCGGTCAGGGCCGCGATCTGCCCGGGGTCAGTGACGCCCAACACCCGCCAGTAAGCTTCAACCCGCTCCCGCACCCATTCGCTCGACGGCGGCGATGCGGACGACCACGGAGCGCCCGCGCCTAGCGGGGCGCGGTCCACTGATAGCTCCAGGTTTCAGTCAGAACCGCATCGTCGAGCTTGAGGAAGCCGCGCAGTTCCGCCAGGCTATCCCCATCCGGTAAAAACTCGAAGGCCAGACGCCAGCCATTGATCTGGCGATTCTTCTGGACGACCACATGCTCGATCCGGCCGGTGGACGCCTTGATCGCGCCTTGTATCGGGGCGTCCTCCGCCAGCGCCGCCAGGGCTTCGCCACCAAAATCGATCACGAACCGCCGCCGTGAAGGATCCAGATCGCCCGCGCCGCCCGCGCCGACCCGGCTGGCCAGGGTACGTCCGGCCGGCGACAGGCCCGGCATGTCCAGGAAGAAATGCAGCCGATAGTTCAACTCCAATTGCTGGCCGGCTTCGACTGGCCGGTGCGGCGTCCAAAACACAGCGATGTTGTCGTAACGCTCGGCGGTGGTGGGAATTTCGATCAAATGCACCGCCCCTGGCTCCCAGTCGTCCAGCGGCTCGACCCAGACGCTGGGCCGGATATGGTAATGCGCTTCCAGATCCTGATAGTTGGCGAAATCACGATCGCGCTGCAACAGACCAAACCCGCGTGGATTTTGATCTTGAAACGCACTGATGCGTAGTTGGGTCGGATTATGTAGCGGACGCCAGATCCACTCGCCGTTGCCGTTGTGCATCAACAAACCGTCGGAATCGTGGACCTGGGGGCGAAAATCATCGAAAAACCGTTCGCTCAACGTCCCGTGATAGAACATGCTGGTCAGAGGCGCGATGCCCAGGCGTCGCACCCGGTCGCGGAAAAAAAGACTGGCCTTGACCTCGATCTGCGTGTTCACACCCGGTCTGATGATAAACCGATAGGCACCGGTGAGGCTTTGGCTGTCCATGAGCGCGTAGATCGTCAGTTCGGTGGCGTCCCGGTCGGGTCGTTCGATCCAGAACTCGCGAAAATACGGAAATTCCTCCGCCCTGGGCAACCCGGTATCGACGGCCAGACCGCGCACCGAAAGACCATAGTTCTGGTTCTGCCCGACCGCGCGGAAGTAGCTCGCCCCCAGAAAGACCGCGACTTCGTCGTAATGGCTGTCGGCGTGCAATGGATAGAGCACCTTGAACCCGGCGAAGCCCAGATCGGGGGGCAGATCGGCGGTCGCCTCGTGCTTGCCATAGTCGAACAGTGCGTTCGAGTACTCCACCGACTTGACCTCGCCCTCATCGACGACATTGAGGGTCACGGGCTGGAGAAACAGGGAGCCGAGCGGCGCGAACTGAATCTCGAACGGAAGCCCGGCATCGCGCCACAGACTCTGCTCGGCCCGAAAGCGGATATCGCGATACTGGTCGTAGTCCAGGTTCCGGAGAAAATCCGGCAAGACCTTGTCGTTGGCCTGGAATGGCTGGTTGGCCAGCATTTCGGCGCGACGATGCACGTCGGCGAAATTGAAACGCTTGGGCGCGGGGACTGTGGCTTCGGTGGCCTCGGGCGCTCGGGGCGCGCCGAAACCGGCCACCGGGCTCATCCAAACGCCCGCCAGCAAAACCAGACTCAGAATCAGAATCAGGCGAAATTTCACGGCGACGACTCCGTCGGAGTGGCTAAACTGATGAGGTTGGGGAGATTTATGGCGGTTATTGTAGGGCGGTCCGGACTCGCCGACCATCGGGTCCGTGATCCATGACCGATCACCGCGTTCCAGTGGAGAACTCTCAATGCAATTGCACGATACGACGCTATTCCGCCAGCAATGTTACGTGGCCGGTTCCTGGATCGACGCCGACCACGGCACCGTGGCCGCCATCACCAATCCCGCCACCGGCGAAATCCTGGGCCAGGTTCCCGAACTGGGTGCCGCCGAAACCCGCCGCGCCATCGAGGCCGCGCACGCCGCGCTGCCCGGCTGGCGGGCGCTGACCGCGCGGGACCGGGCCGCGCTCCTGCGGCGCTGGTTCGATCTGTTGCTGGAACATCAGGAAGACCTGGCGGTGTTGATGACCCTGGAGCAGGGCAAACCGCTGGCCGAGGCGCGGGGCGAGATCGCCTACGCCGCCAGTTTCCTGGAGTGGTTCGCCGAGGAAGGCAAGCGGGTCTACGGCGACACCATCCCCGCCCCCCAGCCCCACCAGCGCATCCTGGTGCTGAAGGAGCCGGTTGGAGTCTGCGCCGCGATCACGCCGTGGAATTTTCCGGCGGCCATGATCGCCCGCAAGGCCGGCGCGGCGCTGGCGGCCGGCTGCCCGATGGTGGTCAAACCGGCCCTCCAAACCCCGTTCTCGGCGCTGGCGCTGGCGGCGCTGGCGGAGCGGGCCGGTTTGCCGGCCGGCGTGCTGAACGTGGTCACGGGTCCGGCTCAGGCCATCGGCGATGAAATTCTGGACCACCCACTGGTGCGCAAGCTGAGCTTCACCGGTTCGACCCGCACCGGCAAATACCTGATGCAGCGCTGCGCCGGCACCCTCAAGCGACTGTCGCTGGAACTGGGCGGCAACGCGCCGTTCATCGTGTTCGACGACGCCGATCTCGACGCCGCGGTCGCCGGGGCGCTGGCTTCCAAATATCGCAACAGCGGTCAGACCTGCGTCTGCGCCAATCGGTTCCTGGTGCAGGAGGGCATTTACGACGCCTTCGCCGCCCGCTTGACCGAAGCGGTGCGCGAGCAGCTTCAGGTCGGCGACGGCCTGGAGCCGGGGGTCACCCAGGGTCCGCTGATCGACGCGGCGGCGCTGGCCAAGGTGGAACAGCACGTCGCCGATGCGGTGGAGAAAGGCGCGCGGGTGCTGGCCGGCGGTCGACGCCACGCGCTGGGTGGGACGTTCTACGAGCCTACGGTATTGAGCGAGGCGACGCCGGAGATGCGGGTGGCTGGCGAGGAGACCTTCGGCCCGGTGGCGCCGTTGTTCCGGTTCCAAACCGACGCGGAGGCGGTACGATTGGCCAATGCCACCGAATTCGGGTTGGCGGCTTATTTTTACAGCCGGGATCTGAGTCGGGTGTTTCGGGTGGCGGAGGCGCTGCAATATGGCATGGTCGGCGTCAATACCGGACTGATCTCGACCGAGGTGGCACCGTTCGGAGGAGTCAAGGAATCCGGCTTCGGCCGCGAAGGTTCGAAGTATGGCATCGCGGAGTATCTGGACATCAAGTATGTGTGT